>DATGXN010000202.1:0-35802 GCA_035298945.1 Chitinophagaceae bacterium | reverse complement strand
ATCAACCTTCACTTCTGCATCCGTTTCTTCAATCCTGAGTTCCTGCTCATTGAGTACTTCAGACAACAACTGATTAAGATCCGTTTTTATAAATGTTGCCGCGCCTCTCGTGACCCTGGAGAACTCCAGTAGATTATCGATCAGGTTCCGCATATTCTCCGTAGCTCTCAGCATGCGTTCCAGGTAATCTTTATTGGTCTCCGACAACTCATTGTATGCACTTGCACTCAGCCTTTGACCAAATGTTGATAATTTACGCAGAGGTTCATGAAGATCGTGAGACGCGATATAGGCAAATTCTTCAAGGTCTTTATTGGAACGGTTCAGTTCATACAATTTCACCTCCAGTTCCTGCTCGTATTCTTTCAACTTGGTGATATCCCGCGTAGTACCAATCACTTTATAGGCCTTGCCTGTACCATCCCTGAATACTTTACCAAAAGTTTCAAGCCTTCGCCTGAAACCATCTTTAGTTGTGATCTCCATTTCCCTCAGGTAAGTATCCGCCTCTTCCAGTATTTTTTCCCAGTCCTCATCATTTCGCTTACGTTCTTCCTCATCCATATGCAGGCGGGGGTCCTTTTCTGCGTTGTCCCATTCGGCCATTTCATCTTTGTGATGATAGCCAAACAAGCGATAGATACCCCTTGAATAATCCATACTGCCCGATTTAAGATCCCATTCCCAGGTACCCTGGTTCAGGAATTCATCTTTATCGAGCATGGTCTGTTTATATAGTTGAAGCTCCTGATTAGCTTTTTCAAGTTCAGTAAGCTTGATCTCAAGCTTTCTTTTTGCCTCTGTGAGCTCCTGGTTCATTACATCCACCCTCATCACCTGATCTTTAAGTTCTTGCTTAAAAGACTGGAGCCGGCTTACATCCCGGGTAATACCTACAATTCTATCGGGCTCTCCGTTTTTGTTGACAATCAGCTTGGAAAAGATCTCTATATACTTGATCTCACCTTGGGAAGTCTTTATCATGAGATCGTCTACATAAGCAGATCCAATTTCAAGTACTTCCCGCCTGACGGCTTCGGCCTTTTCCTGTTCGCCCGGAAGAATATAGTCTTCCATATGGAAATTACCCACCTCTTGTTCGCTTACTCCGAATACTTCAAATAAACCATCAGAAATACTATACCTGCCAGTACTCAGATCAAGCTGCCAGGTACCATGCTTGAGCAATAACTCCCGTTCTGCAAGATCCTGCTTGAAATGCAGCATCTCGTTATATAATGCTTTGATGGCCGTGATATCCTTGGTAGTGCCAACGATGCGTTCAGTTTTACCAGACAGGTTTTTGAAAACTTTGGCATACACCTCAAGATCTTTTTGTTCACCATTCACAATAGCTGAAACCTCGATCTCCCGGGCGCCTCCTGTCAACGAAAGTTCCTTAAAAAGGTTATATATCCTTTTTTGCTCTTCGGGGTCAAAACAAGTGGTGAACAATCCACGCAGCGTAAGCTCATTTGCTTCTTCTTTTGGGATCGCATAGATCTTCAACAACCCTTCAGATATGAAATACTTGCCTGTCACCAGGTCGTATTCGAAGCTTCCCTGCCCAAGAAACTCTTCTTTTTCCTGGACCATTTCTTTATAGTTGATCAATTCCTGCATCAACTGGTCTTTCTCTGTTATATCCCGGCTGGTGCCATATATTTTCACCGGAGCCCCCTCTTTGTTACGGAAGATCCTGACCTGGGATTCGATCTTTCTCCGCTCACCGTTTTTCATCCTGATCACAGCGCTATGTTCAAAAACATCTTTATGTTCAAGATCGAGGATAGCAAGGAATTCCTGGAACCAACCCTGACCTAAATCTTCAACATGCCTGGTGACAAAATCTATATCGATATGGAGGGTTCTTCTTTCCACATAGGGATCATATCCAAATAACCAGTAGATGCCATCTGACCATTCAAGCTCCCTGGTCTGCAGATCATATTGCCAGGTTCCGAACAGCAGCATTTTTTCTTTCAATGCGATCTCCGAAGCCTGTCTTAACAGCAATTCCGAAAGTTGTGAAGGTGCCGAGATATCCTTATTGATGCCAATACATTTGGAAATGCCATTCGCATTTTTTTCTAGCACTTTAATACTGGTATGTACTTTTTTTCGGTTACCCTTACCAGTTATCACAGTGTATACCATATCCACATCGTGCCCTGCATCAATGATCTTTTTATAATTCTCCCTGACCATGGGCAGATCGGCAGGTTCTATAAACTTGTGGTAAAGATCTTCATCACTTCCAACCAGAACCTCATATTTATCTTTTTCGACCTCCAGTAGTTGGTACATACCGTCTGACCAGGAAGCCTTCCTCAGGTCAAGATCAAACACCCACATACCATAACCAGTGGTTTCCCTGATATTCCCGATCAGTTCAAGGATCTCTTTCTGGTCAAAATTCACTGTAGGCATGCTCTCAGGTGATGCTACCATCAGGATGGAACAATCCTGGATCGGTTTGAACCTGACTGAATAGAAAGTTTCCGAATCGGGACTCAGTTTGATGGTTGCTTTTTCCTCCTTGTTGGTCTCCATGCAAAACCTGATCGCATGTTTTGCCTTCTTCAACTCCAGGGGAGAGAGGAAATCCTGTAACTGGGAATATTGGCCCTTCAACTCTTTGTAAAAGGCAGTGTTGGCATATTCGATCTGCAGGGTACTGCAATTACAGATCAAGACGATCCCTGGTACCAGGTCACCCAGCACCTGGTATTGCGTAGTATCAACCTGGTGGGCTGATATGTTTTCTGCAGATGCTATTTTTGGCTCATCTGTCATGGCTACGGTTATTCAATTCCTGGTAAAGTTTGATCTTGTTATAAAGCGTTTTCCTGTCGATGTTCAACAGCCTTGCAGCCTTGCTTTTGTTGAAATTGACCTCTTTCAGGGTTTTCAGAATAAGCTCATATTCCAGATCGATAGAGGCTTCTTTTAAACTATTGCCTTCGCCACCAAATGGCTTTGGGAAAATGGGCTCAGGTGCTTTCTTCTGTTCAACACCTGAAGGTGCAGTTGGTTCAACAGGAAGTTCAGGAACCCCTTCAAACTGGAGTTTGGAAAAATTTGTGATCTCAAAAGGCAGGCTCCTGTCTTCAATGTAATCACTATCACTCAACAAGGCTGCCCTTTTCACAACATTCTTAAGCTCGCGAAGGTTGCCATGCCAGATATAATTTTTGAAGATCTCCTCCACCTCGGCAGAGAATCCTTTTATATTTTTTCCAAGACTTTCATTGGCCTTCGCAAGAAAATGGCGGGCGAAGATCATGATATCTTCTTTCCGTTTTCTCAATGGCGGTACTTCGATGGTGAATTCATTGAATCTATGGTATAGATCTTCCCTGAATTTTCCCTTCTGGGCCGATTCCCATAATTTTTCATTACTGGCGATAATGATCCTGACATCTATAGGAATATCCTTGGTTCCTCCCACTCTCCTCAATTTTCTTTCCTGCACAACCCTGAGTAATGAAACCTGGATATCGTAGGAAAGATTTGCGATCTCGTCCAGGAAGATGGTACCACCATTGGCCACTTCGAAACTTCCTATTTTCTGGTTGATAGCACCAGTAAAAGATCCTTTTTCATGGCCAAATAATTCACTGCCTGCCAGTTCGCGGGAAAGTGCACCACAGTCAATCGCAACAAATGGTTGCGAGGCCCGCTTACTTCTTTTATGGATTTCCTGGGCAATAGCTTCTTTCCCACTTCCTGATTCACCATAGATGATCACACTATAATCAGTTGGACCAACCAGTATGATCTGGTCCAGCAGAAGCTGAAATACAGGGCTGTTACCAAAAATATAGTCTGTACCTGCGAAACCGGTTTTCCTTTTCTCCCTGGATACAACCGGCCCGGTCAGATTACCATCGGCCTGCACTTCCATCGTCCTGTCAGACTTCTTCAGGGCAGTGTTGATGGTGTTCAGTATTTCTTCGGGAAATAATGGTTTCAGCACATAATCAAACGCACCGAGCTTCATCAGCTCCACAGCTGTTTTAAGATCGTTATATCCCGTGATGATGATCACCGGCAGATCAGGAAATTTTTCTTTGACCTTCATCAATACGGCCTTGCCATCTGTATTGTCAAGACGGTAATCACACAACACGATATCCAGATCGTCATGCTCATCTATGATATCAAATGCTTTTTTTGCAGTCAAAGCCTCCAACACGTTAAAGCCGTGCTTAGTCAGAAACTTATTCAGTAAAAAACAGATATCGTGGTCGTCGTCAATGATCAGAGCTTTTGGCATTGGGTTCTATTTATTTAATTATTTGATCTCTATTTCCATATAGCCCTCAACTGGGCCGTTGGGATGCGTAACATTTCCCGGTATTTGGCCACGGTCCGCCGGGCTATTTTATATCCTTTACGGGCCAGCACGGTAACGAGCTGATGGTCAGTGAAAGGTCTTTTCTTGTCTTCCATATCGATCACTTCCTTCAGCGCATGTTGAATCACCCTGCTGCTCACCGTTTCACCCGATTCGGAAGTAAGGCCTTCGGTAAAAAGATCTTTCAGCAGTATGTTTCCGAATGGTGTTGATGCATATTTATTGGAAGTGACACGTGAAACAGTGGATATGTCCACTCCCGTTTCTTCAGCAATATTTTTCAGGATCATTGGCCTCAACAACAAGGGATCGCCCACACGGAAATAGTCGTACTGCCATTTAACAATGGCATTCATGATCTTAAGCATCGTGTTCTCACGTTGTACGATAGCCGAAACAAACCACTCGGCGGCCTGCAATTTACTTTTCAGGTAATAATTTGCTGCTTTATCCTTCTCATTGCACTGGCTCCTGATATTTTCCATCCACCCACGATTGATGGTGAGTGAGGCTGATCTTTGCCTGGCCAGGGATATCTCCAGTTCATCTTCTTCTGAGGTGATGATGAAATCAGGGATGATATAATTTCTTACACCGGCACCATCGGCTTCCACGTCTACCGGCTTCAGGCTGAGTGTGGCAATAAGTTCCAGGCTTTGCCTTAATTGCTCCTCTTCCAGTTTCAGGTGCATCATGATCTTTTCCAGCTGGCGGTTATTCAGGTCTTCAAAATGATCCCTGATCAACCTGTATGCAATGCCAACCTGCAGATCATTTTGATCCTTGCGGGCCAATTGAAGCATCAGGCATTCCCTCATATTCCTGGCCCCAAGACCGGGTGGATCGATGGTTTGGATCACCATCAGCACTTTCTCGAGTTCTTCAGGTTCTATCCATTTTTTCAAAGTGAAGGAAACATCTTCAGCCAGGGTGGACAGATCCTGCTCCAGCAATCCGGAATCATTCATAGAATCGATCAGGAAACTTGCCAGGTGGAAATCACTATCATTTTCTATCAGCATTCTGACCTGCTCTTTCACGGAAGAACGGAAATCAGTACCCTGGGGAATAGGTCGCTCGGGAATCTGCTGGTCTGAGAAATAATTGGCGTACTCCGTTTTATAGTCCGGAATGTCATCGTATCCATATTCTTCCCAGTCCGCAAAATCCTGTTGCGCCTCACTACTATCCTCAGTTTTCTCATCTTGGGTAACTTCTTCCAATAGTGGATTCTCTTCCAGTTCCTGGGATATCCGCTGATCCAGCTCCACCGTGGTCAGGTGAAAGATGTTCAGCAACTGGATCTGCTGGGGAAGTATTCTTGCCTGTTGTTTTTGTGATATGTTCTGGTGGATCATCAGGCTTGTTTTTAATCCGGGTTAATGTTGTTAGTCTGTCTTTGTTATACCAAGTTCGGTTCCAAAAATCCCGGATCAGGGAAAATGATGATAAATTGCCCATCTATATGGTTTTCAGAGGGTAAAACCGGGATAAGCGGACAAGTACCAGTTTCATAATATACGAAATATGTAGAAATATTTCTACAGCCTGGGGAAATAATATGACCAAATTAACAAGGTTGATGTATGTTCTGTTTTCGATCTGCATGTCAGTGTTCATTTTCCTGTCTGTCAGCTATATGAATCGTGTCAGGAAACTTGACGAAAACATCAAAAGATTTGAACATTCCAATAATGTACTTCTGGCCATAGAACAGATCAACGGCATATTAAACGCCAATGGCTCCAGGTTAAGAAATATGCTTATTGTCAACCAAAAGGAAGCACTTCCCGAAATATTGGTAGGCAATGTGGTATTGATTTCAAGAACAGACTCACTGATCAGCATAACCAGAGACAATCCTGAGCAACAGGAAAAAGCGAGGACCATGAAGGTGCTCCTGGAAAAAAGATTCAGGTTGATCCAGGATTCGATCCCCCTCTATTCTGAATCGCAGTCAGATAAAGCCAACTTCATCGAACACCTCAATGTTTTGAGAGGCCAATATGATCAACTGTATAAATCCATCAGGGAATCAGAATCAAGGTCCCTGAGATCACGCCGTGAAAGCCGCGACAGGTTCGACAAGCTGACCACCCCGGCTTTGACCATACTCCTGATATTTGCCAGTGTGCTCATACTTTCTACTTTCCTTTACCTCATCATTACATTGAAAAGAAGGATCTTTTTCCAGAATGAACTCCAGGCCAAAGTAGAGACCCTTAACCTGGCCAACAGAGAGCTGGAAAACCTTAGCCGGGTTACCTCTCATCATATCCAGGAACCGATGCGTAAGATCAGGAACTTCTCCACCCTGCTTGATAAAAGGATCGAGCAACTTCCAGCAGACGAAATAAGGCAGATCATTGGAAAAATCGAAAGCAATGCAGGAAGTCTCCAGGTACTGGCCCAGAACCTGGTCCAATATGCGAACCTGATACAGGACCAGCGGCCAAAGGAAAAAGTTGACCTGAATGAATTGATGGATGAAGTGATCTATAAACTGGAAGATCTCATATTTGAAACAAAGACTGAGATCAAACGATCGACACTTCCTGTGATCTATGCAATCCCTTACCAGCTCTTTATTCTATTCCAGGAGTTGATCAGGAACAGCATTCATTTTTCAAAACCTGATGAAACTCCATGTATAGAAATCTTTGAATGGAAGAACAGCAGAATGGGTTACACGGTGATCGCCATACACGACTTTGGCGTAGGATTCTCCAACGATTATGCAGAAAGGATCTTCCGGATCTTTGAACAACTGGAACCGCGTTCTGCTCCGGGGAAAGGAATAGGTCTTGCCATGTGTTCCAGGATCATGCTGAATCATGGCGGCAGGATCTGGGCAGAGGGAACTCCGGGTGAGGGAGCAACATTTTTCCTGGAATTTCCTGGTAAACTGGAACAGATTTAACCTACGATCTCTCCTCCGTTCACATGTATCACCTGTCCTGAAATATAAGATGCATCCCGGGATGCAAGGAACACAAATGCCGGTGCCACTTCAAATGGAAAACCCGCCCTGCCCATTGGCGTGTTCTCTCCGAATGTATTGAGTTTCTCCTGGTCAAAAGATTCAAATACCAACGGTGTCCATATCGGCCCTGGCGCCACTGCATTGACCCGTATTCCTTTCTTCACGAGGTTCTGGGATAAGGCACGCGTAAATGCCAGGATGGCGCCCTTCGTGCCACTGTAATCCATCAGGTCGGGACTTCCCCTGAACGCTGTGACGGATGTAGTATTGATCACTGCCCCGTCATCATCCAATATTTTAATAGCCTCTTTTGTAAAAAAATAAAATGAAAAAATGTTGACTTCAAAAGTATATCGTAATTGATCTGCTGAGATCTCTTCCAGTTTTTTCTGCTGGTACTGCACCGCTGCATTGTTGACGAGTATGGACAATTTCCCAAAATGTTCATAAGTTTCAACAACCACTTTACGGCAAAAATTTTCATCTGCGATCTCGCCTTTAAAAAGCAGACAGGTACGTTGCAGATCTTCCACTCTTTTTTTTACATCCTCTGCATCCGCGTCGTTCTCATGATACACTATGGCCACATCACAACCCTCCATGGCATATAAAACGGCTACAGAACGTCCGATTCCGCTGTCTCCCCCGGTGATTATGGCCACTTTACCCTCTAATTTGCCCGAAGCTTTATATTCAGGATGGGTCACTGGTGCCTTATCATATAGCGATGCCCTGGTTTTTCCTTTTTGCCTTGCTGAACTGCTCACAGTCTCCATAACTCTTTTTTTATATTTCTAAAACAAGCGTACCCGCCTAAGAGCTGCCCCTGAACACCATATGCCAGTGGCATCGTTTTTTTCCCTCATGTTGATATCAACAATTTAAAACGAAGCCTATGTTACGCTGGACAGTTATTTTCCTGGTAATAGCTATCATTGCAGCTATATTCGGTTTTGGCGGAATTGCTGCAGGAGCAGCTTCCATTGCGAAGATCCTTTTCTATATCTTCCTTGTGCTCTTTATTATCTCCCTGATCTTTGGAGGTGTAAGGAAAACTGATGTGTAAGGGAACAGACCTAGCTATCGCCCGGAGTAATTCTTATAAGAGATGCAATAGTTGCATCTCTTTTTTTGAATAATAAACGTCCGGGTTTGGTATCTTTAATGGTGTTTGCCGCTGGCCACCATCTTATCTATGTATAAATCTTATATTCTGATCGCAGAAGACGATGCGGATGACAGGTTCCTGTTGGAAACTGCATTTGAAGAGTGCGGATATAAAGACAAACTGATCTTTGTTGAAAATGGCATTGAACTGATTGACTATCTCGATAATGCAAAGATGGGTAATGGGCTGGACAGGAAATTCCCCGCTTTCATCATGCTGGATCTGAACATGCCGAAAAAAGATGGTCGTGAAGTATTGAAAGAAATTAAAGAGAGCCCTGATTACAAAACAATACCGGTAGTGATATTTACCACTACAAAAAATGAAAATGAGATCAGGAGATGTTATGAACTGGGAGCCAATTCATATGTTGTGAAACCAGTGAATTTTGAACACCTGGTAAAAGTGATCGGGCAGATCCGGGATTATTGGTTCAGCATTTCATCCGCCGCAGAATGAGCTTTCCCATTTGATCCAGCCTTATGGGCATTATCTTTTCTTGCTTTATTCTTCTGCCATAATTTTACTGCTCCCTTAACAAGAAATGAACCAGCCAGTGTCATCAACAAGCCGGATCCACGGAAGAGGTATTTTTTTGAAAGCAGGTCAATAGCCAGGTTCGCCCCTTTAGAAACCAATCCAGACTGCAGGGGTCCACTTGCCATCCGGCCCATGAAATTTAACGCCTGGCCAGCTGGTTGCAATTTCAGCTTGATGATGTTGATGTCTTCTGCAACCCGGGCTTTATGCCGGTTGAACTCCTCCGTCAGGCGTTCCTCTTCTTCCAAAAGATCCTTATAGCTGACGATCTTACGGGTCAGTTCTTTTTCAACGGAACTGATATCATTTTCGGGGGATGTTTCAGTCATGGTTGGGATCGTAAAGTTTACGAATGATCGTGTCCCTGATCAAAGGAAACACCAAATAATTTCTTAACATAATGAGCAATAACATGATCACAAGAAATAAACCTGATACAATAATGTATCCTGCCCATGGGTTATTGAGCCGGTCACCAAGCCATATTCCCAGGGCCAGTCCGGCAAAAAAAAGCACGAACAGCCCCAGGAACACGACGAATAAAATAGTCAATAAGAATGCGGCAGCGCGGGTAGCTTTCTTGGTTCCTCTCAATAAAGTCAGCTTGTACCATGATTCCGCATAATCCATGATACCTGTTCCGAAGTCGCTGAAAACATTCTTATTTTCCTCCATACATCATTTTAAAATTTGAATCGGAATTACATTTTATCCCTGACTTCGGCCAGGCCGTTCTCCGCACGGACTTTCATTTCACCTTTGACTTCACCGAATTTCTCGCGGGATGAATTCACAAGGTCTACCAGTTGGTCAGCCCAGTCATTGGCGGCCGATTGTATTTTCTGCCTGAGGTCAGAACCTTTTTCAGGAGCGAGCAGTAATCCTATTACAGCTCCGGCTGCAGCTGCTCCTATCGCGGTAATCAGAATTTTTGATGTTGAATTCATCGTTACAATGTTTTTAGTGATTAATCGTTTTCAGTATTACCTAAATTTTGATGCCGTTTACGTTGGGTAAAGCCTTCCTCAACAAACGAGGGTCTGAATTTGTATATATACTAACTTAGAAGAGAGATGAACCACGGTGAAAAAAAGATATTGATCATAGATGATGAGGTAGACCTCTGTATCCTGATGAAGAATTACCTCGTCAGGAAGGATTTTGAGGTCTATTATGCCCATACATTAAAGGATGGGATGAGACTGATGAAAGATCTGGTCCCTGACATCCTGTTCCTGGACAATAATCTTCCCGATGGTACAGGCTGGAACAGATCAGACTATTTTGTATCGATCAATCCTGCCCTGAGGTTATTCCTGATGAGCGGTTATCAACCCAGTCTTCCCGATCCCCGGAACACCAATTATAATGTGATCTATAAACCCATCTCATTCTCCGACCTGGAGATACTTGAAACCAGTAACTAATTATTAAGGAGATCGCGGAGCCTGGCAGAGATCGACTCTGCATTGGGGAGCATGGCTTTTTCAAGCTGCATATTCATTGGAACAGCAGGCAGATCCAGCGACCCGATCACTTCCACGGGAGCATCCAGCCATTGAAAACAGTTGTGGCTGATTCGGTAAGCCAGCGACTGGGCAAATGAATTTGTCAGCTGTTCTTCAGTGACCACCATGCATTTTCCATGCTTACGCACGGTATTAAAAACAAAGTCTTCATCGAGGGGAAATAGCGTTCTCAGGTCAATGATTTCGACCTGGCCTTTAAAAACGGCAGCCGCCTGCAAGGACCAGTATACGCCCATACCATAAGTAACTATGCAACAACTGGTGCCGCTATTTATATGTTCATCGGAGGCTGATTGAACCGTATCAGCTTTCCCCAGCGGAATAATGTAATCACGGGATGGCTCGGGTCGCTTGGCCCGTTCAGTACCAGGCAGCTTACTCCAATACAGGCCTTTGTGCTCAAGCATCATTACCGGGTTGGGATCCAGGAACGCTGCCTTCATCAATCCTTTCATATCAGCAGCATTTGACGGATAAACCACTTTGATGCCTTTAATGGACAACAAAGTGGTTTCAACACTTCCGCTGTGATAAGGCCCACCCCCACCATATGCCCCTATGGGCACTCGGATCAGGGTCTGCACCGGGAATTTGCCGTTAGACAGGTAACACGACTTTGCAATTTCTGATACCAGCTGATTGAGGCCTGGGTATATGTAATCTGCAAACTGAACTTCCACTATGGGCTTGACACCAACGGCACTCATCCCTGCAGTGGATCCAATAATATAGGCTTCCTGGATCGCAGTATTGAATACGCGGTGGTCACCGAATTTATCCGCCAGCGTAGCAGCCTCCCTGAAAACGCCTCCCAGCCTTCTGCCAACATCCTGACCATAGAGCACAGCTTCCGGATGATCTTCCATGATCTCTCTTAATGCAAACAATGCAGCATCCACCATCATCAGTTTTTCTGCGCCGGCTGGTTCACGAATGCCTTTTTCTTCCAAAACAGGGGTGGGCGCAAACACGTGATCAGCAACTGTGGCAATATCAGGTTCTGCGGCTATACATGCCCGTTTGAAATCGTCCATCACTTCTATCCTGGCTGTCTCCTCTGTCCTCAATAATGTATCCTCTTCTATTCCGGCATCCAACAACTGTTGCCTTAACAGGGGACCGGGATCACGGGCCGCTTGCCTGGCAAGTTCCTCTTCTGTTCTGTAAAATTCTTTCCTGACTCCACTGGTATGATGACCAAGCAGGGGAACATCTGCCTGCACCAGGATGGGTGACCTGGTTTTTCTCACATAGTCGAAGGTTTCCTGCATGTGTTGGTGGCATTCAGTAAAATCCGACCCATTGATCCGTTTCCGGGATAACCCCTGGAACCCGCCGGCATAGGTATAAGCATCCATGGCCCTGGCTTCTTCAGCAGTCACGCTGATGCCCCACCGGTTGTCCTGCACCAGGTAAATGATCGGCAGTTTTTTCAACACGGCAAACTGGAAAGCTTCACTCACTTCGCCTTCTGTTATGCTGGCATCTCCCAGGGAGCAAACCACAACAGGAAGTTCCCCATCGGCACCTTTTCGAAATAATGGCGATGATATTTTTTCGAGATACTGTATACCCTGTGCGATACCGGTAGTAGGGATCACCTGCATGCCGGTTGCACTGCTTTGTTGAATGATGCGCGGTTTATCCGTAGCAATGGAAGAAGGATGGGCATAATAAGCGCGGCCACCGGTGAAAGGATCATCTTTCTTTGCGAGCAGTTGTAACATCAGCTCATAAGGGGAATAACCGAGACCCAGCAAAAGGCTTTCATCCCGGTAATAAGGACTTACATAATCATAGGGCTTCAGTTGAAATGCAGTAGCCAATTGGATGGCTTCATGTCCACGGGAAGTGGAATGCACGTATTTACAGATCTGCCTGTTCTCTTCATATGTAATGGCCATATGCCTGGCCAGGCACATGAGCTTGTAGGCCTTTAGCAGAATATCGTTGAGCAACCTTTGCGGTTATTTTATTGAGAGTTCGAACAGACTTTCATCTTCAATGAATCCTTCGAGGTCATCGCCCACCACGCATTCTCCCACACCTGCGGGAGTGCCGGTGAATACCAGGTCACCGATATTCAGCGAGAAATAATTCGAGATATGGGCAATGATGGAATCAAAATTGAAGATCATGTTCCCTGAATTTCCCTGCTGCACCAGTTCTTTGTTCTTATACAGGCAGAAATTGATATCTTTTTTATTGAGCTCAGGTTTGATATCTATCCATTTACCAATTACTGCCGAATTATCCCAGGCTTTGGCTTTCTCCCAGGGAAGTCCTTTTTCTTTCAATTGGTTCTGAATATCACGGGCAGTAAAATCTATACCTACCGTAATACCATTGTAGTATTTGGAGGCGTGTTTTTCCTGGATGTATTTACCATTTTTGGAAACGCGCAATACCAGCTCGCATTCGTAATGCAGCTCGTTAGTGAATTCAGGATAATAAAACGGGGTGTGTGACTGGAGCAGTGCACTTTTAGGTTTCATGAAGATCACCGGCTCCTCGGGTACATCGTTGCCCAACTCCTTGGCATGGGCCACATAATTACGCCCGACACAAAATATTTTCATTGTTCAATAAGGTTTAAAGATTGAGATGCTAAACGATCTGAACGTCAGCGCTTCTAAATAGGTTTCGGGGGTTTTCCCGGAAATTGGAGATCTAAGGCAAGCTAAAATAATCAAACAAATCAGAATATCAATTAAGGAATTCCAAATTATTTACCTCGTTCATGGCTGCTGAAAGCCCTCTAAACACAAAGCTTTCAATTACTTCCACCGATTTATCGATCTTTTTCTTTACGATCGGAATTTCGACGAAATCCCATTTTCCCAAGACGAATTCAATTTGCATACCCTTGGGATAGGGTGCTCCAATTCCAAACCGGAGACGAGGATAGTTGACCGTTCCAATCGTTTCCTGGATACTCTTCAGGCCATTATGACCCCCATCGCTACCCGAAGGCCTGAGCCTTAACCTGGAAAGAGGAATGGCCAGATCGTCCATGATCACTAACACCCTTTCCGGCGGAATGTTTTCTTTATCCATCCAGTATTTAACAGCTTTGCCGCTCAGATTCATATAAGTTGTTGGCTTGATCACAGTGAGGAGCTTACCCCTTACCCTGATCTCTGCCATATCTGCAAGCCGGGCCGATCGAAATATCCCCTTATGTTTAAGTACAAGTGTATCAGCCACTTCAAAACCGGCATTGTGGCGGGTTCCGGCATACTCTGGACCGATATTTCCTAGGCCTGCGATGAGATACTTTTCCATAAAACGCCCAAAAATAACCTAAGGCTTTAAATTGAATGGGAGAAACTTGACTTTATGAAAATAAAACATAACTTTATTTAACTATAGATTATCATATGACCGAATCCCGGTTCGAAGCTTTACGCTCCACCGTTTTATCATTACTGGAAAACAACCTGGATCCCAAGCTGACATATCATAACCTGGGCCACACCATGGATGTGATAAGGCAGGTAGAAAGGATCGCCATCGGAGAAAAGATTTCTGATAAGAATGATATTCTTCTCCTCAAAGTGGCTGCCCTTTTCCATGATTCAGGATTTTTGGAAGTGTATAAACATCATGAGGATATGAGTTGCAACATCCTGATGCGTCATATCAATGGAAGCGACCTTACCGAGGCTGAATTGGAAAAAGTGAAGGGCATGATCATGGCCACCAAGATCCCACAGACTCCCTATAACAAACTGGAAGAGATCATTTGCGATGCCGACCTTGATTACCTGGGCCGGGAAGATTTTGAACCCATCAGCTTAGGTCTTAAAGATGAATTCCTGGAATTTGGCGTGATCAAGTCGGAAGCCGACTGGGATCCGCTGCAGATAAGGTTTTTTGAAGCGCACTCCTATTTCACTAAAACCTGCCAGCAAGACCGGGCTCCCAGAAAAGCTATACATCTCGAAGAACTCAAAGCCAAACAACCCCTGCACTAACCAATAGACCATGCTGACAAAAAAATTCTGGCTGCGATTATTGAATGTAGACCAGGGTGAATGGTGGGTTGTCAAAAATCTGATGATACTGCAGTTCCTGCAAGGCGCAGGGATCGCTTTTTTCTTCACGGCATCTTTTGCCAGTTTCCTGAAAAAATATCCCATTACAGAGTTACCATGGGTGATGATAGGCGCATCATTTCTGTTATGGAGCGGTGGATGGATCTATACCAAGGCTGAACACGCCATGCCTTTCCCCCGCCTGGTGATCGGTATTACTGTACTGATGGCTGTGAGTTTCATCGTATTCAGGTTGTTGGCCTATAATTCGGGGGGTATCTTTCTATATGTGATGCTGGCCTTCTTCCATTTACTTTATCTCCTGAACAATCTCCAGTTCTGGGGAATTGCAACAATCATATTTGACCTAAGGCAGAGTAAAAGACTATTTGGCCTGATCAGCTCCGGCGATATCCCGGCAAAATTTGTTGGCTATACCCTGGCCTATTCCGTGATCAATATAGTTGGTGAAATGAACATGCTATACCTGGGTGCGGCATGTCTATTGGGCTCGATACCTTTTATATTAAGGATCATCCGGTCCGGCAAACTTCAAATCGAACACCATGGCCACGCCGGGCATCATACGGAACACCATTCCATCCAGGAAGTGGTACATCACAGCACCAGCAAGATCGTGACCCTGTTCAGGAATTTCATGAGCAACAGTTTCATCAGCGGGATCGCTTCTATCTCCATGCTGGCATTCATAGCTATTCTGATCCTGGATTATGGATTCTATTCCGAAGTGAAAACAGTGCACGATGATAAGAACCTTGGTGCTTTCATTGCAGGGTTCATGGCCATCATGAGGATCTCGGCACTATTTGCCAAAATGATCTTTACCGGCAGGCTGACCAATTCCATGGGTATCAGGCAAACCTTGTTGATCACACCGCTTACACTGATCTTCCTGACCACGGTGATCATTTTTACGCAATTCCTGACCGCCAACCAGAAAATATTTTTCTACGAATTTGGAGCTGCATTCATTATCATAGACGTCTGCAGAACTGTATTCAACTCCCCGGTGCTATTGACTTTGATGCAGCCACTG
The DNA here is from genome assembly GCA_035298945.1 of Chitinophagaceae bacterium. GTDB lineage: Bacteria > Bacteroidota > Bacteroidia > Chitinophagales > Chitinophagaceae > Pollutibacter. The sequence goes on along the minus strand of DATGXN010000202.1, from coordinate 20,128 downwards.
CCCACACATGAAAGACTGAGGGCCCATAATATTGTGAAAGGGATCATGGATCCCTTCGCCTTCCTGATCACAGGCCTCGTGTTGTTATTCTTCATTAAAATAACGCAAAATCCAAACCTGCTGACCATCAGTTATGTACTCCTGGGAGTCTGTTTACTGTGGATACCGGGGATCATATTTGTCCACAGGCAATACCTGAAGATCCTGGTGCAAACCATCAGTTCAAGATATTTCAGCCAGGAAGAATTCACATTGAAAGATGAAGCCATTCTGCAGGCCATCAGGAAAAAGATCGAATCAGGCAACGACCTGGAAGTGATCAGCATTCTAAAGATGTTGCATAGCAAAAAAGACCCGGTAGCCGAGGACCTGGTGATCCGGCTGTTGAACCACACATCTGAACCGGTACAGCTGGAGACTTTGAGACTGATATCGGGCCATCAAACCGAAGCCATAAGGGGAAAATTGGAAGAACTGATCGCCTGGACCAATAATAACGATATCCGGGATGAGGCTATTAAAGCTTATTCCAAAACATGCACTTTAGCTGGAGAAGTATCAGAATTCCTGGAGCATGAAGACCAGGGGATCAGGAAAGCAGCGCTCTGTGGCATGTTGGAGAACAGCGAGCATTATATCCGCGACCTGGCGCAGCAGCAGATCGAAACATTGATACGCAGCAGCAATAAGCTGGATAAGTTTTATGCTGCGCAGATCTTACAGGAAGTCAGGAACGACTATAACCATCCGCATCTGCATTTGCTGATCACTGATGTGGATATGCAGGTTCAGGCAGCAGGTATAAGATGCATTGGAAAGTCTGCTACTACCCTGTCGCTGCATGCTTTAATGGAGGTACTCCCCCATCATTCAAAAGCCGGGTTACAGGCCCTGCAGGACGCCGGTGAAAAAGCGGTGGGGGTGATCAGTGAAGGTTTGCATTCGGACCGGTATAAGAACTGGAAAGACAAATTCATTTTAGTGTTGGGCAGGATAGGCGGAAAACATGCCCAGGAAATACTGGTTAGGCTGTTGGAAGGCGACCCCGAACAAATGGCGCCCGTGATCAAAGCATTGTACAGAACCAAATATGTAGCCAACGAGCAGACCCAGAGAAGAATGGAGAACCTGGCCAGGCTTTACCTTATATATGGCGTGGAGCTGTTACATATGCAGCGGGTCATGGAGGATGATGAAAACTACAAGATCCTGAACCGGTCGATTGAACTCGAGATCCAGGAGATCAGGGATCTTTTACTCAACCTGTTTGCCTGTATGTTCGACAGGGTGAAGATGAACCAGGCCCGAAAAGGACTCGACAGCAATATCAATGAGAACATTGCCAATGCCATGGAACTGATCGAACTCACGGTGAAAAAAGATTTCGGCCGTTATTTCAACCATATGTTTGAAACCACCAGTATTGGCCATCGCTGTGATACGCTGAGGGTATTATTGAAAGATGTGGATTTTGATAAGGTGGAACATATTGTGTCTAAAGTGCTCACTGAAAAGCCCATTCTTTACCAGAACTGGACCAAAGCCTGTTCTTTATATATTACCAAAAAATTCCTGTTCAGGATCGAACCTTCATTGATCCGGAAGTATTCTGTATCTGAGAACAGAATGGTTAGGGAAACTGCAGAGTTTGCCATGCCAAATCCCTAAATTTGGCATATGACTTCCGCCGGTTTAGAAAGGTTGATGCTTATTGAGAAGGTACTGATCCTTAAATCACTTGGGATCTTCCGGGATACGCCCGAGAACATCCTGGCTGAGCTCGCTCCCCTGATGCACGAAATAGAATATGAAAAAAACATCCTGATCTTCGAAGAAGGCTCCATTGGAGACTGTATGTATATTATACACAAAGGAGAAGTGAAGATCCATAAAGGCGGCACCACGCTGGCGATACTGAAAGACAAGGAGGTTTTCGGGGAATTATCGCTTTTAGATGCTGAAACCCGGAGTGCCAGTGCCACCACCACCACCAACTCGATCCTGTTCCGGATCGACCAGGATCCTTTTTATGAGCTTATAGAGTCTCGTCCTGAAGTGGCCAGGGGTTTTATCAAGATGCTTTGCAAGCGCTTGAGGGCCCAGAACGAGCGGGCGGTAAGAGAAAATGAGTCTTAAGATTGTTTAAGAATCATTGGAATTTATCTTCAAAAGCTTCACTATCTTCAGTTGAATAAAAAAATATTTTCTCTGGCTTTTTCGATTTAGGGCGGATTGCGACCTTAACGTTATTTCCTGATACTGAGCTTACTGTATACGGCTAATACCCAAAAAAGGCAAAACCAAGCAGGCGGCGTCATCCCCATTTTGCCCACATACCCACTTTAGGGTATGGATGGTGTTTCCTTTTCCAGATTCTTATTGTTACTTTCGCTACACCTATCCCGTCCCCCTAAGTTTACTATTCCCAGACCTTACCTTTCTATTTATTGGAATTAATCCAATTCCCCTGAACTCCCTATTTACAAAACTCCCAAAGTTTCGGTATGAGAAGTACTTTACGTAACGGTAATGCAAGGCTCTTATTAATTGCGTTTATTTTAGTTTCCGCCTTTCAGGTCAAGGGGCAGACAGATCCCACAGATATCAAGAACTATTTCCTGTATGGATCATACCAGGTCACTACAGGTTCCAATACAACCATCACCGGCAGCGGTTTGATGGGCAGTTACAGGCTGATCAATGTAACTGGTAATGGGAATTTAGGAGGAGGGCTGCATAGCGCGGGAAACATCACCATTTCCAACAGTAATGTGATTGTTGGCAAGATCACTGCAGCAAATCTTAGCAATGTGGCTACTGGCTTTTCTGCCGGTTCTTCTGCTAATATCACTGGAGATATCATAGTTAATCGGAATATAACCATTGGTAGTGGAACAGTCAATGGTAATGTGAAAACCACCGGGACCTATACTGGCCCAACTCCCCCAGCTGGTTTCACCGTACAACAAAATCTTGCATCGGTTACTTCATTTTTGCCGGCACAACCGGTATTGCCAACCCCCTATACCAGTTGGGGAGCATTAACAGCTGCGCCTAACCTGGCCAGTCTTACTCCTGGCTCTTACGGTGATGTGACTGGTAATAATAAGACCTTCAATTTTACTACGCCGGGTGTATACGAATTCAAAAGTATCAACCTGGGCGGCACAAACACTTTTAATTTCAATTTTAATAACACTGAAGGAAGATTCATTATAAGAGTGAAAGGTGTGATGAATGTGGGTAAAGTGGCAGCGAATTACACCAACCTGAATGTGCCAACGCCTTCTTTTGCCGAGGCTGCCAAAAGGGTTTATACGGAAGTACAATTTACCGGGAACGCTTTTGTCACCGCTAACGGTTCCAGCCAGGCTAAATCAAGGTGGTTGGGTACAGTGTATGCACCTAATGGGTCAATAAACTTAGGTTCCGGAACAGGAAATACTGATTTCTTTGGTGCGCTCTGGGCCGGAGAAGGAGACGCCGATAAAGCGAATACCAATGCATGGGTACAGATCAACAGCGGTGTGAACTGTACCTGGGTGGCTTTTGTACCGGCTCCGGTTGTAGACTGCAACCTCAATACGGTCTCCTTCCAAAGCAATTCAGATATCACGATTGAATCTTCAGATACAACCGTTGATGGAGTGGTTATGAAGAAAGGTACCCTGACCTGTAAAGATGATCAGAAATGGCAATTGATCAGTAGTTCCAACAATTCTTCGTCAGGAATAAGCTGGTCAGTGCCTGCAACTAAAGGTGGTAATTTCTATCCCGGAACCAGTACCACCTCTTCAAATGCCTTTGCAACCATGAATGGCATTTATGAGGTTACCTATACCTATCCAAATGGCTGTTCAACCACAGCAAGAATATTTTTAAAATCTTGCGTGGCGCAGGCTGAAGAAAACCCAAATAAGGATTTTGGTAATGTAGTTGAACCGGGGTTGACTAAATACTACTTAGGTGAGATGGATCCCTACCAATACTTCCCAGAATATGGGGAGTTACCAATGATCCAGACGAAGGATAACAAGGTTGAAATTGAAGTGATTTATATTGATGGAAAACAGAGAACGGGAAAAGGTGGTAATAATGCAGGGATTAATTTCCTAACCAGTTTACCTGTCCCATTCGTTCCTGTTTCCAACAGTGACCTTGCGCCCCTGATCGAAACAGGATTTATTCCCATTGATGAGCTTGATGAAGTTAATTTAAGGGATGATCTGTTCCAATACGTCAGGGTTCTTCTTCTCCCACAAAGCTCCAGATACAAAGGTAATTTGCCTGTTTCTTCAACATATAATGTGGTGAAGTCAGGTGGTGATATATCCCAATCTTCTGACCTGATCAGAAAAGGATTTAAAGTTGATGGAACCGGTAAAAAGATCGGTATCATTTCAGACAGTTATAATAATTCCACTAAACCCGGCTTGCCTACTTTACAACAGGATCAGGATAATGGAGAAGTGCCCAGGGGAGACAGTGTTGTGGTAGTAAAAGATTATCCTGTTGAATTTGGCACCAAGTCAGACGAAGGCAGGGCCATGCTTCAGATTGTTCATGATGTAGCACCCGGCGCAAAAAAATATTTCCGCACAGGCTTCCTGTCTGAATCTGATATGGCAGATGGTATATTAAATCTGGCTGCTGTTCAGGGAGTTGATATCATTGTTGATGATATCACTTATGTAACTGCTCCTTACTTCAGTGATGGTGTGGTTAGTAAAGCCATCAAACAAATCAGTCCCCAGACAGCTGGCAGCCCTGGTGTTAAGTATTTCACTTCAGCAGGCAATTTTGGAAAAAAGGCTTTTGAGTCCAATTTCAGGCCTATTTCTTCCGGACTTCCCACCTACATCAATTCACTTGGGAATGTAAATCCTGCCACCTCACAGAGATATCAACCATCGGTTCAGGAGTTTGGAACTTCAGGAGACGTTCCAACATATGTGAAACAGATCAAGTTGAATAACGCTGCAAATACACCTGCGAGCTATATGCTGGTAATGCAATGGGCAGAACCTTTTTATTCATTAGATGCTTCTACCGGCCTGCCAACAGCCGCAACAACAGATCTCGATATCTACCTGACAGACATAAATGGCAAACCCATCCTGGGTTATAACCGGTTTAATATCGGGTCTGACCCCATGGAGATCCTTCCATTCAGTGTGTATGGCTCAACAACAGTCAACTTTATCGTTGTTAATGCCAATGGTGGACCCGCACCTGATTTCAAAATCGTCCTTTTTAGGGGTGAAGGTGAATTCCTTGCAAAAAGCATTGCTCCGTTGAATAATTCCACAATCATTGGCCACGCTAATATTGATGCAGCCATGAGTGTTGGTGCAGTAAGATATACCAGAGCCAATAATGCCTTGGAAACATATAATTACGATGCGGTACCATTTTTGGCGATACCTGGCCTTACTGTAGAGAGCTTCTCTTCTGTAGGTGCACCAAACTCAAATAAACCTGATTTCACTGGACCTAACGGCGTAAACACCACCATACCGTTCGGATCAAAAGATATTGAAAATGATCCCGACGGAGATGGACCATTGACCCCATTGGGTGATGGCGTACCAAATTTCTTTGGTACTTCAGCTGCTGCACCTCATATAGCTGGTCTTGCAGCCCTGATCATGCAGGGCAGGGAGATCTATGCAAATACGGCAACCCCTATTACCCCACTTGAAATGAAGACCATCCTGAAAAACACCGCCATAGATATTGATGCGCCGGGCGTGGATATCAATAGCGGAGCAGGACTTGTAAGTGGAATCAGAGCCCTTAAAGCTTATGGAAATCCAACACCAACTATTGGAAGTCTGTCTTTCAGCGTTGACAGATCCGTACTCGAAAATGCCACATCGGCATCAACGGTAGATTTCACGCTAACGGTCAATGGTTTCAATTTTGTATCAGGGTCTGTAATCTATTTCAGAGATCAACCTGTGACCACAGTTTATGTAAATGATAATACTGTTACTGCCCTGATCAATGATTACGATGGTGGAAATCCGGATATCTACGTGACGTCGCCATCATTGATCCCGGTTACTATCCCTGATGATGGAGGCAAATCGAATGTGGTAAAACTCCTGGATATAGTTAAGCAGGATGTAGTGATCGTGGCTGAACAAAAGGCCATCCGTTATGGTGAACCTACTCCGGCTTTAACTTATAAACTATTTGACAAGGAAAATAATTTGCTGGTAGACGAAAATAATGTTCCACGTCCATTGTCATATTACGGACTGACAGCATCAATGATCTCATTGACTTCGACTTACAATAAAGACGATGCATCGAAATCTGATGTTGGCAACTACCCTATCACCGTCATACTTGACCAAACCAATATTGAATCAAGATACCTGGAGTTGTATAATTTCTCAACTACAGGCAACAACCTTAAAGTCGATAAAATGCCATTGGTGATTGTTCCTAATGAAACCACGATCACTTATGGACAACAATTACCTGATATTGGATTTGTATATACGCTTCCAACAGACCTATCACAGGCCCTGAAAGACGAGATCATTAACAACAAAGTAGCGCCTAACTATACTCCATACATTGCTGATCAGGTAGCCATTATCAATGGAATCACTACAACAAATGGCGTAGCTACTGTTAATGGAGTTACGGTTGCCAATGGGGTAACAACTGCAAATGGAGTCACTACCGTAAATGGCGTAACCACCGTCAATGGTATAACTGTTGCGAATGCAGCGATTGCTTTGATGGCTTCTAACCAGGCGTTGAATATCAATAACGGGATAGCTACGGCAAACGGTATCACCGTTGCCAACGGACTGGTTACTGTGAACGGGGTAGCTACGGCAAATGGTGTAGTTACAGCCAATGGATTATCACTAGATCCATCCGTACTTCAGAATAACTCAACCGTAAACGGTATAACAACCGTAAACGGTATTACGGTGGCTAATGGAGTTACTGTAGTGAATGGAATAGCAACTGCGAATGGCATAACCACAGTAAATGGACTTGCAGCTGTGAACGGTGTAGCTGTAACCAATGGTGTAGCGGTTGTAAATGGTATAACCGTAGCCAACGGAATAGCCACTGCAAATGGAGTAGTTACTGTCAATGGAATTACCGTGGCTAACGGCGTTACTACGGTGAATGGAGTTACTGTGGCCAATGGTATAACTACAACAAATGGCATCACGACAGCAAATGGTATTACAACAACAAATGGAGTTGCTACGGCAAATACACTGCTCGTGTCGTTGACCAGTGGAGTCACTACAGTAAATGGAATCACCACGGCCAATGGCATTGTTACAGCAAATGGTGTGGATGTGATCAGCAATTCCGCAGATATAACCTCATGGAATGTAGCCGTAAACGGTGTAGATGCCGGTTATGACTTCAATATCAACAATGGAATAGCTACGGCCAATGCCATTCCGAACTATGCCATTGAAAACGGAATCGTTACGGCCAATGGAATTGCAGTTACCAATTCAGAGATCTCCAAAGAAACCAATCCCGAACTGATCATTATTATACATCATAATGATGTGATCAATGGACTTATTACGGGTGGTTACCAGTCTCTGAATGCAGTTTCTGGTGTTACGCCAGGGCAATCACACATATTGTTCCCTGCGGCTTTCTTTACAAAGAATTTCAAAGTCACCTATGGCGTAAGTATCTACAACGTACTTAAGGCCACGGCTACTATGACCATGAATGCTGCGTCAATCCCGTATGATGGCCAGCCTCATAAACTAATTCTTACTATTGGCGGTGTGAATAATACTCAGATCACGGATACCGCAGGAAAAGTTACGATCTGGTACCAATCAGCTACTTATCAGAAGTCAACAGTCGCGCCAACAAATGCAGGTGTCTATACTGTAACTGCGGAATTTAGCGGTGACGCCAACTATAACCCGAACAATGTTAGTTCAACGCTTACAATCACCAAGATCGATCCATTGTCAATAACTGTGACTGTAACCGGAACTCCGTTCACTTACGACGGAACAGCCAAATCTGCTACAGGTTCTGTAAAAGGCCTGGGTAATGTAGATCTGACTCCAGCACTCACATTCAGCTATTCAGGACTATTAGCAGATGGAACAACTGCTTACGGACCAACTGCGACTGCGCCTAAAAATGCAGGAACTTATTCCGTAACGGGAAGCTTTGCTGGTAATGTCAATTATAATCCTGGGACTTCTGCTCCTGTTGCACTTGTGATCAACAAAGCAACACCGGTAATCACTGTTTCAGGTAAAACAGTCACGTATACTGGTACCCAACAGTCCATTTCTGGATCAGTATCTGGCGTGACCGGTGAAACACTCACATTGGCTTACAGTTATTCCGGAATTGCACCAACTGTTTATCCGGCCAGTGCTACTGCACCAACAAATGCAGGAAGCTACAATGTTGCGGTAAGCAATGTTGCAAGTGCAAACTATAATACTGTTACACAAAATGTGACACTGACCATTGACAAGGCTACTCCTTCCCTTACTGTCAGTGGAAAAACAGTAACATATAGCGGAACACAGCAAACCATCACCGGCTCGGTAACGGGTGTTAACGGCGAAACACTGAGCCTGGCATACAGCTACTCAGGTATTGCACCAACAATCTATGCAGCCTCTCCTGATGGGCCAACAAATGCTGGTACCTACAATGTAGCAGTGAGCAATGTGGCAAATCCGAACTACACTACCGTTACACAAAACGTAACACTGACGATCAATAAGTATACACCGGTGATAACTGCCGTGGATCCACAGACATTCACATACAATGGTAATCCAAGGCCAGTTACGGCATCTATAACAGGTGTTAACAATGAGACATTGACATTGTCTTATTCTTATAGTGGTAGCTCACCAGCCTATGGCCCTAGTCCAACTGCACCAACAGCAGGCGGAACCTATAGTGCATTGATCAGTTATGCTGCTTCTGAGAATTATAATGCAGCGTCGAAAACGGTGACATTGACCATAGGTAAATTAACGCCGGTCATTACTATGACTGCACCTTCAGGTTCACTGGAATATTCCGGAACGGCCAAAACAGCAACAGGTACAGTCACGGACGGAAGCGGAAATGCCTTGACCCCGCCATTGACGATCAGTTACTCAGGTGTTTCACCAACAACCTACGGGCCAACTGCAGCAGCTCCGATCAATGCCGGAAGCTACAGAGCAACAGGAACATTTGCCGGAAACGATGGTTATGTCAGCGGATCACAGTTTGTTAATTTCGCGATAACCAAATTCACACCGGTGATCAGTGCTTCAGACAGAACGGTACAATATGATGGTAGTCCTAAGTCGATAACAGGGACTATTACCACTGTAAATAACGAAACACTGACAATAAGTTATCTCTATACTGGCATTGCTCCTACTGTATATACAGCAAGTGCTACGGCACCAACAAATAAGGGCTCTTATAATGTTGCCTTGAGTTATAGCGGCTCTGTGAATTACAATGCAGCGGTTACAAAAAATGTGACGCTGAACATTACAGGAATTCCATTGACCGTTGACGCGAATGACCTGATCACTAATAATGGGGCAACACCGGTATTCACCTCTACGCTGACTCCTAATGTTAGTGGTTTGACCATTTCCTACAAAGTCAGAAACAAAGCGACAAATGCTGAGACTACTAATTTCAGCAATCTTGCTGCCGGGGAATATTTCATCATTCCAACGGGCATATCTGGAACAAATGCTGTAAACTATGATGTCACATTCCTGACCGGTACATTATATGTCAATCCATATGGCAACACGGTGAAAGCTGTTAAACCCACGCTGGAGTGCGTTACAGATAATGGAAATGGCACCTTCTATGCAAACTATTCGTATAGCAATACGAACGGGGTGGATGTATGGATCCCTGCTGGTGAACCAGACAATTATATCCAGGAAAGCAACCCTGGTGCAGTATTAAATGGAGGGTTACCACCATCAGTATTCAAAGCGGGGGGTGGAAGATTCAAAATCTTGTTTGATGGATCCAAGACCATTACATGGGTACTTGCATCATTCGAGAAACGTCAAAAAACATCTTCTGCTAGTTCGGCCAGTTCTTCGTCAAACAAGTGCGGATCGAATTTCGTGCCCGTAGAAGGCAGGGTCAACTTCTTTACAAGTAACGAGATGGCAACGCCTGATAAGGTTTATCCAAATCCATTTGTCAGCAGGGTGATCATTGAAACTGACCTCTCCGGAGTTACCGAAAAAGATATCAAAGTCTTCGATGTTACCGGCAGGGAGTACAGGGCCAATTCAATCAGGATGATCTCTGCGAAAAAAGCTGAACTCGACCTCAGCCACCTGATCAACGGCCAGTACTACATCAGAGTAAATACTAAAGCCGGACAGAAGGTGTTTAGGATTTTGAGAAACTAAAAGTTAAATAAACGAACGGTTAGTATAATGAGGGAGGAAACTCCCTCATTTTCTTTTTCCAGCCGAAAAATAGTTGTACTTTTTGGGGGAATTACGCCATGAGACTAGCGAAACACTATATCCTGATTTTTTTTACTTTTCTCACGCTAACCGCACTTGCGCAAGAAAATAAACTTGATAGTCTTAATGCGATTTTGAATTCAAATGCTCCTGATACTGTAAAAATTCTCACTCATATAGAAATTGCAAAAGCACTCAAAAGCACAGATGCTGAAAAAGCTCTTGATCATAGTAAGAAAGCTTTAGAGTTGGCGCAAAATTCTGAATATCTTCCAGGTATTGCACTTGGTTACAAATGGATAGGATTCTATTATTTCAACAGAAGTTCATTTATAGAAGCTCAGGAGTGGTGGTTGCAATCTCTGGAAGCATATAAGGCTGCAGGTGACCTGGATGGACAAGCAAATATGCTCAACAATCTTGGCTCAATCCAATATAATCTTGGAAATTATGCAAAAGCACTAGAGTACTTTCAACCATCCTATGAATTGTCTGAAAAATATGGTTACAAGCTGAGGCTGGCAACGGCTACAAATAATATTGGTCTGATATATATGTCTAAACCTGGCACTTATTTACAGGCTTTGGAATACCTGAGAAAGGCACTCAAACTTGCGGAAGAACTCAACGACGAAGATAATATTGGCACTTCCCATGCCAATATCGGAGATGTGTATATGTTTATGAACAAAGACACAGAGGCCTTGGCTGAATATATGAAGGCCAAACAGGCACTTGGGAGTACCAGCACTTACCTTCCTTATGTACAAACCAAGATCGGCATGATCTATCAAAGGAAAGGTGAATATAATGAAGCCCTGAAATGGCTGGACCTTGCATATAATACCAGTAAAGAACTCAACAGCTTATTCTTCATTTCACAAACCTGTCTTGCTTTAGGAGAAAACTACAGAAAGACCAAGAATGAAAAGAAAGCTATTGAATATTTTGAAAAGGCAAAAGAATACGCATCCACAAGCAAAGCAGGACTGGAAATGAAAATGGCGTACAAAGGTTTAGCAAATTTATACGCTGACAAGAAAGACTATCAACTCGCATATATCAATGAGTCAACATATTCTAAAATGACAGATTCATTGAATGCATTTCAATCGGATAGTATTCAGTCCAAATTTGAAATGGGCATTAAAGAAAAAGAGATCACTGTTGCCAATCAGCGAAACGCTCTGAAAGACGAGGAAATTAAGAGACAAAAATTGGTACGGAACGCTTTTCTTGTAGGTTTTGCATTGGTTCTGACGCTTATTGGTGTTCTTTATCGGGATTACAGGAACAAGATCAAAACAAACAAACTCCTCGACCAGCGAAAAGCGGAGATCGAGGCCTTGCTGCTGAATATCCTGCCTTTTGAAGTAGCTGAAGAACTTCAAAAAACCGGTAAGGCAAATCCACGATACTATGAAAGTACAACGGTCATGTTCACTGACTTTGTTGGATTTTCGAGGATTGCTGAAACACTTACTCCACAACAGATCACCGCAGAGTTGAACGAATTCTTCACAGAAATGGACGAGATCATTGACAGGCATGGCCTGGAGAAGATCAAAACCATTGGTGACTCTTATATGTGCGCAGGCGGTATCCCTACAGCCAATACCACGCACCCGATAGATACCGTGAGGGCAGGACTGGATATTGTAGAGTACCTGAAGAAGAAAAACAAAATCAGGGAAGACGCCGGTTTGGCACAATGGGAGATCCGCATCGGTCTCAATACAGGTTCTCTTGTAGCAGGTGTGGTAGGTAAGAAAAAATATGCCTACGATATCTGGGGTTCTGCAGTAAATATCGCCAGCCGTATGGAAAGTAATGGATCTCCAGGCGTTCTTAATATTTCTGCATCCACTTACGAACTGATCAAAGACAAATTCGAATGCGAATACCGCGGTAAGATCTATGCCAAAAATGTGGGCGAGATCGATATGTATTTTGTAAAACGTGAACTCACTAACGGAGACCTCAAAACACACCCTGAAGAAGCAGTGAGCAGTGAGCAGTGAGCATTGTGAACCATTCTCACATTCCCACATTTGCATTCCCACATTCATCACATTTATCACATTAATCACATTCCTCACAGTATTCCCTCGTCAGCAAAACTGAAGAATCCTTCATTGCTCACAATGATATGATCCAGTACCAGGATGTCGAAATACTTTGCGGCTTCGCGGATCTTGATGGTTAACTCACGATCAGCCAGGCTGGGTTTCAAACTGCCGGAAGGATGGTTATGACATAAAATAATACTTACCGCTTTTTCCTCCAGTGCTTTTCTTAAGATCATCCGGGGATCAGCAACCGTACCGCTCATTCCGCCTGTACTGATGATCTCGAAATGATTGATCTTGTTTGCCCGGTTCAAAAACAGCACCGCAAATACTTCATGGTCATAGTCACTGAATAAGGTTTGTAGATACCTAGCCACAGAATTTGAGCCGGAAACAACTGGCTTATCGAGGTTCTCTCTCGCCTCTCTCCTCCTGCCTAACTCCAACGCCGCCAAGATGGTCACCGCCTTCGCCTCCCCTATCCCCTTTACCCGCATGATCTCCTTCATCGACATCCGGCCCAGTTCCTTCAAATTTTGTTTACTCTGCAGAAGCAGTTCCCTCGCCAGGTCCACAGCGGTTTTGTCCCGGGTTCCATGATGCAGCAGAATGGCCAGCAACTCTGCATCCGATAGTATTTCTACGCCTTTCAGTCGTAGTTTTTCCCTCGGCCTATCGTCTTTTGCCCATGTTAAAATTGGGCAGTTTTGCTCTTGTCTCTCTTTCATATACTCTCTACTTTAGTGCTGTTATCCGGTATATCCTTTAAAAACCAAAATGTCCAATCCATGAAAAGAACCAACCGGCAATTAATTATTGGCTCGTTACAGCCATTCCTGTTCTGCGTAGGGATGTATTGCGTAGTGCTGATCTTCTCGATCTTCGTTTGTACCTCCGTGTACAGGGCGATGAATCCGAAGAAATTCAACATCACAGCGGCAAAATCCTCCAATGACCTGGCAACCGCAGGTACCACAGTCATGGTAGCCTCGATCAAATAGCCATAATCAAGAACTCATTTTAGAGGGGAAAGTGTTAATACTCTTCCCCTTTCTTTTTTGTCCATAGTAAGGCTATTGGCTATTTTTGCGGCTCATTCACCAGCTTTATGGACACGAACTCACACTTAGCCAAGATCTTCTCCGGCACCGGTTCCCAATACCTCGCCGAAAAGATCTCCCAGCGTTTTGGTACTCATATTGGAAAGATCAATATCCAGCGTTTCAGCGACGGAGAATTCCAGCCCGCGTTCCTCGAAAGTATACGAGGGGATTATGTTTTCCTTGTGCAAAGCACATTTTCTCCGTCGGATAATATCATGGAATTACTGATGATGATAGACGCTGCCAGACGTGCATCGGCCTACAAGATCATCGCGGTAATACCATATTTTGGATATGCCCGCCAGGACAGGAAGGATAAACCCAGGGTGGCCATTGGGGCCAAACTGGTAGCCAACCTCCTCACAGCCGCCGGTGCGGACAGGGTGATCACCATGGATCTCCACGCCCCCCAGATCCAGGGCTATTTCGACATCCCCATGGACCATCTGGACAGCTCGGCCATTTTTATCCCTTATATAGAGAATCTTAAGCTGGAAAACCTTACCTTTGCCGCCCCTGACGTGGGTTCTGCTAATCGGATCCGGGAGATCGCCAGCTATTTCAACGCTGAAATGGTAATCTGCGATAAACACCGGAAAAGGGCAAATGAGATCGCCAGCATGGTGGTGATCGGTGATGTGACAGACAGGGATGTAGTTCTTATCGATGATATCTGTGATACGGCAGGAACCCTGACTAAAGCAGCCGGTTTGTTGAAAGACAAGGGAGCAAGAAGTGTGAGGGCATTGTGTACTCACCCCGTGCTCAGTGGAAATGCGTATTCAAATATCGAAAACAGTGTACTGGAAGAACTGGTGGTTTGTGATACCATTCCACTCAGGGGCCAGAGCACAAAGATCAAGGTGCTTTCAGTATCCGATCTTTTTGCCATTGCGATCAGGCATGCTTATGAGAACCAGAGTATCACCAGCCTGTTCATTCATTCCCAGAGAAGGAATGCCTAGGCCGAAGACAGTCAACAATTAATATTCATAAAATGAACACAATTACAATCGAAGGACAACTGAGGACCGGAACGGGCAAATCAGCCACCCGCACGTTACGCTCTCAGGACCTGGTACCTGGTGTAATTTACGGGGGTGCTGAAGAGGTCAATTTTGCCGCTCCAGCCGTAGAATTCAAGCCTCTTGTTTACACTTCAGAATTCCAGTTCGCAGAAGTTAACGTTAACGGCAAAAGCTACAGGTGTATCCTGAAAGACCTTCAGTTCGACAAGGTATCAGACAGGTTGAACCATGTTGACCTGCTGGAACTGGTGGAAGACAAGCCTGTAACGGCTACTATTCCTATCAAATTCACAGGTGCCGCTGCCGGCGTAAAAGCTGGTGGTAAACTGGTAACCAAAATGAAATCTCTGAAGATCAAAACACTTCCAAAATATCTTAAAGAGAATATTGAAGTGGACATCACCAACCTGGAACTGAATGGTAATATCAGGGTGGAAGACGTGAAGCTCCCTAACTACGAGATCATGAACTCACCCAGGATTCCTATCGCATCAGTAACCATGACAAGGCAGCTGAAACAGGAAGAAGCAGCAGCTCCGGCTAAAGGTGCAGCAGCTCCTAAGGCAGCAGCTCCTAAAGCGGCAGCTCCAGCGGCTAAGAAGTAAGCTTCGAATTAAAAATTTGAAAGTAAAAAGCCTCATGCATTGCGTGAGGCTTTTCTTTTAGGGGGAATACACCGAGACACAGAGGGAAACGCAGAGACACTGAGTATAACCTCTGCGTCTCTGCGTTTCCCTCTGCGTCTCTGCGTTTGCTACGCTTGCGCCGTTGGTCCCCCGAACTGCAATGGTATCTGCACCTCTTCCAGGTCTTTTATAGTGCCATTTACGGCCTCGAACTTCTGTACGTTATCTGCCATCGCCTTCATCAGCCTTTTGGCGTGTTGGGGCGTTAAAATGATCCGAGACTTCACTTTGCTCTTGGGCGTGCCTGGCATCACATTAACAAAATCAAGAACAAATTCAGCATGGCTATGAGTAATGATAGCCAGGTTGGCGTATTGGCCTTCAGCCATTTCTTCAGAGATCTCGATATTCAGCTGGTTGGCGGCCTGTTGATCTGACATAGTTCGAAAAATTTTATCAAAGGTAGTGTTGAAAGAAAGGACAAGAAAATAAAAAAGCCCTCCCGTACGTACGGGAGGGCTTCTATAGATAGTTTAAGATATTATCTTGGGCCGAGATAGGTGAACGTTTCATCAAACAACACGCGGATGTTTGGTGGAGCGGTGATCACCGATGGCTGTTTCATTACATATTTCACAGTCATCTTCTTTGTTGCAGCATTCCATTTGTTTACCCCTGTTGGATCAAGAGCTGCGCTCCTGGTATTACCAGCAGGCTGTCCATAGAAGTTTGTTACTTCTATCACATTATCATTCTCGTCGAATTTGAATACCGGACCATAAGAACCGTAGTAACTCAGAGAACCGCCACTAATGATCAGGTGACCTTCGATGCCAAGATCGATCGGGATCATCTTCACAGTGACTGCACCGGTTGTGATCAATTCAACATCCTGTGGCGAAGCAGGTCCGATTCCTGAATTTGCAGCGTCAACAAGAGTACCTTCCAGACGATAGACACCATCATATTTGTTTTTGATAGCGATCTCTACCAATGCTTCCTGGCTGGCACTGATGGTTGCACCACCACCGTCTGTCACCTTGAAGGCCATGGCATTCCTCTTACTGAGGTCAAGCTTGGATGGATCGAATTTGATCTTAATGAACTTTACAAATTCACCTGCATTGAAAGGAACAACATAGTTGGCGCCTTCCATTTTCACACCTTCGTCTGTGATCAGGGTATAGCTTGTAAATGGAACCAGGTTGGTTGAGTTGGCTGTATTGTAAGCTGTGATAGCGCCATTATTTGGTGCGATCTTCACCGTAAGAGGCTGTTGAAGGTCTGCGTTAGTAACGGCATCTCGCCTTACTTCCAGCACTTTCACTGTCTGGTCACCGGGAACGGCATCCAGGGCAATATTCCAGAGTTCTTCGGCAGCCTGGGGAAGTTTTATGATCGTCTTCTCATTATTAACAATACCCTTGTTGTAATCCTGTTCTTTAATACAGGAAGCTCCAATTGCAAGTATGGTGATGAAAAGAACCAATTTGTTTATCGATCTCATTGTAGTCATTTTAATTTAATGAAGATATTGATTGGCCATTATGGTTTATCCCACCAAACCCTTGCAAACAGTGAGTTTGCTTCTGAGCCTACCTTATAACGGTCTGCAGCAGTTGCGTAGTTATCGGGGTTAAGTTGAGGTTCGTTTGGACCGTAATTCAGCCTTCTCGGAATAGTAGGCATACCAGGCGCAGGATTCAATGCCGGGAACCCGGTTTTCCTCCATACACTCCAACCCTGCATTCCATTTGGATACCATGCCAGCCACTGCTGCGTAGCGATCTTCTTAGGTATCTCACCTCCAGCCAGATCAACATCCGGATTAGCCAGATAATTAGCTAATGAATTAGGATTGAAAATACCCCACTCATTCCAACTGGCTTCTATACCTTTTGCATAGGAAGTATTTACATTGTCTGCTGTCCAGTTCAGGTTAGCGGCTTCTGCTCTTGCCAGCCAAATATGGGCTGCAGTAATTACAGGTACCGGTGAAGTGCTGGTGGCCACACTTGTATTCATCAGCCTCGCGTAGTTCGTATTTGCATTGGCAAATGCTACGGCATTATCACGGGTAAGACCATAAGGGAAACCTACTGTTGACGTACCGAAGATCTGGTTGCGGAGATCACCCCTGGCGTTCATATAATCCAGGATAGTTTTTGAAACTCCGTAGTCATCCCTTTTGGTAACATTATAATAGTTATAGAAAGGATTCAGGAAGTTACCACCCGGATAAACAAGTGCTGCATTATCGTCGACAGTTGAGATAACGCCTCCAGGATCTGCCAGTGCTGCGGCAAACTCCGTTTTACCCAATGTAGGATTAGCTTTCGACATCCTTAAAGCGATCAGTAAGCGAAGTGAGTTGCCGAATTTTTTCCATTTGGCAACATTTCCTCCATACAGGATATCTCCTTTAGGTCCAACACCATTATCGAATCCGGCAACTGCTTCTTTAAGTTCTTTAAGGAAGTTAGTGTAGATGGATTCCTGGGTATCATAAGGAATAGTTCCTTTGCCTTTCAGCGCTTCTGAATATGGCATGTCGCCCCAAAGATCAGTAAGTACCCAATAGTTATATACTTTAAGTATACGGGCTACAGAGATCTGGTTTGCATTAGATCCGTTCAATGCTGCAATTGGAGCTGTGGCGGGATCAGTATTTGTTTTGATGATGTTGTCCAGATCAAAGAGTACGCCGGAATAGAAACCATCCCAGTTGGCAGTTGTTTTTGCATACCGGGAAGTTTCAGTGTATTGCGTTTCAGAAAAATACTGCGCATATAAACCCGCAATAGTGACTACTCCACCCGCATCAAAGGTACGGTTACCAATTGCAGAGAGTGCATTGGTCAACAGCGCCGAGGTGATCGGAGATGTAGTTTGATTGGGATTCTGGTTCATATTACCATAATCCACCCTTTCGCAGGAGGGAGCAACAACAAGTGTTGCGGCAACAGCTGCGGCAAGTGTTATATTTTTCAGATTCAATTTCATATCAAATAGTTTTTAGGTGATTAGAAGTTCAATTTCAGGTTAACACCAAGTCCACGTGTACCTGGCAGCTGTCCATCTTCACCGTATACATTAGAGATCTCTGACGGGTCGAAATTCTTGGAATCAGACCAGATCAGCCATGGGTTACGGGCAACAACTGAGAAATGAGCTCCCTGAACATATTTACCCAGATTTCCGATCCTTTTCACTGGTATCATATAACCAAGGCTTACTTCCCTGAGTTTTACAAAAGACAGTGAGTGAACATAAGGTTCAGCTACCTGCCTGTCGTAAAAACTATGATAATAGGTTTGTGCATCTACATAAGTGTCAACTACTGTTTTCTCATCAGCAGAGCTTACACCAATCACATGTACACCACCTCCATCAGCAACAGGAGTTCTTACGTTTATACCTTTGTCGTTAAGAGATGCTGTTTTGCCAAACAATCCTGAATAGTGACCCCACATTTCGGAGAGTGAGAAGAACTTACCACCGAATTGGTATTCAAGTGAGAATCCAAAAGTGAATGACTTGTAATTCATATTTGAAAGGAAACCACCATTGTACTTAGGTACAATTGAACCCCATCTTTTATCAACATCATTCAGGTACAGGCCTGAAGTAGGATCAACGATAGGATCACCATTTGCATTACGCTTGATACCACCACCGATCAGCTGTCCCCAGTCTTCCCCTTTAACCTGGAAAGCACGTGCCATCCTGGTACCAAATGCACCACCGCTAAGCAGGATCTGGTTCTGGCCTTCAACGATCTCTTTCACCGGATTCTTGATCAGGTAAGAGAAGTTGGTACTGAGGTCCCATGTAAAGTTTGCATTTGAAGCAACACGGCCGTTAAGCACCAGTTCAATACCCTGCCTTTCAACTTTCGCAGCGTTGATCTGGGTTGTTGTAAATCCAGACACACCACTGAGAGCAACACTAACAGGGATCTTATCAGCCACCTCGTTAAAGTAGATCACGTTCAATCCGATCCTGTTCTTCACGAACCTCAGGTCGATACCAGCTTCAATAGTCTGGATCAAAGCACCCTGGAGTTTTGGATCAGGATAGTTATCCGGAGTACTCATCAGGAAGTTTGAACCCCACTGGAACTGGTTAACACCATAAGTGAAGTTGGTAGCGTAGATGCCTAAACTTTCAGGCTTCTTACCCCATGATCCGAAGATCTTACCAAAAGAGAACCAGGATGGCCTGTCAGTGAACAGCTGTGAGAAGATCAAGCTGGCACCAGCAGATGGATAGAACAGGCTGGGCTTGGATGGTGACAAAGTAGAGCTCCAATCCTGCCGGCCAGCGAAGGTCAGACTGATGAACTTCTTATATTCAACATCAAAAGATCCCAGCAGTGAATTCACCTGTTGCCTGTCGCGGGCGTTACCTATTGAAGCATTTGCTTTTGAATTGGTGATCGCATACAAACCTGGTACATTAAGACCGTTATTTGTATTGGCTGATACATCATTATACTTGTATGTAAAGATGTTACCACCAAAAGATGCATTTACTGCAAAGTCTCCGAATGTGTTGTTATAGAAACCAAGTAACTCATAGTCCATCCTTTGCAGGTTGGTAGATGATGTAGAATAACCAGCGAGCTCACCGGTCTGGAGACCACTTTCTTCAATGATCGAAGTAGTGATATTCTCAGCATAAGTCATGAGCTGGTTCCTACGTACTGTAGTCCTGATTTTGAAGTGGTTATCGAATTTGTAGGTCAGATCGATATCTCCGAATAACCTGTTACGGCTGGACGAGTTATTAACTTCATTAAAATAGCTATAG
>DATGXN010000201.1:0-44563 GCA_035298945.1 Chitinophagaceae bacterium | reverse complement strand
ACCTTTGCAACATGCTAAAAACCGTTCTACTGCGTGCAGCAAGAGAAAGCGGTCGTTTGATAAAAGAGTTCTCAGCACGCGATTTTACAATCAGTAATAAAGAAGGAGTTAATAACCTGGTCACTGAAGCAGACCACGCCTCCGAAAAGCTGATCATGGGTATCATCAGGGAAACATTTCCTGATCATTATATCCTTACGGAAGAATCCGGCGATCTGCCTAAGGACTCTAACTACAAATGGATCATCGATCCTATTGATGGCACAGTGAATTTTGCCAACGGCATTCCATTATGCTGTGTAAGTATTGGTGTTGAGAAAGATGGTGAAATGATCATGGGTGCCGTTTACAATCCGTTCATCGAAGAATTTTTCTTCGCGGAAAAAGGAAAAGGTGCAACACTGAACGATAAACCCATCTCCGTGAGTCGTAAGGCAAACGTACAGGAATCCATACTGGTTACAGGTTTCCCTTATACTTATATCGACCAGGAGAATGGACCCCTTGATACCTTTGGAAGATTCATCCGCGCAGGAGTACCCGTGCGCCGCCTCGGCTCCGCCGCGATCGATCTCTGCTGGGTAGCCTGCGGTAGATTCGACGGCTATTTTGAACATTTCCTAAATGCATGGGATAGCGCCGCCGGATATCTGATCGTTGAAGAAGCAGGAGGTAAAGTGACCGGTTTCAACGGCGAACCCTTCTCGCCCTATAATAATAAGATCATCGCAACCAACGGGCATATCCACAACGAGATCATACAGTGGATCCAAAACAAGAAATAATTATGGAAACAAGGACCGAGATTTCAACATACGGAGAGTTTGGACTGATCAAGCACCTCACTAAAAACATCGAACACCAGAATGTTTCTACCATTCTCGGTGTGGGTGATGATGCCGCAGTGATCGATCATTTTGGAAAACAAACTGTTATCACCACCGACCTGCTGATCGAAGGTGTGCATTTCGACCTGATGTATACCCCGCTGAAACACCTGGGCTACAAATCCATTGTGGTCAATCTCTCTGATGTCTATGCGATGAACGCCATCCCCACACAAGTGACCCTCAGCCTTGGCATCAGTAATCGCTTCAGTGTGGAGTCTTTGGAAGAATTCTATGATGGTGTGTACGCAGCTTGCGAGTTTTATGGTGTTGACCTGGTGGGGGGCGACACCGCCTCTTCACAAAAAGGATTCATCATTTCTGTTACGGCCATCGGTGAAGTGGCTGCAGACAAAGTGGTAAAAAGAAGCGGTGCTAAAAAAGGAGACCTGATCTGCTGTACGGGCAACCTCGGCGGTTCCTACCTTGGACTTATATTTTTGGAAAGAGAAAAAAAGATCTTCCTGGAGAATCCACAGATCCAGCCAGACCTGGAAGGGGAGGACTACGTGATCCGGAGGCTGTTGAAACCCGAAGCCCGGAAAGATATCATTGAATTCTTTGAGCAACAGGGTGTTGTGCCTACAGCCATGATGGATATCAGCGATGGCCTGAGCTCGGAGATCCTTCATATCTGTGAACAATCCGGTGCAGGAGCCGTTCTTTATGAAGACAAGTTGCCCATCAGCGAGCTGACCCGGATGGCCGCCTATAAATTTGAGATCGACCCAACGGCATGTGCATTAAGCGGGGGAGAAGATTATGAGTTGCTGTTCACGTTGAAACAGGATGATTACGACAAGATCACAATGAACGAGCAGATCAGTGTGATTGGTTATATGACCGATGCATCCGAAAGTGCAACCATCATAACCAAAGGCGGAAACAAACACCAGATCACAGCACAGGGATGGAATGCCTTTAAGAAATGAGCCAGAGAGCCAAAGAGTCAGAAAGCCAGGGATTAAGAATTCTGTCTCTCTGACTCTCCGCCTCGCTGACTCTCTGATAATAAGTGACTATGAATTAGCGTTTTTTAGAACGTGTGAGTTATGAATATGAAGTTTACCTCAATTCTCTGGTTACCATTGGTTTGTCTGATGCTGGTCCTGGGCTCCTGCTCGGGCAGCCTGTTGGCGCCTGCTAAATCCAGGTCATCTTTTGCACCTCTTCAAAAATATTCTCCCGAACAACTAAAGCAGGATTTTGACCTCATGAAAGAGGTGATGGAAAAGTTCCATCCTTCGGTTTACTGGTACACGCCTAAAGACAGTATGGAGAAGATCTTCTCTTTTTACAGGTCTGCCATCACAGATTCCATGACCGAACAACAATATGGTTTCAAAATTCTTGCCCCGGTGATCACCAGTGTGAGGTGCGGACACACTTCTTTCAACTACTCCAAAAAATACAGCAAGGCCATGCAGGGAATAAGGCTTCCTTCATTCCCATTAAGTGTAAAAGTCTGGGGCGACTCGATGATGGTGACCGGGAATCTGAATAAAAAAGATTCAGTTATCAAACGTGGAATGTTGCTGAACAGCATCGATGGTTTCAGCGTCCAGGAAATCACATCGATCATGTTTCGTTACCTGCCCACAGACGGTTATGCCGAGAACATCAATTATATCAGGCTTTCCAATTCATTCCCTTATTATCACCGGAATATTTTTGGTTTGAAGAAGAACTACTCGGTCAACTTCACAGACAGTACAGGGATTTCCAGAACCATTGATATACCCCTGTTTGATCCGATGGCGGACACGATGAAAAGAATCAAACCTGAAAAAAAGACAAAGCCCGAGAAAAGAAGTAAACAGGATAGATTGAACGATCAGCGCTCATTCCGGATCAATAACGAAACCAGTTCTGCAATTATGGAGCTGAATACTTTTGATGGAGGAGCGGGTCTGGAAAAATTCTTTAAGCGTTCATTTAAATCAATTCACAAGAACGGAATCGAAAATCTCGTGATCGATATCCGCAATAATGGGGGAGGAAGGGTGAATTATTATGCGAAGCTTGCACGATACATCCGTAAAACTCCATTCAAAGTGGCAGACACCGCATATGCCCTGAAGAAGGGTTTTGGTAAATACGGAAAGTACTTCTCCACGCGGACGTTGAACTCTTTTGCCCTGGGCCTGTTCACTTCCAAAAGAACGGATGGACTCAGGCATTTCAATTACTGGGAGAACCATACATTCAAGCCCAAGAAAAAATATTTCTTCGACGGCAGGGTTTATGTGCTGATCGGAGGTCCTACATTCTCTGCTTCAACGCTGTTTGCACAAACCGTAAAGGGCCAGGATAATATCAAGCTGATAGGTGAAGAAACCGGCGGAGGAAGTCATGGTAATAATGGCCTGATGATCCCATACATCACATTGCCAAACACCGGGATGCGCGTAAGAATGCCCTTGTTCCGCGTGATCCAGTACAACCATCCTCCAAAAACCGGAAGGGGCGTAACGCCTGATATTTACGTACCTCCCACATCAAAAGCCGTATTGAATTTTACAGATCTTAAAATGCAGAAAGCATTTGAACTGATCAGTGAAGAAAAACAAAGGACGGCCAAGAAATTAGCCAACTAGCCAATCAGACAATCAAAAACGAATCTCCGTCTTTCAGGAATGGCAGCTTTGCCCTGATATCATCCAGTTTTTTTCTATCTAACGTGGCCGTATAAACGAATTCTTCTTTCGACTGGGTATACAACACTTCGCCCATAGGATCTACGATCATACTGTCGCCGCTATGATAAATATCATTTCCATCGTTTCCCACCCGGTTAACTCCCACCACATAACATTGGTTCTCGATGGCCCGGGCCTGTAATAAGGTTTTCCAGGCATGGGCTCTTCGTTCGGGCCAATTGGCTACATAGACGAGCACATCGTACTCCGGCGTTTCGGGCGACTGGCCAACATATTGAGGTCCTCCGAATTCTTTATCGTCTTCATCTTCCAGTGATAAGATCGGGGTATTTTTCTGGCGGGCCCAAACAGGGAACCGAAGATCATAACATACCTGCAGATTCAGTTTCCATCCATTCACCGAAGCAATAAGCCTCTTTGATCCGGCAGCATAATGTTCGTGCTCGCCGGCATAGGCAAACAGGTGTCGTTTATCGTAATACCCGTACTGCTGGTTCGGCAGCATCCAGATCAACCTGTTGTAATAGTTCCCATCTTCCTCAATGATCAGGCTTCCGGTGATGATCAGTTTTTTTGATGCCGCTATTCTTTTCATCCAGGTGACGGTTTCTCCGTCCATAGTTTCTGCAAGCGTCTCGGGGCGCATAGAAAATCCGGTGCTGAACATTTCAGGCAGAACCACAATTTCTGTTGGACCTAGCGCACTGATCTTTTCCCCGAACATCTTTAGGTTGGATGCTTTATCCTCCCAGACCAGATTAGCCTGAATCAAACTGACAGATAATGACGACATAATCTGCAAATTACCTAAATTAATAGCATGATGACCCGCACCAGATTCCTCCAACAACTCTCGCTGCTTTCTGCAGGAGCTTTACTTAATCCCATCAACACATGGGCTGAATCAACGGACGACAAAAAGATCAGGGTGGCTGTTATTGGCTGCGGAAGTGTGTCCGGCGTTTACCTGCCTCACTTGAGCGCATCTCCTTTTGTAGAACTGGTGAGTGTTTGCGATATCATCTCTGAACGTGCAGCAAAGCGGGCTGCAGAATTCAAAGTGCCTAATCAATACCCACATATTGATCAGCTTCTCGCAGGTGCGCCTTTTGATCTGCTGGTCAACCTTACCGATATGCAGGAACACGGCCGGCTGAACAAACAAGCCCTCGGTGCCGGAAAAAACGTTTGGAGTGAAAAACCACTGGCCAATACTTATGCCGAAGGCAAGGCGCTCTTGGATATCGCCAATGCCCGAAAACTCCGGCTTTGGGGTGCGCCCGCAGTGGTGAACTCCCCTCAATTTGCCTTCATGGCCAAATCGATCAAGGAAGGAAAACTAGGAAAACTAGCAGCCGCTCATGCTCACTACGGCCATACCGGCCCAAGCTGGTCGGCATTTTTCTATGAGAAAGGCGGCGGAAGTTTGCCGGATTTGGGTGTATATAATCTTGCTTCGCTGACTGGTCTGCTTGGACCGGCAAAATCTGTGATGGCCATGACCAGCATAGTCACCCCATACCGCAAAGTGGATAACAAGGGAAATATCAAGGTTGAGGCGGAAGACAATGCTATGGTGCTAATGGACCATGGAAACGGGGTGCTTTCCCATGTGCAATGCGGATTCAATTATTTTGATCCCTATGGCCATGAGGGCAAGGGTCAAGACAGGCCAACCATTTCAATCTGGGGATCCGAAGGTAATATGGCATTAGTAGGGTACGATTGGGCTCCATTTGGTGTGGAGCTGGCTACGTCCTGGACAGAAAAACCCAAGCGCTTCGCTGAAGATCCTGAAGGTTATGTATGGCAGCAAGGAGCATCTGTTATTGCACAATCCATGGTCAACCATGTAGAACCACGCATTAATGTAGAACATGCACTTCATGTGCTGGAAATTATTGAAGCCGCAAGAACATCGGGGCAAACCGGCAACCGCATTGAATTGAAATCTTCCTTCAAATGGCCAATGATCTAAAATAATACAAGTGAATAAACAAGAGATCGCAAACGCCCTGGTCAGTAGTTATACTTCTTTCACTGATTATACTGAATCACTTTCTGATCAGGACTATATGTTCAGCCGCAATGAAAAATGGACTGCGGGTCAGCAGGCCAATCACCTGGTTCGTGCAGTGAGGCCTTTGACCCTTGGATTCACGTTTCCAAATTTTGTATTTCGTCTTTTATTCGGCAAGTCGAACAGGGCCGGAAAAAATTATGAAGAGCTGGTAGCTAAATACAAACAAAAACTTGCGGCAGGTGGTAAAGCTTCAGGACAATTCATTCCTCCGGCAGTTCCATTAGACAGGAAATCAGACCTGAATAAAAATCTCAACCGGCTGGCTGCAAAGCTGGCATCGCAGATCAGCAAAATGTCCGAAGAAGATCTGGATACCTATATATTACCGCATCCGCTATTAGGAAAACTGACCTTGCGCGAGATGATGTATTTCACCATCTATCACGCAAAGCACCACCAGGAAAATATCAAAACAGAATTAGAGAAATGGCGTTAGTCTTCCGCCTTCAATTCTCTTTGCACCAGCTGGGATTCAAATCCTCTTTGCAGCAGATAGTTTATGATCTTTTGGTTGCGTGCATAGGCGTTCAGGCTTTCGTCTGAAATGGATTCTCTTTTTTTATCAATCAGTTCCCTGATGGTTTTGATATAATCATCTTCCCCGATCTCTTTCATGGCCTTGTTGATGCAGTATTGACTTACGCCTTTATTCTTGAGTTCATACCCGATCTTGACACGGCCCCATTGCTTGGTGCGGAAATATCCGCCGGCGAAAGCCATGGCATATCTCTCCTCATTGAGATAATTCTCTTCGATCAAAACTGAAATGGCTTCCTCTACATCGGTTTTGTTCAATCCGTATCCGTAGAGTTTTTCTTTGACCTCTTTATGGCATCGTTCCTGGTATCCGCAGTAATGCCGGAGTTTTTGTAACGCTTCCTCTTTACTCAATCTTTTTTTATTCATATTCCGGATTCTGAATTCCGGATTCCGGATTGCTTTGATCCAATGCGGAATTCGCAATCCGGAATTCGGAATTTATTTATTCTTCTAACCGCTGCAAACATCCAAACTCCTTCTTTAAAAAATCATCGTATTCATCGGCTTTCTTAAATAGGTTGCGGAATGTTTCAGTTCCGTTGGACTGGTTCAGGTCGTGGTCGTAAGTAAGACTTGAAAGAATGATGTTCTGCTGAAAACAACTCAGCACCAGCCCGTCAATACGATGATTCTCCTGCAGCAGGTATTGGTACAACGGCTTGATCTTAGCAGCATCTGCAGGCAACTGGCAGAGATAAGCATCTGCTGCAATAAAATAACTTTCGGTATTGTACGATATCCTGATCTTGGCAGAGCCCTCATTGACTTCCCAATTATTGGTGCCGTTTCTTGCCAGCTTAACATCTTTCCCCAACAACCTGAGAATGTCTTCGATCACCCGGGGCACTCCAATAGCTTCCGCTTCTTTTTCGGGCACTAACGGGAGTGTTACTTCAGTGCCGCAACTTGGGCAATACCGGTTAGAATCAATATTCGAACTCAACACCAGGAAATCG
The DNA here is from genome assembly GCA_035298945.1 of Chitinophagaceae bacterium. GTDB lineage: Bacteria > Bacteroidota > Bacteroidia > Chitinophagales > Chitinophagaceae > Pollutibacter. Next base: position 37,437 of record DATGXN010000201.1, on the reverse strand, counting down.
CAAGATGGACACCGGGAAGACGCTTTACCCCTGTGGGGCTGATATAATGAGAGTGCGATTTTCAGGTAACTCACAGGCAGGGCAAAGCCCAGGTTATCTCCACCCCTGATGATGAAAGAATTTACTCCGATGATATCGCCACGTTGATTCACCAGGGGCCCGCCGCTGTTGCCGGGATTGATGGCCGCGTCGATCTGGATGAATTTCAACCCTTCCCTGATCCTGTCCACTTTACTTACCACACCCTGAGTTGCAGAATAATTCAACCCGTAAGGGTGCCCGATTGCAATGACCTGGTCGCCGTCTTTTATATCATTATAGTTTCCCAGTCTGATCTCCGGAAAATCCACACCCTCCGGTGGCTGGAGAAATGCAAGATCGTGTTTGCTGTCAGTATACCAGACCCTGGATATGGCCTTTGTGAACTGCTTGCCCACAATGGTTACTTCAGGAGAATCTTTTACAACGTGTTGATTGGTGACAACAAGATCATATTCCTTCAAATAAAAACCCGTACCCGTCCCTGTTTGGGTGGCTATCTGGATCACCACATACTGGTAGGTTTCTATGATCGATTGTGCCGTGCTGGGTTCCATTCAATTATTTTACTGCGTCAAAATTCAGCGATTGTATCTCTCCCAGAAAACTTTGATTGAAACTAAGAATATTGTCGTATCGGATATTTGTTGGTTTCCACGAAAGGAATGGGTATTTATCCCGCCAGGTATTGAGGATGAACTCAACTGCATCTTCTATTTCCTCTTTTTCAAACTGGTTGGATGCGGGATCATATAACTGCCCTTTAAATCCTACATCGAGAAAGAAATCGGGATAATTGATCTCCATGAATATCATGAAAAGCTGGCTCAGTGGCCGGGGCAAACTGTACGAATACTGGCAGTATGAGATCCCATATTCCATGATCTGCCGCGCGATCTCGGGATACTTGTTGTCTTTATACCATTGCATGTTCTGCATCGCCGTCTGGATGGCATCTGCAACCACTTTGTGTGGTTGAGGGGCAACAATGGAAAAAGTGGAAGTGGACCGGAACAGGTAAGGAAGAATGTGTTCATCTTTTTTATCCAGCATTTTCCGGTATACTTCAGTCATCAGGTGGTTTTTTTCCTGTGCCGATCTTTCTTCTTTGCCAAAATACATGGTCACCACCTTCTCCATTTCCTGCAACAACTTGCCTTCGGGGGCTATGAGAAAATCCAGGCGATATCCAAGGCCAAGTAACATATAAGAAATTCCTCCCGCCAGCTTTTCCTTGTCGAGCGTATCTATATATTCAACGGTTTGCCTGATGAAATTCCTGAAGTATTCAAGCTTGATCTTCTTCTCGGCTTCGGGCAACTGCTCAATATGATCTGTATCGATCTGTTCAAGTGAAGTGAAATCCTGCACCAGGAGGTCATCTTGCTTATCGGCCTTGGTAGCCAGTTCCTTCAATCCATAATAGAGTTTGTTGGGATTGGCGGTTTCGATCTCACTGTCGAACCGCATACAGATGCGGTCGTCGTGCAGGGTGTACCTGGTATAATAAAGAAGATAGTTCTGCTCCAGCAACCTCCGCATAACAGGAATACTGGGTTCGGGCATCCTTGCCAATGACACTTCCGCTGTTACTCTCCGGCTGTCGCAATGCCCACGAACAACTTTCGATCCCTGGTAAATGGTGAAATTTAAAAGTTCCCCTTTTCTTTCAGTTTCTACATTGCGGGTGGTCTCATCCCGCAGGTAATCAAAAAATGCATCTACACTTTGTTGATATTTTTTTTCCCTGAACAGGTTATCCGCATCCGTCCAGCGATTGACTTGCATCACGGTTTTATTGTTATCGGAATACCTCCCAAACACAATGTCCGGGCGGGGCTCCGACTTCTTCCTGAACCATCCGAAGAGCTTATCAAACATCTGAATTATGGATATAAAAAGTACACACAATTTAAGTTAGATTAACGGGCAAAATGTTTAAAAATCACGGTTTTTAATAATTCCCGCCCCCTTATATTTGCTCACAAACCAAAACTTCATGAAGTTCATCGTATCCGCGTCGGCGTTGCTGAAACAACTGCAACAGATCAATGGTGTTATCAACGCAAATACCGTACTACCCATTTTGGAAGATTTTCTTTTTGAAATCGAGAAGAACAGGCTCACTGTGGTAGCTACCGACCTTGAAACGGTGATGAAGATCCATATGGACATAGAGGCTAAGGACAGTGGAAAGGTTTGTATCCCTGCAAAAATCCTGATGGATTCCCTGAAAAACCTTCCCGAACAGCCGCTTACGTTCAATATTGACAAGAATTTTGGTATTGAGATCACCAGCGACAATGGTAAGTATAAGGTAATGGGCGAAAATCCGGACAATTTCCCAAAAGAGCCATCAGCCGATACTACAACCGGTTTCAGCATGACCTCTTCTGCTCTGCTCACGGCGATCAACAAAACCCTGTTTGCCGTTAGTAACGATGACCTGAGACCAGCCATGACGGGCGTGTTTTTTGAGCTGGACAAAAAAGGACTAACTGCTGTGGCCACAGACGCCCACCGTTTAGTGAAATACAAAAGGACCGATGTAAGCTGTCCCAAGGCCGATAATTTCATCGTTCCACGCAAACCCCTCAATTTGCTGAAAAGCGCTTTACCGGATAATGAAGACGAATTGAAGATCTCCTATAACAGCAATCACCTGTTTGTTGACCATGGTTCTACCCAAATGGTGTGCCGGTTGATCGACGCCAGGTTCCCCGACTACAAAGTGGTTATCCCTAACGATAACCCGTATAAAATGAATGTGGCACGCAGTGATTTCCAGAGTGCCTTGCGTCGTGTTAGCATTTTTTCTAATAAGAGCACCAACCAGGTAGCGCTGAACATTTCGGGCTCTGAGCTCCAGCTGACTGCCCAGGATGTGGATTTCAGCTTTGAAGGCAATGAGCGGATGAAATGCCAGTATGATGGGGAAGATATGCAGATCGCTTTTAATGCAAGGTTCCTGATCGAGATGCTTTCTGCCACTGAAAGCGAGGAAGTACGCATGGAACTCTCTACACCTACTAAAGCCGGGATCATCAAGCCGCAGGAACAGGGTGATAATGAAGACCTGCTGATGCTGGTGATGCCGTTGATGCTTAACCAATAAGATTGGCGAATTAACTAATTGGCGAATTGGCGGATTCTTTAGTTTTTAAAGACTGAGGAATCCGCCAATTCGTTTATCCGCAAATCCGTAAATTGGTCCCATGGACTCCTTTGTAGCATTCTTCGACGGTCTTGAACATCGCCCCATTCTGAGATTCGGATTCCTCGTCAGCGGTATGTTGCTGCTTTGGATCATCGAAGGCGCCATTCCGCTGGTCACCATGCATTACAAAAAGACCAAGGCAAAGCATGCCATGGTCAATTTGAGTTTCACCGTGATCCACCTGATCATACACACCATACTCGCCATTTTTATAGTTATGATCGCAGACTGGACCGAAGCCAATCAGTTCGGGCTGGTGCATTTGCTGAAGGCCAACGTGCTCTGGACCATTATACTCTCCTGCCTGGTACTTGATTTTTTTGGAGGATGGTTGGTTCATATTGTGGAGCACAAAGTGCCGCTGTTCTGGCGCATGCATATCATACACCATGCAGATAATAATGTGGATGTAACAACCGGACTAAGGCATCATCCACTTGAATCAGTTTTTCGCGGATTGTTTTTCATCATCGGCATTTTCCTTGCGGGCTTGCCCATGTATGGCGTGATGATCTACCAGACGCTGGTTGTATTTTTCACCGCATTTACACACGCCAATCTTTCGCTTCCACCAGTCATTGATAAAGCCATCAGCTATATACTGGTTTCGCCCAACATGCACAAAGTGCATCACCACTGGAAACAGCCCTATACAGATTCAAATTATGGAGCTGTATTTTCTATCTGGGACAGGCTACTGGGCACATACACCACACTGGATCCAAAAGAATTGAAATACGGCCTGGACCGGTATTATCCAAATGAGAAAGATGAAGACTTTATTGAGCTGATGAAGAGGCCGTTTCAGAAATTATAAAAAGATAGAAAGTTAGTTAGAGAGCATTCTGAGTGCAATTTGCAACAAGGGGCTATCTATCTTTCTACCTTACTATCTCCCTATCTAATTATGGTTAATTTTACAACATGAAGAAGATAGCGGTGATCCCTGCCAGGTATGCAGCAACACGTTTCCCGGCTAAGCTCATGCAGATGCTTGGCGAAAAAACGGTGATCCGGCATACCTATGAAAATACAGCAGCAACAGGGCTTTTTGATGATGTGCTGGTGGTGACAGACAGCCCGGTTATTTTCGATGAGATCGTTTCACATGGCGGCACTGCCGTTATGAGCAGAAGAGAACACGAAAGCGGCAGCGATCGTATCGCCGAAGCTGTGGAAGCGCTTGATGTGGATGTGATCATTAATGTGCAGGGCGATGAGCCTTTTATGGAGAAACAACCCCTGGAAGATCTGCTTAAAGCATTTGACGATGATGCCGTTCAGGTTGCCTCATTGATGCACACGATCGACGAAGAAGAGCAGATCAATAATCCTAACATTGTAAAAGTGGTGACGGACAAACAGGGATTCGCACTTCTTTTTTCGCGGTCCCCGATTCCCTATAAAAGAAACCCTGAAGCTTTCTTCAGGTATTTCCGGCATATCGGCGTTTACGGATACCGTAAAAATGCACTTTTGCAATTTGTGAAATGGCCCGTTTCCGACCTGGAGAATATTGAAAAACTTGAGCAGCTCCGCTATCTCGAAAACGGCATCCGGATCAAGATGGTTACAACCCCTTTCGGGGCCATTGGGATTGACACCCCGGAAGACCTTTCTGCCGCAAAAAAACGTTTAGGCCTTCACTGAGTTGGCTTTTGTTAAATGATTCCTTCTTTCCTTGAGTGGCTCTCCCGCTATTGCTTTGGGTGGGTTTTTTTCGTATATTATACTGACTTACTCTCATCCGCACCTCATCCGTCTCCTCTTTAGCCGCCCCTTCACCTCAAAACACATTGTCATGAAAAGATTTTTTGGCACCCGCCTGCTTACTGTCGTTCTTCTTCTGGTTTCATCCTTCTTCCTTCTTTCAGAGGTAAAAGCCCAGGCCGATAAAAGGCAATATGTAATCATTGAATACATAAAAGTCAAACCGGCCATGCGTGCAAACTTCCTAAAGCTCCAGAAAGAGGTCTGGAAGAAAGTGGAACAGGAAAGGATTAAGCAGGGAAAGATCAGTTGCTGGGAATTGTATGAAGTGCTTTATCCAACCGGCAGTTCTTCGGAATACGATTATGTCATGTATCATAAGGTAACTGGCTGGAATGCTATTGAAGGGATCAGCGAGGGCAATGACGAAATATTCAAAAAGACTTTGTCTAAAGAACAGTTGGCGATGATTGAAAAGCCAAACGATTCTGAGGAGATGGTAAAAAAAGAGATCTGGCAGGTGGAAGATAAAATTGCCCGGGCGGATTATGTGCCGCCGTCAAAATATCATCTTGCTAATTTCATGAATGTGGCCGATGGTAAATGGGATGATTATATGGAAATGGAAAAAACGCTTGTAAAGCCCATTCACGAAGAGCAGGCGAGAACAGGAGGACGTGCAGGATGGTCACTGTTAGCGCTTCGTGAGCCAGACGGCGCGGCCCGTGCTTACCAGGCTTCCACATTGGATTTCTTTGATCGCTGGGCAGACATTGGTTCCAATGATCTTTCAGATTTTTACAGCCAGATCCATCCTGGAAAAAGTCCTGAATATATCACGCGGCAGATCACAGGAACAAGATCCCTGATCAGGCAGGAGATCAGGAAGCTGGTAGACTACGTTCAATAAACACAGAGACGCGGAGGGCAACACAGAGACGCGGAGATATTCCCCCCTCCGTGTCTCTGCGTCCCTCTCCGTGTCTCTGTGTTATAGTTCCTTCTGAATCTCTTCAAGAGTTTTTCCCTTGGTTTCCGGCAGGAACTTCCACACGAAGAAAAGATGCAGAGCCATCATCACCGTATAGAAAATGAAAGAATAATATCCTCCCATAGCGCTTCCCTCTACAATAATGGGGAAGGTCCATGATATGATGGCTGCCATGATCCAGTGTGTAAATGACCCTAATGATCCACCTTGTGAGCGCACTGAGTTAGGGAATATTTCCGAGATGAATACCCAGATCACGGCGCCTTGTGAAAAGGCAAAAAATGCAATGAAGCCAATGAGATACCAGATCACATTGGGATTGGCAACGCCTGCATCCTTGAATGCAAATGCCGTCATGCCCAGGAAAAATATCATTCCGAATGAACCGATGATCAGTAATTTTTTTCTTCCGAACCTGTCGATCATAGTCATAGCCAACAGGGTGAATAAAAGATTGGCCGCACCAATATAAATGGGCTGCAGGTAAGCATCTGCCTTGTCGAACCCTGCCATCTGGAAAATCCGCGGTGCATAATATATGATGGCGTTGATGCCCGAAAGTTGGTTGAACATCGCCAGTATCACTGCAAATGCAATGGGCTTGCTGTACCTGGGTTGAAAAAGTTTTTCCTTGATATCCGTAACACTGGCCCTGATATCTTCAATAGCCTGTTGCGTATTCTGTTCGCCGATACGGTTCATGATCGGGATCGCTTTTTCCGTTTCATGATTCAAGATCAGCCAGCGGGGACTTTCCGGAATGGTTCTTACCAGGATGGCAAAAATTCCTGCCGGTACCATCATCACACCCAACATCCATCTCCAGGAATCTTCGCCCGAGCCGGCAAAGAAATAGTTGGTGATATAGGCCACAAAAATTCCCAGCACAATGTTCAATTGAAAAGATCCTGCCAAACGGCCACGCAGGTGCGCCGGGGAGATTTCTGAAATATACATCGGCCCAACTACCGAAGAAGCACCAACGGCAACACCTCCGATGAACCTGAACGTGACAAACAGGAACCAACCGCTGGAGAGCGCACAGCCCGCCGCCGACATCAGATACATTAACGCAATGACCACCAGCACTTTCTTGCGCCCATAACGCTGGGCCGGAACGCCCGCAATAATGGACCCAAACACCGTTCCGATCAGGCTGGAGGCCACTGTAAAGCCCTGCCAGAAAGGAGTGAGCGACCAAAGTTGTTGAATAGTTTTTTCAGCACCGGAGATAACGGCGGTTTCAAATCCAAACAGGAAACCCCCAAGCGCAGCAATCAGCGCAATACGTACAGGGAATGACAGCATTTGTAGCAGATAAGTTGGTGAATGTTGATTTGAATGTACTGATTTTATTTTTACTTACCTTTCTTGCTTAAACGATTTAATAGGTATGAATAGCTTGCCATTGTGGGGAATAGACCTCGGTGGAACCAAGATCGAAGGAGTGATCTTACCTTCCCTGAATAACCCCCGGCCCATACTCAGAACCCGTATACATACAGAAGGACATCTCGGTTATGAACACGTACTGAACCAGATCTCCACCTTGATTGGGCAGATGCAGGCGGCTTCGGGTCTGACACCATCTTCCATTGGCTTTGGCACCCCGGGCGTTCTTGATCCCAGGCTCAGGACCATGAAAAACTGCAATAGCACATCGTTGAATGGCAAGCCCCTGCAGTGCGACCTGGAAAAAAAACTGGGCATTCCTGTTGTGCTCGCCAATGACGCCAACTGTTTTGCACTCGCCGAAACACATTGGGGCGTGGTGAAAGAAAAAGCGCCTGAGGCAAAAATGGTGTTTGGGATCATTATGGGAACCGGAGTGGGTGGTGGAATCGTTTTCGACGGCAAGGTCTGGGGCGGCAAGCACGGCATAGCCGGTGAATGGGGACATAATTTCCTGGAAGAATCCGGCGGACTTTGCTACTGCGGAAAAACCGGCTGCGTGGAAACCATACTGTCGGGCCCGGGACTTCAGCGATACTATAAACAGATCAGCGGCCAGGAAAAAACACTGAAACAGATCGTACAGGATTCATCGGATCCTTTTGCAAAACAGACCATGGACAGACTTCACGAATATTTTGGCAGGGCGGTTTCTGTGATCACGAATATCCTCGACCCCGACGTAATTGTTGTTGGGGGTGGCGTTGGAAATATTGATTCCCTATATACCCTTGGCGTGGAATCTGTTTCAAAATACATATTCAATAACTGCCTTGATGTACCCATATTGAAGCCCAGCCTGGGCGACAGCGCCGGCGTTTTCGGTGCTGCTGCGTTGGTTGCGTAACAATTTTGTCAACTGATTGTTGAGCATAGACTGATTGGCTAATTAACTAATTAGCTAATTCAATGTTTGAATCTGCCCAATAATTAGTCAATTAGTTAATTAGCCAATTAGATAATATTCATGTCTATCGCCCAGGTCATAAATGCATCCAAAGAATTCAAATCGGGCGATTCCATCATTGTTGCGCTTAAGCCTTCGAGCATGGAACTCGATGCGGGCAAACTCACCCTCATCATTGGGCCCTCTGGATCCGGCAAAACAACGCTGCTTTCCCTAATAGGATGTGTGATCTACCCCACTACCGGCGAAGTAATCATAGACGGCATCAAAACAAGTACCCTGAATGCCAAAAAAATGGCCCACCTGCGTTTGAACAAGATCGGCTTCGTATTCCAACAGTTCAACCTACTGGCTCCGCTAAACGCTGAACAGAATGTAATGCTTCCTCTCACCCTGATGGGCAAGGGACAGGCCGAAGCCAGGAAGAAAGCCAGGGAAGCTATGGAGAAGGTAAACATGCTGCACCGTGCGAAAAGCTTACCAAAAATGCTCAGCGGTGGTGAACAGCAACGAATATCTATAGCCAGGGCCCTGGCCACCGACCCTCCCATTATGCTCTGTGACGAGCCTACCGCCAGCCTCGATACGGCTTCTGCACATACCGTCATGGAAGAATTGAAAACGCTGGCAAACGAAGGCAAGGCCATCGCCATAGTTACCCATGATATGAGACTGAAACCGTATGCAGACGAGATCATTTATGTAACTGGCGGAGAAGTAAGTAAAAACGAGATCATTCAAAACATTTGACGTGAAAAAAATTCTGACCATCCCGTTTCTATTGCTGATCATAGCCTGTGGTTCCAAAAAGGAAGAACCCGGTGCGACGGCAGCAAAAGACAGTTTAATAGTGCCAGATGTGCAACAAGTTGCCGGTATTGGCAGGATAGAACCGGAGGCCGGGCTCATCGAACTTTCCAGTGACCAGGCGGGTCTGATCAAAAAGATCCTGTTTAAGGAGGGGGATACGGTTAAAACTGGACAGGTATTGCTGCTCCTGGACAATTCAGTCCAGGTTTCACAGGTTGCAGATGCGGGCAGCAGATTGCAGACCGAGAAGGCGCAGCTGGATGTAGCTAAGGCTAATATGGACGATGCAGCAGTGAATCTCCGAAAAGCTGAGCAGGACCTTGAAAAAACCCGCAGGTTGGTTGAGAGAAATGCCGAAACCAAACAGAAAATGGAAGATGCAGAGGCCGATGTGAAAAACAAACAAATTGCGCTGGAGACCCAGAAAGCCAATTTCAGGGTGGCCGAAAAACGCATCGCTGAGATCCAAACACAGATCAATACGGCAAAAACTACAGCCTCCAGGTATTCCGTTTCGGCGCCAACAAACGGCCTGATCCTGGAATTAATATCCCGGCCCGGCGAAGCCATTACAGCTGGCCAGGCATTTGCACAACTGGCGCCGGCAGGCCGGATCACAGCCCTTTGCGAGATCGACGAACTGTTTGCAGATAAGATCAGGAATGGTCAAACTGCTTTCGTTCGCTATAAAGGTTATGCCGATACGGTTTCTTCGGGAACGGTGATCTACACGGCGCCTTACTTAAAAAAGAAATCATTGTTCAGCGACCAGGTGGGAGAGAAAGAAGACCGGAGGGTCAGGGAAGTAAGGATATTATTGAATAAGCAGGACCTGCTGATCAACCGTCAGGTTGAATGTGTGATCAATCTTAAATAACCACTATGCTACGTTACGCCTGGCAATTCATGAAATACGACAAAGCCAAAAGTCTGGGTATCGTGATTGGCATTGTGATCAGTATTTTCCTGATTGGCCAGCAAACAGGCATCTTCCTTTTTCTTACCGGTGCGATGAAGGCGCTGGTCACCAATTCAAATGCAGATCTCTGGGTGGTGGATAACAAAACCATCAACGCCAATGCCCTTGGCAAGCTTGATCAGCGAAAGCTTTATGAACTCAAAAGCATTGAAGGTGTTGATAAGGTATATCCGGTGGTAGTAGCAGGTGGTACGGCCAGGTTTGACGATGGCACTACGGCGGGTGTACAAATCATTGGCAGCGACGCTCCATATACCAAGATCGGGTTAAGGCCGGAGAAGATCATTGCCGGCAACATCAGCAATATCCTGGAAGAGGGTGCAGTAAGTGCAGATTATTATGATCGAAATACTTTGGGCGGCGCTGTGCAGGGAGCCAATTTTGAGATCAATGGCAAGAAGGCTTTCATTGCCGTACAAACAAAGGGGGTGCGGGGCTTTGGTGGCATCTTCATGTTCACCACCATTGAAAAAGCAAGATATTATGGAGCCATCCCAAACAGCACCATCAGTGCGCTGCTGGTTGATGTGAAGCCAGGTGTGGATCCAGTTATGGTGAGAGAACGGATCAATAAAAACATTTTCGGTGTAAGGGCCTGGAGGTCGCAGGATTTTTCGCAATCAACTGTGAACTTCCTTTTGGGTAACAGCGGCATTGGATTCAGTATAGGCTCCCTGATCGTATTTGCATTGATCGCGGGCTTCTTCATCATCGGCCTCACCATGTATTCCGCTGCACTTGATCGCATTAAAGATTACGGCACACTTAAAGGCATTGGTGCCACCAATGGATATATCACGCGGTTGATTCTGCTACAGGCATTTCTGTTCGCATTGGTTGGGTTTGTGATCGGGTATGCCCTGATGGAAATGTTTCGCAGCGCTATCAGTAAGGCGGGAACAACATTCGAATATTCTCCACTGATCATTGCCAGTTTCTTTTTTATCACGCTCCTGATTTCTATAGGCGGGGCGGCCTTCGCCATAAGACGTGTAGTTTCACTTGAACCCGCTTCAGTATTCAGAGGCTAAACCAATTGACATGAAAAGGATCTTAATCTTCTACATATTCCTGTTCATAACAGCACAGCTGGCTGCACAGGAAAAAAGCATGGTGATCACCATGACGCTGGACGAGGCTTTGCAGATCGCAAGAAAACAACAGCCCGACCTCTTGAATGCAAAGCGCAATATTAGCTATGCAGAAGTGGCAACCCGTGAGGCGAAGTCATCTTACTACCCAAAACTAACGGTAGAGGGTGATTACCGTTACAATCCCATCATCCAAACCACAGTATTACCCTCCAACGCTTTCAACCCGGCCAATGATCCAAAAGAGCTGGTGCCTATTCAATTTGGTACCCCATGGAATGGCGCTTTCGGTCTTCGGTTGAAGCAGGCCCTGTATGAGCCCGAAAAACTCGCAACAGTGAACAGCAGTAAGATCGCTGTGGACCTGGCAAAAGCCCAGGAAAAAAGAATTTTAGCAGAGCGGGAGGAGGAAATTGTGAAGGCCTGGTATTCCATTATGCTGAGCAGGGCCAAACAGGAGTTTTCAGAAAAGGACCGGGTCCGGAATAAAAATAATGAGCAGCTGATCTCAGAACAGTTGAACACGGGCCGTGCGCTGGCAACAGATCTTCGTGAAGCCCAGTTGAAAACAAGGGAATCCGAGATCAACGAGGAAACCATCGGCCTTGACCTCTTCAATGCCCAGGTTTATCTGAGTTATATGATGGGCTATGATTCGGTGCAACTCATCTTGCCGAAAGAAACATTGACACTTCCTGCGCAGGTACGTAATACAGAACAGATCAGCTCACTGCAATCAGTGGTGGAACAAAGACCTGACGTACAGGAACAAAAGATCAATGCAGATGTAGCTGCATTGCAGCTCGAACAAACCAAGGCGGGAAGATTGCCAACCATCAACCTCGAGGGTTTTCTGGGTGCCAATAATTACACGTTCAATTTCAACCCCATAACCGGCTGGTACGGAAATGCTTTTGTGGGGCTAAGTGTCAGGTATAACCTGTTCAACAGCGGTGAGAAGAAGTCGCAGATAGAGCAATCCCGCATAGAGCTGGAACAACAGAAAGAAAATCTACGCAAGCTGCAGCAACAGGCCTATTATGAAATACTCAATGCCCGCAGGAAGATCGACAACCAGGTAAAACAGGTTGACCTCCAGCAACAACGCCTGAAAGTACAGGAGGAAAAAATTGAGATCGTACGGTCCAGGTTGCAGGAAGGCCGCGCGCTTCCACAGGATCTACTCGAGGAAGAAACAAAACTCTCCGAGATCAGGGATAAGCTTTACCAGAATTTGCACGACTGCCTGGTGGCGGTTGCGGAGTATAACAGGGCGAGCGGAAAAAACCCTGCGGCAATTAACCAATAAAGAATTTAAATTGCTGAAAAGAAATAATTGATGACGCGTATTGGTTCAGTCATAATCCTCCTCATATCGCTTTTGAATTATTCGGTTTCTGCACAACCAGAATTTAAAGAAAAATACAGGCCGCAATTCCACTTTACGCCGGAAAAAAACTGGATCAACGATCCCAATGGATTGGTGTTTTACGGTGGGGAATACCATATGTACTACCAGTACAATCCTTACGGAAATAAATGGGGGCATATGAGCTGGGGGCATGCGGTGAGCAAAGACCTGGTGCACTGGAAAGAGCTTCCCGTTGCCATTCCCGAAGCTCCGCCACTCACTATATTCTCTGGTTCTGCTGTGGTAGATCCTTTCAATACCTCGGGCTTTGTGCAAAAACTGGGACAGGTACCCATGGTAGCTATATATACTGCTGATATTCCCAACTCAAACCAATCCCAACACATTGCTTATAGCCTTGATTCAGGAAGAACTTTTACAAAATTCAACTTCAATCCCGTACTGGACCTGGAGAAAAAAGACTTCCGCGATCCCAAGGTTTTCTGGCACGAGCCAACGAAGAAATGGATCATGGCGGTGATGTGGCCGCTCGAGAAAAAAGTTCAGTTCTACAACAGTAAGACGCTAAAAGCCTGGACCCTGCTCAGCGAATTCGGACCGGCCGGGGATACCACGGGCATCTGGGAATGCCCGGACTTATTTCGTGTACCCATTGCCGGTAGTCCAGGAAAATATAAATGGGTGTTCATGATGTCACCGGCGCCCTACATGCAATATTTTGTTGGCGAGTTCGATGGTGTAAAATTCATCAACGAGTCTTTACCTGAAAAGATCTATCGTCCTGATTATGGTTCTGATTATTACGCAGCGATAGTTTACAATAATCTTCCTCCCGGAAACCCACCCGTAAGCATAGGATGGGCAAACAATTGGCAATATGCCGGTGATATTCCGGCTGGAGAATGGAGGGGAACTATGTCGTTACCCCGAAGCCTGAGCCTGAAAAGGGTGGGGGCGGAGTGGATCCTTTTACAGAACCCCGTTGATGAGTTGGCTTCCCTTAAAAAGAAAGAAGTGCAATTTGTAAGCGACCAGGATATCACGACGGACGATCAGAGCTTCATGTTGGAGTGGCAGTGGAAGGCCGGAGCAGCTGGTGTTCAGGAGATGAGCCTGGGCGATAATGAATTTGTGATCAGATACGATGCTTCAAAAAAAGAGATCAGCATAGACCGTAGTGGCTCGCAGGGCTTTGACCATGCAGCATACAAATCGAATGCAGTCTACAAAACCATATTTCCGGGTACGCCTCCGGCTAACCTGAAATTCCGGCTGTATTTTGATGAAAGCATTGCAGAGCTTTATGTAGGCGACGGTGAAGTGGCGATGACCACCCAGGTATTTGCCGCTAAACCGATGAATAAGGTGAAATTCATGCCATCGGGGCCCGACCAAACTGTGATTTACCGGGATCTGGGAGGATATAGAGAGATGGGGAAATAGAAAGATAGAAAGAGAGGAAGATGGATAGGATTAATCAGAACTTGCTACAAGAATGCTCTCTATCTCCCTATTTTCCTATTTTACTATCTTAATTTGGTTGGTATGAACAGCAAGAATTACTTAAAGCTTCTCGGTCTTCCGCAGATTTTTGGTACTCAGAGGACCAAAGAGATCCTCAATGTGAATCCTACTGTTCTTCCGGTTCGCGAGGAGGCCAAAGAGATCCGGGTTTTTGTTTACGATTATGATGCAGACGAGGTCACCCAATTTGAATCTGATAAGGTTCAGGATTGTTTTGATTATAAGTTTTCAAAGAAGCTGAGCTGGATCAATATCGACGGTTTAAGAAAAGCGGATATAGAAGCAGTGGCTCAACATTTCGAAATCCACTCTCTGCTGGTGGAAGATATACTCAGTGTCAACCAGCGGGCAAAAATGGATGAGGTAGAGGGGCGGATGCTTTGTGTGTTGAACATGCTTTATTTTAACGACAGCAAGAAAACCGTAGAGACGGAACAGATCAGCATTGTGCTTGGAGAAAACTTCGTGATCTCTTTCCAGGAAGATGCCAGCAGGGATGTATTCAATCCGCTGCGAATGAAACTTAATATGCCCAAAAGCCAGATCAGGGCGAGGCCGGCCGACTATCTTTGCTATGCCATGATAGATCTTATTGTGGACAATTATTTCCTGGTCATGGAAAAGCTCGGAGAGCAGATCGAAAGCCTGGAAGAAGAGTTGATCAGAAAATCAAACAACCGGTCGCTGATCAGGATCAACCAGCTCAGAAAAGAACTTATCGTTCTAAAAAGAAATATCGCTCCCGTTCGCGATATGCTGAATGTTATTATCAGAAGCGAGAGTGATCTGCTGGAAGATAAGACCACAAAATATTTTAATGACGTTTACGACCATATATCACAAGCCTTCGATCTTACTGAAAACTACAGGGATATCATGATGAGTATGCAGGATCTGTATATCAATAATGTCAACCTGAAGCTGAATGAAGTGATGAAGGTGATGGCGATAGTAACCTGCTTACTGGCGCCCGCAACGGTGATCGGCGGAATTTTTGGAATGAACTTCGACATCATTCCTTATGCACACCACCAATGGGGATTTTATTTTGCCGTAGGCTTGATGCTGCTTATTCCGATCTGGATGTTATATCAATTTCGCAAGCGGGGATGGTTCTGAAGAAAGAGAGTCAGAGAGGCTGAGAGACAGAGAGACAGTGCTCCGGGTGCTGACTCTCAGCCTCTCTGACTCACTGACTCTTTTTCTTATAAACCGGTACAGTAGAGCAGGCTTCCCCGTACATCAACGACTTTACTACAGGCGTCAGCTTATTGGTGATTTCCACATAGGCATAATCGCCTATATCGAGATCTCCACAGCCCTTGATAATTACTCTTTGATCTTTGTATTCGCCGCTGTTGATCCCGCGGATTTTTTCAATAAACACTTGCTTTCTCATTTCCTCTGGCGTACCCGAAAAAACCTTGCTTGCAATGCCGCTCAGATTGGTGCTCACCAGCATATATGCCCATAGTGGTATGATAGCATCGGCCGAACAATATACCGCAACCATCTTATCACGAAAATTTTCCCAGTTGAGGTTTTGCAAAGCTGCCCTGAAATCCTTTTCCTTCAAAATCATTCCCATGAACAAATAGTCTTTCAGATCAAATCCCAAAATCTCATCCTTCGGATAAAAATCTTCCAGATCCAGCGTGATCAACCCGCTTTCCGCCACTTTGTTTATAATGGTGTCCATACTGCAAAGTTAAAGAGTTCGTTGAATTGCTGATGTTAAACAAAAAGGGCTTCCGAAATCGGAAGCCCTTGATTGCTCATGTTCCAAAAAGATTAAAATCCTGCAGAGCGCCTGGTATCTTCAATTTTAGAAGCTTTCTTGAGTGCTTCGAAGCTGCCATATGTGGCATACTGTCTCATCTGCAGCTGCATATTCTTGCGCTGGGATTCTACATCTGCAGCAAGATTGGGCAATGCGCCGATTGAATTTGTTTTAATTGCAAATACGCCCGTCTGGCCATCGATCAATCCAGAAACCTTAGACTGGTTCGCTTTATTGAATGCAGCGCCGATCACTTTGATCTCAGGACCTACATTAGGAACGAACTGATCTCCGAAACGCAGGGTATCTACCTGGCCAACCTGCTGCTGTGTTGCTGCAGCAATAGCCTCGAGCGTGTTTGCGCTGCCAATTTTCTTTGATAATATCTCGGCCTTCTTCTGATTTCTGATCAAAGGCTCAACCATCACACGGGCTGCAGCTGCAGGCTGAACACCCTCTTCATAAGACCCTGTGATCACCGCTACAACATATTTGTCTTTGAAATCGAAAGGCTCAGAAACGGTTCCTACTTTATTTTCCCAGATCCATTTTACAAAAGCGCGCGATGGCATTCCGGCAACAGTGTAGTCGATCTCTTTGATATTATCTGCAAGTCTCTTATTGATGCCATTCTTGGTTACGTTGGCATCGAAAGATTTGACATCGCGGCTGTTTCCAGCAAACTGGGTTGCGGCAGAAGAGGCTGCATTATCTGTTTCAACGCTTGAAAGAATGGGTTTGGCTATATAAGCCACTTTGTACGACTCTTCAAAATTCTTCTGGTTCATCACCTCCATAATATGATAACCGAATTCGGTTTTCACAATATCGCGGCTGCCGTTTGGCTTATAGAAAGCAAAATTGTAAAATTCCCTGGCCAGGTTAAGATCCTGTGTTGAAAAATTATATTCACCGCCGTTATTCTTGCTTCCTTCGTCTTCACTGTAAGTTGCAGCCAAAGTCCTGAAATCAGCACCGGCTTTGATGGCAGCGAAAAGACTGTCAGCAATAAATTTCGCAGCGCTGTCTGAGCGTTTTGCCTGTCCTGTCCTTGGATCAACTACGCCAATCAGGATATGCCTTACTTTAACTGAATCCGGAACAGTCTTCACATCGAGCTTCTTCGCGATAACATATGAACCACCATCGAGGTAGGGTCCGGCTACGCCGCCAACCGGAAGCGAAACAATGCTGTCTTTTGCGTCCATGGCCAGCCTGTTCTTTAGTACATACCCGTCGAAGAAAGGAATGCTGCTTCCGTTGCGCGCAACCAATGCTTTGGCATCGGGAGCGTTTTTCAGTTCTTCTTTGAGGCTGAGTAATTTATTATATACAGCAGCACTGTCTGCGGACGTTGGGTTCGCGTCAAAAGTCACATACGCAATACTCCTGGTTTTATCCTGCTTGAATTCGTCTTTATGCGCCTGCACAAATTTATTGATGTCATCGTCGCTTACTCTTACTGAACTGTCCGGCACTGTTGAATAAGGAACAAAAACATAGTTCATCGAAACAAACTGGCTATTGTCAGTATTCAGCTTCTCCACCATCCATTTTGGAATATAGCTGGCCTGGCCGATCAGCGAAGTGTACTTTTCAGCGAGTTGCCTTACGATCAGGGGTTCGATGAGTTGGTTGTTCACCATATTCACCTCTTCGGACTGCTTGCTTTTTTTCACGTTGGCAAACCAGGTGCGGGCTGCCTGAACATTATACTGACCGGTATTTGGATCTGTAAAAAGCTGTTTGAACTCCTGGGGAGCGTCGTTGCTGAACAATAGCTCACTCATTTCCTTCGCGGTGAAAGAAAGTCCCAGTTTATTTGTCTCCGTTTTAATGAGATTCTCCTGGATATAGGTGTTCCAGACGCTTTCCACGATGTTCTGGGTCATCATCTCGCTGCTTTGTACACCCTGCTGGCGGTTGGATTCTTCCATCAGCCTCACCTTCTCATTGAAGTCCCTGGCGTCGATGGAGGTGCCATTAATGGAACCAACGGTTGAGGAAGGGCCTGAGAATAAACCACTTGTTCTGCCAATAAAGGCATCCTGGACCAAAAAGCCCAAAAGGCTTATGGCTATCAGGCCTGTCAGGAGTACGGCGGATTTATCACGCAACGACTGGATAATCGACATAATAGTATATATATTTAAAAATGGAGGGCAAAAATAGGTGAATTTGTGTTTATCAACAAACTGTGGAAAACCGGTCAAATCTGCACAAATACTGGCTTTGCCCCGGTGATTTCAACCTTTTTCCACGTTTGGATGTGCATCCCTTGGAGGGAGAAGAAAATAACTAACAGAAGATGTGTTAATAACGGCTTTTTTGGTGGAAAACACCGGTCGGGGACGTTGAAAAATGTGGATGTAAAGGCGGTAAAAACATTTGGTGGCTGAGGGTTTTAACCCATACGGCTATTTATTAAATCTTATACCTAGGCTTTTCAACAGGGTCTGAGTTTTATAACAGCAAATAGTTATGCGCAGGGTGAAAATACCCACAGTGTTGAAAACTGGGCTGCTTGGCCTGTCTGACAAAGGATATGTATTGTTAATGAAATGTGAACTACGGTGGATAAACTGATCTTCTCCATAATTCCAAAATCATGGCAAATTTTATATCCCCCAATTCACAGACCTAATAGTAATAGTTAATTTTATAAATAATATAAGTACTATAAATACTATGGCTGTTATACACACTGATTTTGAGCAGATCGCGCAAAGAGGATTTTACGATATTGAGATAGATCCGCGCCTCGATCTTTTTGCAGAGATCCAGCGCCTGAAAAAAGAAAAGAATGCCGTGCTCCTCGCGCATTATTACCAGGAGCCGGATATCCAGGATGTGGCGGATTATATCGGCGATAGCCTGGGCCTGGCGCGCCAGGCTGAAAAGACCAAGGCGGATATGATCGTTTTTGCGGGGGTACATTTCATGGCTGAAACTGCCAAGATCCTGAACCCGACAAAAAAAGTGGTGATCCCAGACCTTAAGGCAGGATGTTCTTTAAGCGATTCATGTCCCCCACCCTTGTTCAAAAAATTCAGGGAAGATCATCCTGATCATGTGGTAGTCTCTTACATCAACTGCAGTGCGGGTATCAAAGCCCTCAGTGATGTGATCTGCACCAGCAGTAATGCAGTGGCCATCGTGAATAGCTTTCCGCCGGAACAGAAAATTATTTTCGCGCCGGATAAAAATCTTGGTGCATACATCAACAAGGTCACAGGACGCAATATGCTGCTCTGGAATGGCGCATGTATGGTTCATGAGATCTTCAGTATGGAAAAGATCACCAAACTTAAAATGAGGCATCCTGAAGCCAAACTGATCGCTCATCCTGAATGTGAAGAACCTATTTTGAAACTGGCGGACTTTATAGGATCCACTACACAGCTTTTAAAATTTACTGAAACAGATCCTTCACAATCTTTCATTGTTGCAACAGAAACAGGGATCCTACACCAGATGGAGAAGAACTCTCCAGGAAAGACATTCATCCCCGCTCCACCCGATAATGCATGCGCCTGCAATGATTGTCCGCATATGAAATTAAATACACTGGAAAAGCTTTATCTCTGCATGGAATATGAACAGCCGGAGATCATCATGGATGAAGTCTTAAGGCTGGCTGCGAAAAAACCGATAGACAGGATGCTGGAGATCAGCGCAATCGCAGGAATCCAATAGAATGCGCCAAATGTGATGAATGTGGGAATGTGATAAATAATGAAAATGAATAAAATTAAAACAATCATTTTTGACCTGGGTGGTGTTCTGGTAGACTGGAACCCGGATTATGTTTATAAAACCATTTTCGATAATGAAGATGAGATGAAATGGTTCTATGAAAATATCTGCACTCCTCATTGGAATGAAGAGCAAGATGCTGGCAGGCCCATTGAAGAAGCAACAGAACTCCTGGTGAAAGAATTTCCTGAACACGAGCATAATATCAGGGCGTACTATGGAAGATGGGAAGAAATGCTGCACGGACCTATTCACGACACGGTGGAGATCTTCAAAGAGTTAAAAGAATCCGGGAAGTACAAATTACTTGCGCTAACCAACTGGAGTGCAGAAACATTTCCGATAGCACTGGAGAGATTTGATTTTCTGCATTGGTTCGATGGCCGTGTTGTATCCGGAGAAGAAAAAACACGCAAGCCTTTCCTGGATATTTATAAAACTATCATCGAAAGATTTGATGTGGACCCTCATACTGCTATTTATACCGATGATAACGTCAGGAATCTGCACCCTGCCAGGGAACTCGGCATGTATGCGATTCATTACCAGGATCCTGGCCAGTTTCGCAAAGAGCTGGAGGCGCTGGGAGTGTTGTAGTTTATCATAATTTTCACTATTTAGTGTACTGTTGGATTTAACGCCCAGCCTATCTTTTCCGTCATATACAAAATAACTGGCATGAGGAACCTATACACCATGTTCATCCTTGCTTTCATTTTGGTGAACTATTCCTGTTCAAATCCACAGAAAGCAGTTTCTTACTCTGAAGACAAGATTTTTTTTGAAACCCTCAGAAAATTAGAGAAGAAGCCCAATGACCCCCAACTCAAACTGGATGTGACAGACCTTTACAAACAGGCGGTTCAGGGGCATAAGGACAGGATCAGCTCCTACCAGGCAAGTTCTGACCTCAGACGGTACGATAATGCCATTTCTGAGTATAACTCGCTGCAACGCCTTAGCGACGCAATTAAGACCTCTTCGGTTTTCAGGGATGTGGATGCGCCAAACTACTTTACAGAGGTCCAGCGGGTCAGGGAAGAGGCAGCAGGGGCATATTACGATGCCGCAATGTCTGAACTGAACACAGATACCCGGGAAGGAGCAAAACAGGCTTACCAGTATTTCCAGAAAACTTCTCAATATGTGCCCAATTACAGGGATGTTTCCAGGCTCCAGAAAGAAGCGTATGAACGAAGTATTGTGAATATCCAGATCAACCCCATACAAAATGGGTTTTATGGAGGAGGATGGAATAACTGGAACAACGACATGCGCGTACGGTATATGCACGAGCAACTTGTGAGGGACCTTGGAGGTGCATATGGCAATACAGGGTCCGCCAGGTTTTTTACCGAAATGGATGCGCGCCGTTTGAATATCAGGCCAGATTGGGTGGTGGATATCAGCTGGACCAATCTTTCCGCCCCACCTTCTGTGGTGAACAGGTATGATCGCCAGCTTTCCAAAAACATTGAGATTGGAAAGGATACCTCAGGACGTCCCGTATATCAGTCCGTAAAAGCAACGCTTCACGTTACCCGTTACCAGAATACAATGAATGATATTGATTACCGCATCGTAGATGTGGAAACAAACAGGAACCTGGAATGGAACAGGGTGAATGTGAACAATAACGGAATTTTTGAAACAGCCACATTTTCTGGAGACTCCCGCGCATTAGATCCATCGGATTGGGAAATGGTGAATAACAGGTGGAATGGACAGATGAGTGATCAACTGATGCGGCAGATGTATGATCAGCTACTCAGCGAGTTACGTTCGAGAATAAGAAGCCGAACTTAGAGAGGGGGATAGGAAGTTAGAAAAATAGGGAGCCCCTTGTTACAGGAAGCTCCCTATTTCTCTAACTTTCTATCTTACTATCTCAAAATAACATACGCCAGCCAACTCAGTAAGTAAGCCAGCCCCGTCATATAAACAAACTGAATAACGGGCCATTTCCAGCTTCCGGTTTCTCTTTTCACTACAGCAAGCGTACTCATACACTGCATAGCGAGCACATAAAATATCATCAGTGAAACTCCCGTAGCCAGTGTATAAACTTTTGTTCCATCGGGCTTGAGGGCTGCGTTCATTTTCTGGCGAAGCGTATGATTATCATCACTGTCCTGGTCCCCTACACTGTATAAAGTAGCCATCGTTCCAACAAAAACTTCGCGGGCCGCAAACGATGTGATGATCGCAATTCCGATCTTCCAATCGTATCCCAGAGGTTTTATCGCTGGTTCTATAAACTGTCCCGCAATACCCGCATAAGAATTTTCCAAAAGCGCTGCATCCTTTGCTGCGCTTAGTTCTGAGGCCTTTGCAGGATTTGCTTTAATGGACTGTTCGTATGCGTTTCTGACCAGGTCGCGACGGTCAGAAGGACCAAAAGAACTCAGCGCCCAGAGTAAAAGAGAGATTACCATGATCACCTTACCAGCATCAACAACAAAAATCCTGGCTTTCTGGAACATGGTTATGAACACGTTCTTCCAGCGGGGTGAGCGGTAAACGGGTAATTCAAGTATGAAAAAACTTTTTTCTTCCAGTCTGATGAACCATTTCATCACGTACGATACTACAAGCGCCATCACCAGGCCAAGCAGATATAAACCCATCATCACCAATCCCTGCAGACTCATAAATCCAAGAACGGATTGTTTAGGGATCACCAGCGCGATAAGTATAGTATAAACAGGCAACCTCGCACTGCAGCTCATTAACGGCGTGATCATGATGGTCAGCAACCGCTCTTTCCTGTTCTCAATATTTCTTGCACTCATGATGGCGGGAACTGCACAGGCAAACCCGCTGATCATGGGCATCACACTTTTTCCATTGAGGCCAACTTTTCGCATGATCCTGTCCGTTAGGAAGCTGATCCGGGCCATATATCCAGTATCCTCCAACAATGTGATCAATCCGAATAGGATCATGATCTGCGGAACAAAAACAAGTATTCCACTCAGGCCCGCAAGAATTCCATTGACCAACAGATTGCTGAACCAGGATTCCTGTAATACGGAGGAAAGCCAGCGCCCCATTTCTCCAAACGCCCATTCGATGGCGTTCATGGGATATTCTGCGATCCAGAAAACCGACTGGAATAAAAAGAACAATACCACCAGCATGATGATATATCCCCAGACCCTGTGCAACAGGATCCCGTCGTATTTATTGGTGATATTTTTCCTGATCTCACCCTCTTCTTTCACCGTTTCGCTCATGATGGTCCGAATACGGCTGTAACGGCGCAGGATCTCGTCGGCCTGAACCTTGGTATGGTTGAAATGGCTTTTCTTCTCAATGTTCTCTATCCGGTCCTGCATCTGGTCATCAAAATCCATGGATTCGTGATTGATCAGGGTATGAACCGCGGTATAGTCGGGGATTTTCGGGAAAATGGCTTGTAATTCTTTTACCGGCTCCATGGCCAACTCGCCCACCTCTATGAATTGGGTGTGCTCAATGGCCTTCATGGCGGTCTTTTCCATCACCTTTTTAAGCTCCCTGATGCCTTCGTTTTTCCGCGGGTTGATCACTACGATCGGAATATTGAGCTTTTTGGATAGCGCGTCTACATCTATCTTGACCCCCTTTTTGCTCACCAGGTCCATCATGGTCAGGGCAATAACCACAGGCAATTGAAGATCGGCCACCTGGGAGGCGTACAGCAGATTTCTCTGGAGATTGCTGGCGTCCACGATGATAACGATCAGGTCCAGGTGCTTCTCCGGCTCCATGATGGCCTTATAGGACACCCACTCGTCGGCCCGCCGGGGGTAGAGGCTATAGGATCCAGGAAGGTCAATAATTGAGGCAGAGGTAGCAGGTGACAGGTTGCAGGTTCCAATCTTTTTTTCTACGGTAACGCCCGGGAAATTGCCCACTTTTTGATTCATCCCGGTAAGGGCGTTAAAAAGCGAACTTTTCCCGCTGTTGGGGTTGCCAAGTAAAGCGATATGGAGATTGCTGGCCAAAACTAAATAGGTGTAAAAATACCGTTACCTGACTAAATCCATTTACGAAAGGAGAAAAAAGGCTTACGGAGTCCGGTATTAAAACCGCATCCTGATATTTAATTACCCAATTACCCAATTAGCTAATTAGCTAATTGTAAATTTGCCCGACAATTGACAGTAACATACCATGAAAAAGATCCTAGGGTTTTTATTCCTCTTCCCTGTTGTAGTTTTTGGCCAGAAAATGAAGAAGGCCGATAAACAGATCGTTGAATCCGTTCAGGCAAGCGTTTCCTATTTGGCAGATGATAAATTGGAAGGAAGAAGGGCGGGATCGCCCGGCGAAGCCCTGGCGGTTAGTTTTATCACCGACAAGTTCACCAGGGCCGGATTAACGCCTAAGGGTGAAAACAATAGTTATGTTCAACCTTTCACCATTGACGAAGGCCGGGAGCTGTCTAAAAAAGGCTCGTTTTTCAGGGTGGATGGAAAGGACCTGGAACCCGGAGTGGATTTCTACCCCCTGGGCTATAGCCCCGATTCTAAAATGATCGAGGCAGCATCTGCAGTATCGGTTCCTGAAAAAGGCGTACCCTGGTTTATTAACCTGGCGGAAGGGTCGATCGCCAATAAAGACAATCCTCATTTTGACCAGCCCACCTGGATCAGAAGCCAACTAAAGAATGCGTATGACAAGGGAGCCTCAGCAGTTGTGTTGTATAACACCATGGACAGTGCTGAAGACCTGAAATATGATGGGAAGGACAAATCTGAAAAAGCGCCGCTTCCTGTAGTATATGTCACTAAGAAAGCATTCGCAAAATATTTCAGTGATCCCGAAGCTACCTACGATTTCAAACTGAAAATTGAAACAGCCGCTAAAACCCGCACGGCCCATAATGTGGTGGGATACATTGATAACGGAGCCCCAACAACTGTAGTACTGGGTGCGCATTTCGATCACCTGGGTTATGGGGAAGATGGCAATTCAATGATCCGCACCGGCGAGAAACTCATCCACAACGGCGCCGATGACAATGCAAGCGGAACGGCCGCTCTTCTTGAACTTGCTTCTATTTTGAAAAAGTCTAAACTGAAAAAACAGAACTACCTGTTCGTTGCATTTTCAGGCGAAGAACTTGGCCTGTATGGTTCCAAATATTATGTAGAACATCCAACTGTTGATCTGAAAACAGTGAGCTATATGATCAATATGGATATGGTGGGGAGGATGAACGACAGCACCAAAACGGTTACTGTAGGCGGTTTTGGAACCTCTCCAACATGGAGCACATTGATCAAATCTGACCCCAAAAATGGTTTTGCGATCAAGATCGATTCAAGCGGATCGGGCCCCAGCGATCACACATCTTTCTATAGAAAAGATATTCCGGTGTTATTCTTTTTCACAGGTTTGCACAGTGATTATCATAAACCTACCGACGATGCAGCCCGCATTAATTATGTTGGCGAATGGCTGATCATAAAATATATCTACGGGATTATTAACAATACATCTGGTGCGGGTAAACTGGCATTCACCAAAACCAGGGAGCAGCAGGTTGGTACGTCAACCAGATTCACGGTATCCATGGGCATTATGCCCGACTATACTTTTAGCGGTGCCGGTGTAAGGGTGGACGGTATAAGCGAAGGGCGTGCCGCACAGAAAGCCGGAATAAAAGCCGGGGACATTGTAACACAACTTGGGGAACATAAAGTGAGCTCGGTTGAATCTTATATGCAGGCCCTGAGTAAATTCAAGAAAGGCGACGCCACGAAGGTGAAAGTGAAAAGAGGAAACGACGAACTGGAGTTTGATATTCAATTCTGATGATCAGGTTAAAAGTTGATAATGATGCTTTAGCGGAAGAGTTCTTTGACGGAACCCGACTGCTCGGTATTGTTGGCCATGTAAAGGATTACCAATTTTGCTGGCACCTTAATCAACTGATGGAGATCGATTTCAGGATCAACCACGATATTGAGATCACACTTACGCGGAAAAAAAGGAATTATTTCTTTTCTATCTACGAATACCAGGAGCCGGGCGGGTCGCTGGTACACTATTTATACAATAATCAATTTGACGGGGAGTATCTTTTGCCCGAATTCAAGCACCTTGATTTTCTTTGGCTTATGAAAGGGGACTATGTGAACAATGATCTGATCCAGGGAATGCTGCAGTCCATCAAGCAGATCCAGGGGGTTCAGTTGGTCATGGAGCTTTCAACAGACAAGATCAAGAACAAAGGGCATCTGATCTTTTGACTTTAAATATTTTTTTATGTGGGAAGAGATTGATAATAAATTGTACAGGAAATTCAAATTCAGGAATTTTTCCGAAGCTTTTGCTTTTATGACGCGTGTTGCGCTTGAAGCAGAGAAAATGGATCACCATCCATTATGGACCAATGTATATAATACCGTGGAGATCTGGTTATCTACGCATGATGCCGGAGACATCATTACTGGTAAGGACCGTAGTTTGGCGCAGAAGATTGACACAATCCTTTAAAATAGAGAGTTAGAGAGATAGAAAGATAGGGAGCTTCCTTTTGCAAGCAACAGCGAGAGGCTCCCTATCTTTCTATCTCTCTATCTACCTAACTTCTACAACATGCTCCTTCCTGGAGACAATACTTCCAATCGGTTCAAGAAAATCTGCGAGACCGTAACTGGTTAAGACCTCACGGACTTGCGTCAAACCATCTTCTCCCACTGCGATTAATAAACCACCGCTGGTTTGTGGATCAGCAAGGATGTTCCTGCCAATATTTTCATCTATATAGAACCTGCATTTGTCACCATAGCTTTCCAGATTCCTGTTGGTGCCACCGGGAACAGCTTTATGGTTGATATAATCAACCAGGTCAGGTGTGATCAATGGAACTTTTTTAATAGTGATCTCGGCAGACAGTCCACTTCCTTCGGCCATTTCAATGAGGTGTCCAAGCAGACCGAAACCCGTAACATCAGTCATAGCATGAACGGATGCAATATTCCCCAGCGCCTCACCTGCTTTATTCAGCTGCATCATTTGTTCTGCAGCAAGATGTTCGTGGCCGGGTTTTAACAGGCCCTTTTTTTCTGCCGTAGTGAGAATGCCTACACCAATTTTTTTTGTAAGAAAAAGATGGTCTCCTTCTTTTGCGGTATTGTTCTGCTTAATAGATCCGGTAGGCACGAGTCCATTCACCGCTAATCCGAAGATCGGTTCAGGAGAGTCGATGCTATGACCACCGGCAAGGGGTATGCCCGCTTCAATGCAAATACTCCGGCTGCCTTCAATTACCTTTCTTGCTATTTCAGGAGGAAGTACATTGATGGGCCATCCGAGGATAGCGATTGCCAGTACGGGTTTGCCGCCCATGGCATACACATCACTTATCGCATTTGCAGATGCTATCCGCCCAAACTCATATGGATCATCTACAATGGGCATGAAAAAATCAGTAGTTGAGATCAGGGCCTGGCCATTTCCCAGGTCCAGAACTGCAGCGTCATCTTTGCTATGATTTCCAACAATGAGTTTGTCATTGTCTGGCATAGCCAAATTAGAATGCAGAATTTTTTCCAGCAACATCGGAGAGATCTTACATCCGCATCCCGCGCCATGTGAATATTGGGTTAGTCGGATCTTTTCTACTGATTCAGGCATTTTCTGTTTGTTTAAATGTCATGATAAGCCGGGCCGTTGTCAGCTCTCCGGGATCTGTTGCTTCAATATTGATAACAGGCGTTGTGGCCGGTCTGTTTTGAAGGGCTTTGCTGTAAAGCTTATCGTAGTAGTGAAGGAGGATCCTGAAACATTCCTTAAGATTGTCTTCTGCAAGGAAGTTCAGGGCCGTCTTGGTTTCCAGTCCGCCCAGTCTTTTTTGAATCCTCATGATCGCGGCAGCCAGTTCTGCTTTTGGAAGTTTTCCATAATGGGTTACGATATAACCCAGGCGGTTCTCAAAAGGAACATCAATAAAATGATTGGTTTTTGCACGCATGGTTACCCAGAAATCCTGTGGCAGATTAAGTAGACCCATTCTTTGGCTTTCATCTTCAAGCCAAACAGGTTCGCCCTTTTTTTCTTCATTGAACAATGACAGGGCGAGTAGGTTTTCAAACATCTCCTGGGAGGGTTGCTTAGGTTGCCCAATGGCCCCAAATGCCGACCCTTTGTGATGGGCAAGGCCTTCCAGGTCAACAACAGAATTACCCAGATCTTTTAAATGGTGCAGCACCTCCGTTTTTCCGGAGCCCGTGTAACCGCCCAGTATATGAAGATCATGATCCTTTTTCAGAAAATCCAGCACCCAATGCCGGTATGCTTTATAGCCTCCGAGGATGGTGAATACCTTGAATCCATAGAGATCCAGCAACCACGCTACTCCCGCACTCCGCATACCACCACGCCAGCAATGGACAACAACCTGTTTGTTTTCTTTTTCCTTAAGAAGGGTTTCAGCTTCTTCCACCATTCTCCTCATCTTAACCCCGAAGAAATCAAGACCCAGTTTGATGGCCTGTTCCCTGCTCTGTTGTTTGTATGCTGTACCTACAATGGCTCGTTCTTCATTTGAAAATAACGGTAACGAGTATGCGCCGGGAATCCGTGCGTGTTCGAATTCGGCAGGACTTCTAACATCAATGACCGGAATTCCGGTCATTGATAAAAATTTCGATATGTCTATTTTTTCGATTGGCATTTCTGACTCTCCGCCTCTCTGTCTTGTTGACTCTCTGTTTATCCATTCATGCTGGCAAGAAATTCAGCATTATCCTTGGTTCCCCTCATATTCTTCATCAGGAGCTGCATGGCTTCTTCAGCATTCATATCTGAAAGGTGATTACGGAGCACCCACATTCTCTGCAAAGTATCTTTATCCAGCAACAGGTCTTCACGGCGTGTTGATGAAGAAGGAAGATCGATGGCAGGGAATATACGCTTGTTGGCCAGTCTCCTGTCGAGCTGAAGTTCCATGTTACCGGTACCTTTGAATTCTTCAAAGATCACCTCGTCCATTTTAGAACCTGTGTCGATCAGTGCGGTTGCGATGATGGTGAGAGATCCGCCATTTTCGATCTTTCTGGCAGCACCGAAGAACTGTTTTGGTTTCTGCATGGCGTTTGCTTCAACACCACCTGATAATACCTTACCAGATGCGGGTGCTACTGTATTGTGCGCACGGGCAAGCCTGGTGATTGAATCAAGCAGGATGACAACATCGTGTCCACACTCTACAAGCCTTTTTGCTTTTTGCAAAGCAATGGAAGAAACCTTAACATGTTTTTCCGCTGGTTCATCAAATGTTGAAGCGATCACTTCTGCATTGACACTTCTTTCCATGTCTGTTACCTCTTCAGGCCTTTCATCGATGAGCACTACCATCAGGTAACATTCCGGATGATTTTCTGCAATCGCGTTGGCAATATCTTTCAGCAGAACTGTTTTACCCACTTTAGGCTGAGAAACGATCAGACCGCGCTGACCCTTACCTATGGGTGAAAACAGATCTATCATTCTTGTAGAATAGATGCTGGGGCTGGTGCAGAGGTTCAACTTTTCAAAAGGGAAAAGCGGGGTCAGGTAATCAAATGGTACACGGTCCCTTACTTCTTCGGGAGAGCGCCCATTGATGGTTTCCACTTTCAACAGGGCGAAATATTTTTCACCTTCTTTTGGTGGACGAACAGATCCATATACAGTGTCTCCGGTTTTCAGACCAAATAATTTGATCTGGGAGGGAGAAACATAAATATCATCCGGAGATGAGAGATAGTTATAGTCTGAGCTGCGAAGGAATCCATATCCATCGGGCATCATTTCAAGTACACCTTCACTGAGGATGATACCGTCAAATTCAATATTGAAGTTTTCCTGGCGTGTTTCCTGGCGGCGGAGGTTAAAAGATTTTGCAGGTGCTGCCTCGTTCACATTTTCATTATCACCAGCCTGTTCCTGTTCTTCGAGTGTGGGTTCCTGAATATCTATATCTGGTTGATCGTCGTTGTCTATGAGATCAGGAATGACAGCCTGTATCTCTTCGGCAGGTTTCTTTTTCGGAGCCGGTTTGCGGTCAAGTTTTTTGGCTTCCTGTGGGGCTGGTGCCGGTGCAGCATCCAATTTCTTCTTAACCGGTCTTTTTTCTTTTTCGGTGACCGGTTCAGATTCTACTATAGCTTCTTCAGTGGAATTGGAAGTGCTTGTTTTTACAATCCTTTTTCTTTTTGATTTATCGTCTTTTGATTTGTCCATGGTTTCGGAATTCATCAATGCTTGCTTGTCAAGTATTTTGTATATCAGGTCCTGCTTACCCAGCTTTTTTGAATTTGATATTTTCAGCTGCTCAGCGATATCGAGCAACTCAGGAACGAGCATGTCGTTCAGTTGTAGAATGTCGTACATAAAGTAGGTTGAAAAGAATTTGGCAACATTGGATTTTGGCCAGTAACTAAAATGAAAAAATTTGAATTGACTTTTTGAATTTTCGCTTCGGGCGATTGGGTATAACTGATGCGCTTCGGGGAAATAATATGAGGTCGATCAGCAGATATCCGGCACAATTTTAAGCCATATTTCCCAAAAAGCCAAATTATTGGCCCCCTACAGCACATTAAAATTTGAGGCCAAAGGGGCTTCCCATATATCTTTGCGCCATGTTTAACCAAAGAACAAAGATAAAAACCCTCCTGGATGGGGAGGCAAATAACCAGGAAGTTACTGTAATGGGTTGGGTTAGAACATTCAGGAACAATCAGTTCATTGCCCTGAACGATGGCTCTACCAATACCAATTTGCAGGTAGTTGCTGAATTAGGGTCTTTTGACGATGAGTTTCTCAAAAGGGTCACAACATCAGCTGCGTTGAAAGTTAGGGGCATTTTGGTGCCTTCTTTGGGTAAGGGCCAGAAAATGGAGCTCAAAGCCAGCGCAATTGAGATACTTGGCGACTCGGATCCGGAAAAATACCCGTTACAGCCCAAAAAGCACAGTCTTGAATTCCTGAGGGAGATCGCTCACCTGAGATTCAGGACCAACACATTTGGATCGGTTTTCCGTGTAAGGCACTCTCTGGCCTTCGCCATCCATAAATTCTATAATGAAAGGGGATTTCTATACATCCATACGCCAATCATTACCGGCAGTGATGCCGAAGGGGCTGGGGAGATGTTCAGGGTGAGCACCCTGCCTTTTGATAATCCGCCAAGAAATGAAGATGGCAGTATTAATTATAAGGAAGATTTCTTCGGCCGTAACACAAACCTTACAGTGAGCGGGCAACTGGAAGGAGAACTTGCCGCAACGGCATTTGGCGAGATCTATACTTTCGGTCCTACATTCAGGGCTGAGAACTCCAACACGTCCAGGCACCTGGCAGAGTTCTGGATGATCGAACCCGAGATGGCCTTCTATGATATTGAGGATAACATGAACCTGGCCGAAAGTTTCATCAAATACCTGATCGCCTATGTGATGGAACACAACAAGGAAGACCTTGAGTTCCTTGCGCAGCGCCAGGCTGACGAGGAAAAGCAGTTGCCGCAGGATAAGCGCAGCGATATGGGGCTGATCGAAAAGCTGGAGTTTGTATTGAAGAATGATTTTGAACGGATCACTTATACAGAGGCTATTGATATATTGTTACAGTCTCCTGCTTATAAAAAGAAGAAATTCCAGTACGATGTAAGCTGGGGTATTGATATGCAAAGTGAACACGAACGGTACCTGGTAGAAAAGCATTTTAAAAAGCCGGTGATCGTCAGGAACTACCCCAAGCATATCAAGGCATTTTATATGAGGCAGAATGAAGATGGCAAAACGGTTGCTGCCATGGACATCCTGGCTCCGGGCATTGGTGAGATCGTTGGTGGTTCCCAGAGAGAAGAGCGGATGGATAAACTGGTTGAGCGCATGAAAGAGATGCACATACCAACAGAAGAACTTTGGTGGTATCTCGATACACGCCGCTTCGGAACCGTGCCGCACAGTGGCTTTGGGCTTGGATTTGAGCGCATGGTACAATTTGTAACAGGGATGGGGAATATCCGGGATGTGATACCGTTTCCAAGAACGCCGAAGACGGCGGAATTTTAAGAAAGTGGCGTAGAGGCATAAAGACAGAGCGGAAGCTATCCATATTTTATCGGTCTACATCTCTTCTCTATGTCTCTATGCCACTACGCCTCCACGCCACTTTCTTTATTCGTGTATCGCGAGGATCGGCACATGCGCATGCAATGCCAATTCGCGGGTATGGCTATGTTGGAAGATTTTATCCAGTAGTTTGTGTTTTTTAGGGATCGTGATCAGTAGCTCGATTCCATGTGTTTCTGCAAATGCGTTGATTCCCTCTTCCACATCGGGATCATCAATAAAATGAAAGTCAGGATTCAATGGCGCCAGCAATTCATGAACTTTGGTGAGCGACATCGGAACGTTAGGATTGAATTGCCTGTTGTTGTAATCCACATTGAGTACTTTCAAACGTGCATCGAATAACCTGATCCATTTTGTGAGCTCTTCTATAGGTGTTGATTCGGCTACTTGCGAATAATCACATGCAAAGCCAATGCGGTGTATCCTTTTGAATGTTGCTCCCGGAGGAATAATCATAACGGGAACGTGTAAACGATTTATTGCAGACAGGGTAGTGCTTCCGAGGAATAGGGTTTCAATGGCACTTGCACCGCGCGTACCCATGATGATGGCGAAAGGTTTTTCAACCCTGCATAGATTTTCCAGCTCTTCGATGGTATCGCCCAATATATTATGCACCCGGATGTCCACCTCTCCCGATGTGATATGTTCTACACTTGCTTTTAATTCCCGCATCTTTTCATCAGACTGCTTTTTCATTTCATCCAGGCTGATAGTCACTACCGGCACCTCGCTGAAAGCCACCGGAACCTGGTAAGCATGAAATAGGATCACGCTGGCGCGAATGTCCTTGGCCAGGTTAAGGGCATAGTTCATGGCATTAACGGAGACCGGGGAGAAATCGGTTGGAACGATGAAGGTTTTCATGATATTAAGGTAGATATTACAGGCATACCGGGGTATGCTGATGGTCAGGATAATCTATGGTTTTGGTCAGCAGGCAGGTATAGTGGATGGGGGGTTATTTCTTCCAGTACAATCCGATCCGTCTTCTAACATCGGCCCTGACATTGGAATAAAACAGGTTGAAGTCGCCGATATGGTAGTTTTTTGACCTGTATAACATTGCTCCGGGAAACCTGGGTTTGCTGACCCAAAGTATATTTCCATGGACCTGCGCATCATTGGTGCCATTGAATGTCTTATTGAATTGATACAGAATTGCCCCCCTGTGCAGGGATTTTGGGGCATAACTGGTGTCTGTTTTCCAGTTCAGCGGATTTGTGACTGCTGTATTGGTTTCAAGACTTATATATTTCGGCCCCTCATAATCTTTTTGGAATGTTCTCCAGGTCACAAAACAACCGGTTTGAAGGGAATCTGTACAAGGGGGAATGGTTTTAAATTCATCTGTTTTTACAGGCATTCCCACCAGGTAGGCCACCACCAGTTTGTTTTTCAATAATTGCCCGTCGAAAAACTCTTTGATCAGGGTTTTTGCATGTTGTGCCCCCTGGCTATGGCCGGCAATGATGATCGGTCTTCCTTTGTAATGTTCAAGATAGTATACAAATGCTCTTTTGA
Source organism: Chitinophagaceae bacterium (assembly GCA_035298945.1). Classification (GTDB taxonomy): domain Bacteria; phylum Bacteroidota; class Bacteroidia; order Chitinophagales; family Chitinophagaceae; genus Pollutibacter. The sequence goes on along the minus strand of DATGXN010000201.1, from coordinate 4,163 downwards.
TATCGCTGTATGCCGTGTCAAATGCATTTCTTGCTGCTACCGTATCGGCATAATTGTACATATCGTAATGAGCTTGCCGGTAACGAGGAGCAAAGATCCTGGCTTGTTGATTAAAAATAGTTGCCTGGTACAGTATACTCGAGTAGTCTGTTTTTGCATTTAGCGTGTCGTTAGCCAGGTCTGCATTATGTTGCCAGGCCCTGGAATGATCTGTAAAAGTGGTTGGATGAATAAAAAAAACATCCACGGTAGAATCCCGCCAGTCTTGCCGGAATGGACGAGGCGTGCTGTCTGACGGATCATTTTTGTAGGGATGGGCGGCCCACATATTTAGATCTCCGTAGTCTGGAACGCCTTTGTCAGCGGCAGGTTTGGGGGTTTGCGAGATTTTTTTGTAGTACGATGGAGAGCAGGATATTGTAGTGGCGACGAACAGCAACGCGATAAAATATTTTACCATGGTCTGATATCTTCTGCAATTTAATGGTTGGAATTGGCACACTGAACAGAGTTATTTAAATTCAGGTATCAAAGGATCATATTGCAGTTATTAAGACATATACCATTTCTACGTGCAGTGTTTTTCCATTCCATTACTGCATTTGGCGGCCCGCAAGGGCATTTTGGTATGATGCTAAAAACTTTTGTTCATCAGCGCAAAGATATTACAGAAGAAGAGCTGCTACAGTACAATGCGTTCTGCCAATTACTACCGGGCGCATCTTCTACGCAAACGCTCACACTGATCGGGTATAAAAGAGGGAGATTGCCTTTGGCCGTGCTGACCCTGTTCATATGGATCTTGCCTGCAAGTATTCTGATGGGGTTGTTGAGTTTCCTGTTAAAATATATTGAGAGCAATAATATCGCGACGGATGTTTTCAAATTCATCCAGCCGATGGCGGTTGGTTTCCTGGCGTTTGCCAGTTTAAGGGCATTTACACTGGTGGTTCGAAACCGGACCGCCAGATTGATCATGGTGTTCTCCATGATCGTTACCTACTATTTTTTCAAAACTCCCTGGATCTTTCCCATTGTAATTGTTATGGGAGGATTGATCACTTCTTTTACCGGCAGGGATCCCGGTCAGCAACAGGCGATTCCCTATAAGCCGATCAAATGGGGCAACCTTGTCATCTTCTTTTCCATATTCCTGATCAGCGGTATTTTGTCTGAAGTTTCCCGCAAACAGGAATGGGAGAACAGGAAGGCGTTCAACCTTTTTGAAAACCAATACCGTTTTGGAAGTATTGTTTTTGGAGGCGGGGATGTTTTGATACCGATGATGTATGAACAGTATGTGGTTCGTCCAACATCCGCGAGGATTCAACGCCAAAACCAGAATGTGATCAGGATGGACCAGGAGGAGTTTCTGACCGGTGCCGGAATAGTACGTGCCATACCCGGACCCGTATTTTCCATTGCTTCATTTGTTGGTGGAGTTTCCATGAAAAATTCTGGCGACCGGATGCAGGTCCTAGGATGTATCATAGGAAGCATTGGAATATTTCTGCCCAGTGCTTTATTGGTTTTATTTTTCTTTCCGGTCTGGCAGAATCTCCAACGGTATAAAGGAATTTACCGGTCGTTGAAAGGGATCAATGCTGCGGTAGTTGGCATTATGGCTGCATCAACTGTTTTTCTTACCCGTGATATTTCATTGATAGATGCTATTGATGGAAGGATGCTGAGCATGTTGCAGATCTCTGTGATCGTTGGTACATTCCTGATCCTGATGTTCACGCGTTTACCGGCGCCCATCATAGCTTTGGGTTGCCTGCTACTGGGTTGGATTTTCTGAGGGATCTCGCTGCAATTGTTATTTATAATAATGATTGCGTTCTATTTCTTCTTTCACTGCATCGGGAACAAGGTAGCGTACCGACTTACCTTCCTTGATCAACTTACGTATATGGGTAGACGAAATTTGCAGCAGGGGTGCGTGAAGTATTGATTTCCTGATAGGAAGATCTTCCCGCACTTCAAACCCGTCACGTTTATATACATAGATCGGGTATCGGGCCATGATCACTTCCGCATTCTTCCACTTGTCCAGGTTCTGCAGGCTGTCGCTGCCCATGATAATTGCAAATTCGTGTTCGGGATATTTTTCTTCGAGGTATTGGAGGGTAGTGACTGAGTAGGATGGTTTAGGCAAACGAAATTCTATATCGGTGGCTTTCAGATTTTTTTCATCTTCTATAGCCAGTTTCACCAGGTGAAGCCGGTGATATTCGTTGAGCAGTGAATGATTTTGTTTAAAAGGATTCTGGGGGGATATGACGAACCAGACCTGCTGGAGATCGGTTTCCTGCACAACATGACTGGCAATGATCAGGTGGCCATTATGAATGGGATTGAAGGAGCCGAAATAGAGCCCAATTTTCATATAGCGTTGAAAATCAATTAGTTAACAACGAGTGGTGCCTAGATTTCCTCTACAAATACCTTGGAGGCCTCATTCAAACGAAGGCTTAGATGGTATCCTGCAACTTCAATTGAGATAGGATCTCCCAGGGGTGCAACCTGCTGAATCACTACACGTTCGCCGGGGATAAAACCCATTTCCATCAATTTGAGGAAGATATCGTCTTGCTCAAAATCTTTGATCACAACGGGCACTCCAACGGCGATTTCCGATAATCTTTTTGCTGGCATAATCGATGCAAAGGTACGTCTGCTTCTCTATTATTATTTTTGAATATGGCAACTATAACATTTCATGAGTTGGCGCCAGTTCCCTGGTTTCGAAAACGTCGATTAATGAAAGCCCTGTTGATAGACTTATTCAGGAAGGAGCGAACACCCCTGGCGGAGATCAATTATATCCTGTGCACAGATCAATACCTGCTGGAGATCAACAAACAATTTCTCCAGCACGATGATTATACAGACATCATCACCTTTGACCTCACCGAGCAACCTGCCGGCCCGTCCCCAGCGCCTAAGCAAGGCGAGATCTATATTAGTGTGGAAAGGGTTTTGGACAATGCCCGCCAACTCAAGACCACCCGAGAGGAGGAGCTTCGTCGGGTAATGATTCACGGCTGTCTCCATCTTTGCGGCTATAAGGATAAGTTAAATGAGCAGAAGCGGATTATGAGGGAAAAAGAAGACCAGTACCTTAGCCTTTACAAGAGACGTTCCACGTGAAACATATTGTTTTAGTCATAGTTACACTCATTTCGGTCCATGTGTTTGGACAGGGATCAATGGTATTGAACGACAAGCCCTTCCTTGCCCAACGTAAAGTAGACACTTCAATATCCAACCCTCTTCAAAGGCAAGCCCTATTCAACTCGTTGACACGAAGTGGGAAAGAGCTTGTGTACTGGGTGAATCTCATGCGTAAAGACCCCAAGGGATTCGGGAATCAGTATATAGCTCCATTCCTTGAACAGTTCCCTGAAGCCAACTCCCGGGATTCAAAGGCCTTAATGGCCCGGTTGGCGGAGACCAGGCCCTTAGCGCAATTGACACTGTCGGCAACCCTTGTAAGGACTTCCCAGGACCATGCGGCCTACCTGGCCGAAAAGGGTATGATCAGTCATACCGGCAGGGGTGGCAAAAGCTTCGTTCGTCGTATGAATGAAGCCGGCATCACAGAATGCGCCGGGGAAAACATCTTTGATGGGCAGGATGATGCCCTGATGGTCTTGATACTACTATTAATAGACAGAGGAGTACCCGGGGCAGGCCACCGGGAAGCTTTGTTGAATCCCGATTTTAATTCCATCGGCATCGGCGTGGCCCCCATGGAACCTAAGAGGATGGTGTTTGTGCAGCAGTTCGGATGCCAGTTATAGCAGGTAGCAGGTTCCAGGTTACAGGTTGCAAAGGCTTTTGAGCGCCTTCCGGATCTATTTAGTCCATCAGTTTTGCTTTAGGAAATATTCATTTGGGTTGTTTATGGCCTCCATAGAATGTATTTGCAACCCGCCTCCCTTAGCCTGATATACCGGCTTGTTCTACGTGGAATGTTCTCGTTTGCTTTATCTGCCACCTGGAATCCGCAACTTGAACATGCCACCTGCAACCGCAGCCTGTTCCACGTGGAACATCCCCCATTTACTTAACCTGCAACCTGGAATCCGCAACTTGGAACCTGCCACCTGCAACCGCAGCCTGTTCCACGTGGAACATCCCCATTTACTTTACCCGCA
>DATGXN010000200.1:0-22201 GCA_035298945.1 Chitinophagaceae bacterium | reverse complement strand
CCTATAACTATACCCGACCCCATTTATCTCTGGGATTTAAGACCCCAGATCAGGTACATCGGGAGGCTGTCTAGTTTTATAGGGCATGGATATAAAAAACTGTCAACTTAATTTAGGACGTGACACAGACGAAGTTGCAATGCAAGATAAATCAGTTTTAACTGTGTAGAATTTTAGTACATGAAGAAAATATTTGTTCTCTTATTACTTGTAGCCGTCGTGATGGGAACGCAGGCGCAGAAGAAAACCAAGCCCGACCATCTCGGCATGGTTTCCTATACTTTCCGAAACAGTTTTGCAAAGAATTTTACTGCCACGCTGGATACCATACAATCTTTCGGGATCAATAACATTGAGTTCTCCAACTTATTCGGCCAAACCCCCGAGAAGATACGGGCCGAACTGGATGCAAGGGGAATGTTCTGCACCAGTTATGGGGTGAGCTATGACGATGCACTGAATAAAACACAGGATGTTGGGCGGATTGCAAAGATTCTTGGAGCAGAGTTCGTGCGTGTGGCCTGGGTGCCGCATACCGGTGAATTCACAAAAGAGCTGGCCGAAAAAACTGCCAAAGACTTCAACACTATCGGCGCAACCTTAAAGAAAGACTTTGGTCTTACATTCTGTTACCATAACCATGGATACGAATTCGGAGGTGTTGGGAACGGGACCCTGTTCGATCTCATTGTCCAGCAAACTGACCCCAAAAAGGTTAGCTATGAAATGGATATCCTCTGGGTGCATATTGCAGATGTGGATCCCGCAAGTTTGCTGAACAAATATCCGGATCGTTTCAGGCTAATGCACGTTAAGGACCTGAAAAAAGGGACACAACATAACCAGCAGGGTAAAACAGATCCCGCGAATGATGTTACCCTGGGAACAGGTGAAATAGATATCCCAGCTGTGATCAAGGCCGCACGTAAATCGAAATTGAAATATTATTATATAGAAGATGAGAGCCCAAGTGCTACGCAGCAGGTTCCGGAAAGTATTAAGTACCTGAAAAAATTATCGCTATAAAAATCATGAACAGTTCATAGCCAGTTGATTCTTCAGCTGGCTTTTATTTTGAGCGCTAACTTTTCTTCTCCATCTGTTCAATGATTTTGGTTACCTCTACCTCTGTGCTGCGCAATTTATTCTGGCAAAATGTGATCAGCTCCGAAGCGCGCTTGACTTTGGCAGCCAGAACGTCCACAGAAACGGTTTCGTTTTCGATCTCTTTTGCGATCTGCAAGAGTTCTTTATAGGCAGCTTCATAGGTTGTTTGTGAATCCATCGCTTTGTCTTTTTTCTGTTACTGTTGACAAGATTTCGTTCTGTTTCAATATTACAGTGATCTGGTCGCCTGTATTGATCTGCTCCGGATCAGTGACGATCTGGTCTCCTTTTTTTACCAGCGCAAAACCCCGTTTTAAAGTCTGCTCGGGTGATGCCATCCTGATCATACTCACGAAATGACCGAGATAACCTTGCTGGTTCTTCAGGTACTGGTTGCGAAACGTGGAAATATTTGATCTTAACTGGTCCAGCTCGTGGAGCTTGTTGGCTACGATCACCCTGGGCCTTGCCACTACCCGCGATGATAAAGATACCATTTCATTCCTTCGTTCATGCAGGATCTGCATGGTGTTCTGCGTGACGATGCGGTTGATCTGCACCATCTCCTGTAAATAGCGGGCCAGGTAGTCCCTGCTCTTATTGACCACAATACTGTTCAATTGGGTCAGTATCCGCTGGCGTTGGCTGAAGATCTGCTGGGCCTTGATCACTACATTTTTTTGTAAGGTGATCAGCCCATCTTCAAATTTTTTATTGTGCGCAATAATGTACTCTGCAGCTTTTGTTGGCGTTTTTGTTTCGGTGTGCGCCATCATATCCGCTATGGTTTGGTCTTTCTGATGCCCGATACCCGTTATAATGGGCACAGGAAATTTCGCCACTGCCCGGCTCACATAGAAATCATTGAAGATGAGAAAATCCGTTTCAGCTCCTCCACCCCTTATGATCACTACTACATCATATGCTTTCCCGGATTGGTACACATTGACCAATTGATCTACCAATACTTTGGCGTTCATTTCGCCCTGTACCCTGGCATTGTATTCGTCTACGCTGAACAGGTACCCGAATGAATTATTACTCAGCGTATGCATGAAATCCTGGTAGCCTGCAGACTGTTTTGAACTCACAACTGCTATTTTCTGGATCACCAGGCCGAGTACATGCCCTTTGTTGCGTGTGACGATATGGTCGCCCACCATCTTCACATAGTCAGAACATTCGGTAAGCAGCCGCTGTATGGTTTCCTGTTTTTTCTTCTCCAACTCACCCAAAGTGAACCTGGTATCCACCTCCTGCAACACCAGCTTGATCCCGAAAGTGGAATGGAAATTGACTTTTACCCGTACCAGAACGTGAATACCTGTAGTGAATTTCTGCCCGGTATCTTTTTCGAAAACCTCAATACTACGCGCACCGTCACCCCAGGCGGCGCCAGCCACCCTGGCCACCATCTCCCCACTGATATCGTCTTTCTCCACCAGGTCAAAAAAATGATTTTTTTTCTGGGGGTAGAATTTATGGTCGCTCACATCAGCCAAAACCCAAAAGCTTTCGCGATCGAATCGTTGGCTGAGTGTATCCCGAATCATACCGGTCAGATCCGAAAGCCGCATTGGGGTTAGGTCCATATCATAAAATTACGAAATCGACATTCAGACCGAATGTTGATTTCATCATGAATCAATAGGAAAAGCCATAACGTTTTCTGTAGTAATCAACGAATGATTACTTGCAGGCGAGCGATATTGGCAAAATGATCAATAAAGACCGTTTGTTTAACCAGTTGTCATTATATCAATCATAATATGAGACATTATTTATCCCCGTATCCCTGAAATTGGGGATGTGTGCAATCAAAAAATTTGTTCTATTTGCTGCTACTATTTAAGATAGACTGATCCTCAAAAAACGAAGTCCCTTTTCTAAGGGACTTTTTTATTTCAGGTTGCAGGTTGCAGGTTAAAGGTTGCAAAGAGCTTGCGGACTATTTCCCAACTTCCTTACTTCACTAACTCACCTTTGTGGTCTATCGGTAATCTGAAAGGATCGAACAGTTCATCGATCATCCTGGCCAGTTCACCGCGTGTCAGAAGATGCGACGGATTGGCATCTTTCCAACCCCAGGATTTGTATTTGAGACGCACCGATTCTTCTACGGGAATATTGATATTGACTGTTTGCAATAATATGATCGCTTCACCCAGCGAAAGATGCTGGCTGATGATCCCGCCATTTACGGGTAATACCGTTTTTACATCCTTTAGAAATTCTTGGGCATTCACAAGCGAATCAGGATAGAACCAGGTTTGGTTGGCCCAGGCATGAGGTGTGGGCCTGCCGCGTAATATACCGGTAGCGCCTACACGCTGTATGGCTTTGAAATCAGGATGATCTGGTTTGACATCGTTGTAGGGCATGAGATATGCCTTGTGGGCCAGCAGTTCCGACTGTACTGCGCGGACTTCAATTTTGCGCGCCGCAACATTCTCTTTTGCGCTAAGCGCCGCCAAAACACCTGCAGCCTGCCCCGTTAGCATGACCACGGGTTGCAGTCTTGTTGTTCCATTGGCCACATTGCTGACACTGATACCTTTCTCCGCAACAATCAAACCGTCGGTGTTCTCGGGGATCAGGCAGGCCAGGGGAATATTGTAAGAGGGTACCGGATAGAATTCCAGTTGCTGAGGGGCATTGAGATTTTTTTTATGATGATGATCGATCGGGTAGTCACCCACAGAAATACCTGTACGGTAAAGCTCCTGGTCAAATGGATGGGCGATCTGCGTCATTGTATATCTTACTATCCCTTTTAAACGGCGACCCTCCCGGTGATAGGGTATCAATGCCAAACGATCTGCTGTTGGGAATTCGTCATTGGTAAGGCCAAGGTGTTTAAAGCCCAGGTCTTTCTGGATGAAATACACAAATCTCAGGGTCTGCTGTTTTGCCTTTTCCAGTTCTTTGCTGCGCTGGGCCGGATCCAACTCTACAATGTTCAGGTAACTATCATTGCCATAGATGGGCCAGTTGAGCATGTATTTCTGGTTGGGCAATTTGCCGTAGTCCAGCATTTTCTGTGCATCCACATTGGGCTTCTTACGTGTTTGATCTTTGTAGTAGTCAGTGTTAGAGCCATCAAATTCGTTCGGATCGTAGCCCCTGGGCTTTGCGATGGTGCAATCACGATCCCGGCCATAATCTTTCAAAATGGCTACATAGGTAAGGTCCTGAACAATATCGTTGGTCTGATCAACACCCACTGTCTCGCCGGTAACAGATCCTGCTTCCATTCCCAGGCTATAGGGTACGCCAGCCATCTTCATAACATCGCCCAGTTCTGTGGCATCAATGGTTTGGGCAGCATCGATCTTTATAAGCTTGCCTGTTTTTATATTTTTGAAAGAAGCACCTGCAACTACCCCGTTCTTCATGGTCACTGACGCCAGTGCATAACCGTAAAGCACGGTGAGATTGCTTTCTGCCGCTGCCATACTTTTTAAAATGCTGTCGGCCACATGGGGCTCAAACTGTGTATTACTTACCCAGCCCGTAGCCAATTTGGAGGGCCCGCCATAATGATTGTATAACCGCTGCCTGAATTCACCCCAGATCCCCGAGGGCAGCTCGTGATTGCCGTCAATCGCAGAGACCCCCGCGGCGGAAAGCATTCCTCCCAGCCAGGGCCCTTCTTCAACAATGATGGTCTTTACCCCGGATCTGGCCGCCTGTATACCTGCCGCGGTCCCACCCACTCCGCCACCTATTACCAAAACATCGGTCTTTTGGGATTGACCCATCCCATGCAACGTGAAAACACCAAAAACAAGTAGGAAAAACAACTGTCTCATAATGTGATTTTCTAATCCCTCCAAGGGAGGCCCCTTGGAGGGAGGCTGGTCCAAGCGAGGGTATGCTAAACTACTGATAGTAATCATCCCACACATTTTATTTAATCGATAATTTCGGCAGACCGGCAAAATTTAAGCTGATGAAACGATTTATTTTTTCCTCCATCCTGGTGTTGATCGCAGTCACATCTTTCGCGCAGAAACTGACAAAGTTCGTTGATCCTTTTTTAGGCACAGGCGGCCATGGGCATGTCTATCCCGGAGCGACCACTCCTTTTGGCATGGTTCAACTCAGTCCTGATAACGGCACCAACGGCTGGGACTGGTGCGGCGGTTACCATTACAGCAGCGACAGCATTGCCGGATTTTCACACATGCATCTCAGTGGAACGGGCATAGGCGACTGGTGTGATATATCTGTATTACCCCTGCTGGATACCGTTGGGATCAGCGCACAATATCTAAAGATCCCGTTCTCGCATAAAAATGAAAAGGCCAAACCGGGATATTATTCCGTTTGGCTCGGCAACAATATCAGCTGCGAACTCACCGCCACGCCTCGCAACGGATATCATCGCTACAAATTCCCCAACAAAAACGGATGGCTTCGTTTCGATATGGGCTTCGCGATCAACTGGGATTCTCCCACTGCAGCAATGTTGAAACTGGTGAACGATAGTACCCTGGTGGGCTACCGCGCATCTACCGGATGGGCCAAAGGGCAGCAGGTATTTTTTGCAGCAAGATTTTCCAAACCCGTAAAAGAGAAAATATTTCTTAATGAAGTGAGCAGAAATGGTGACGAGATCACCGGCCCCAAAGTGAAAGCAGTATTGAAATTTGATACGGAAGATAATACACTGCTGCTGCGGGTAGCACTCAGTACAACCGGAACTGATGCGGCACTGAAAGCATTATCAGAAACCGATCGCAAACCATTTGACATGGTTGCTTACCAGGCCGAAGCCAACTGGGAAAAAGAATTGCAGAAGATCACCATCGATACTACCGATAAAGCCTATGCGCAGAAATTCTACACGGCATTGTACAGAACCACCCTATCGCCAAACCTGTATTCAGATGCAGACGGAAAGTACAGAGTCCACAATAATAAAATACGCGTCCAGAATGGGAATAAGTATACGGTATTCTCAAACTGGGACACTTTCAGGGCGTTGAATCCACTGTTCACCATCATACAACCCCAACGGGTACCCGAAATTGTGAACAGTATGCTTTCTTTCTATGAAGATAACGGGCTGTTGCCGGTCTGGGACCTGAGCACCTGGGAAACCAATACCATGACGGGTTATCATTCCATTCCCATCATCGCAGATGCCATTCTTAAAAACTTCAAAGGCATCGACCAGGCCAAAGCCTACGAAGCCATGAAGAAAACGGCCCACCAACAGCAGCGTGGCACACCGGATTATATCCGCTTTGGTTATCTGCCGCAAGACAAGCATGGCTGGAGTGTTACCATTACATTGGAATATGCTTATGACGACTGGTGTATAGCACAGGTGGCAAAGAAGTTGGGGAACAAGGCTGATTATGATTATTTCTATAAACGTGCGATGAGTTATAAGAATCTTTTTGATCCCAAGACGGGGTTCATGCGCGCAAAAGACAGCACAGGAAAATTCATCGAACCATTTGATCCATTATTATCGGAACATGGATTTGAAGGACAGTACATTGAAGGAACTGCCTGGCAGCACAGTTTTTTTGTACCGCAGGATGTTGATGGTTTTGCTGCCCTCTACGGAGGAAAACCTCAACTGGTCAATAAGATCGATGCCCTTTTTAGTTCGTCTTCTGAATTACACGGCACCAATACTTCCAATGATGTGTCCGGCCTGATCGGCCAGTATGCACATGGAAACGAACCATCCCACCACATTATCTATATGTATACGGCGCTGGGAGAGCCAACAAAATCCGCCGGGAAGATCAGGTTGGTGATAGACAGTTTATATAAGAATGGACCTGAGGGTTTGCCGGGGAATGAAGATTGTGGCCAGATGAGTGCCTGGCTGGTGTGGAGCTCACTGGGCATGTATCCACTGAATCCGGCTTCGGGGAAATATGTGTTCGGGTATCCGATGGTGAATTCTGCCGAATTACACTTACCCAATGGGAAGAAGATGACTATCCGTGTCAAAGGGCAGCTGGTAAAGAAGCCCGGCAGCAGCAGTTATATAAAAAGAGTGGTATTAAACGGAAAGGCGATCCCGGTAAACTATATCACCCATGAACAGTTGCTGAAGGGAGGGGAATTGACCTATGAATTAACTGATTGATATATTCCGAATTCGGAATTCGCAATCCGCAATTCGGAATTATCTTTAATAATTAATTTATGAACATGCGACACCTGCTCTCTATCTCACTATCTCTCCTTCTTTCTATCTCCCTCGTGGCCCAGCCATCCTGGATCAAACAGGGCAATATCTATGAAGTGAACGTAAGGCAATACACCAAAGAAGGGACTTTTAAGGCCTTTGGGAAAAGTCTTGACAGGCTTAAGAATATGGGAGTGCAAACAGTTTGGTTCATGCCCCTCAATCCCATCAGTAAAGTGGACAGGAAGGGCAGCATGGGGTCATATTATGCTGTTGCCGACTATAAAGATGTAAATCCCGAGTTTGGGACTTTAAAAGATTTTCAGGACCTGGTGAAGTCAATTCATGCTAAGGGAATGAAGGTGTTGATCGATTGGGTGCCCAACCATACCGGAGCTGACCACTCCTGGATAAAGAGACACCCGGAATTTTATGTAAAAGACAGTACGGGTAAACCTGCTATACCGTATAATTGGGACGATACCCGTCAGCTGGATTATTCAAATCCGGTGATGGAAGACAGTATGATCAATGCGATGAAGTATTGGGTCACTAATGCTGATATAGACGGCTTCAGAGTGGATGTGGCCTGGAATGTGCCTGAGAGCTTCTGGAGTAAATGCATTCCTCAGCTGCGCAAAATGAAAAAAGATTTCTTCATGTTGGCCGAAGGGGATAAGCCATATCTTGCAAAAACCTTTGACGCAGTTTATCCATGGACCATGTTTCACCAGATGGAAAATATTGCTGCCGGCAGAAGGCCTGCTTTTGCACTCGATAGTATCAAGACTTCTAACGATACACTATACCCGAAGAACACCATCCAGATGTATTTCACCAGCAACCACGATGAGAACAGCTGGAATAAGGCCGATTATGCCACTTTCCCCGGAGCAGTACATGCACCTTTTGCAGTCTTTACCCAAACCATGGCCAACAGTGTTCCCCTGATTTACAGTGGGCAGGAAGAACCCGTATTGAGGCCCCTGGCATTCTTCGAAAAAGATCCGATCGAGTTCGGCAAATACGGTCGTGAGAAATTCTACAAAACCCTGTTAGACCTGAGGAAGAATAATCCTGCACTGGCCAGTGATGCTTCGTTCAGGAAAGTAGTTGTTGGAGACACTACGGCATTATATGCCTATGTGAGGGAAAAAGGGAACAAGAAAATATTTGTGATCCTGAATCTTTCCAATAAAGAGCAAACCGTAGAAGTGCATGATATATTCCTGATGGGTAACCCTTATAACGTATTTGCCTACACAAAGGAAAAACTGGTCACCGCACCCTGGAAGATCGAACCCTGGGGTTTTGTTGTGTATGAATATTGATTAAATTACTGATTATCAAATTGGTTATTTAAAATTGAATATTATGCCTAAATATGTAATTGAAAGAGAAATACCCGGTGCAGGAAAGCTGAGCCATGAGCAACTTCAGGGTATATCACAGACCTCATGCGGAGTGCTTCGTGAAATGGGTCCTACTATAATCTGGCAGCACAGCTACGTAACAACAGACAAAATCTTCTGTGTTTACATTGCACCAAATGAGGAAATGCTTCGTGAGCATGCTTCTAAAGGTGGCTTTCCAGTTAACAGGATTGAAAAGGTATCGGAGATCATAGATCCAGCCACTGCTGAATAACCATTTCTGGTGATCGTATTTGAATCCGCACAACTAATGTTGGGCGGATTTTTTATTTAATATCCTTAAATACTTTGTATTTAAGTACGCCAGCTGCAAAATCTGCAAACCGCCAATCCGCCTTGCCCATTTTCCGCAGATCCTGCAAAACCAAGCCCATCCTGCCGCGCAAATCGATTACTCATCTGTGCATCCACACTATAGTTTAGTAAAAGCTTCATGCCGGGGTCTGCAAAAGCGACATTGAAAAACTAACCTCGAAATAAGGTAACCATGAAAAAGATCTGCCTCATCACACTGATAAGTTTTGCAATCCTTAGTTTTTCAACTCTGCAAGCGCAGGAGAAAAAAACCAAGATCAACAGGGTTTATATGTTTGGGACCGTTGGTCCATTTATTGGAGATGGGACAGCCACTTCTTATGGGCTAAGCGGAGTCATCAACAATAAATGGATTGTTACTTATGGAAAGTTATATGCAAAGCGGAATTCAACTTTGCCGCCAGATTTTAAGTTAGAAGTGTATGAAGTCCCCTGGTATTTACTCATTATTTTGCCAGTTGAGCAGTATTATGATTTTCGTCCGGAAGATGAGACCAGATTTACCTATGCCTCATTCGGCAGATATTATCCGGTATCCCGTAAAATCAGCTTTATACTGGACGGAGGTATTGGCATTGCAAAGTCGCAGGGAGCCAATTACTATAAACCCGGGGAAATCATAAAGAGTGGAGAGAATATTGTTCCTGGAGTCAGTTCAAACTATATAGTTACAAAAACTGAAAAAACTTCAATCGGCGGTATTGTCAGAGCGGGGGCAGACTGGGCGTTCTCTGGCTGTGCCGGAGCGGGCCTGGACCTTTATTACAATGCCAACATGGGGGGCATTAAGGACAACATGGGTTTTAACCTGAGATTGATGTTGGGTTATATGCCTCGTCCTGCGAAAAAAGCAGTGATGCAATAATATCCCTTCTCGAGCCCCTCTTCTACTTTTAGCCGCCTGCACTATTGCATTTTCTGCAAAATTTATAACTGCCTGTTGCATAAATCAATTACCATATACATCAAAGAGATATTAGATTAGAGTAACACTAACCTACTACCTCTTCAACATGAAAAACACCAACCATGAGAAGGCTTATCCTCATTGCTATGAGTACCATGGTATTCATGGCAGCAAAGGCACAACTTACAAAGGCTTATGCATACGGTTCAGGGGGAGTTGAAACGAAAGAAGGCCTGGCTTACCAGTTTGGCGCCAGCTCCGTCTGGAACAACAAATGGATCATATCGGCAGCTTATCTTAATGCCATAAGAAATGCCGACCTGCCCCCGGATTTCAAAGTACATAGCGGAACGGGGTATCCGGGCCTTGAGTACGAAACCTATCCCCAGGCGGAGACCAGATTTCTTTATGTATCTGCTGGCAGATATTTCAGGTATTCCAGGAGAATAAATTTTATACTGGATGCAGGAGTTGGACTATCAAACGGAGATCTGTTGAGTTTCAAACAAGGCCGATCCACTGATCTCCAGGATAACAAGTACAGTCCAAATTACTCTGTAAAATATTCCAGTAAAACGGCGATGGGGTCCATCATTCGTACTGGCGTTGATGTATCGCTGGCTAAATTTACTGGCATGGGTCTGGACCTTTATTATAACTACAATGGAGGAGGACTGCAGAATAATTTCGGACTGAATATCAGACTCATGTTCGGCCATCTTCCCATTGAAGATTGACGTATGCCAGCCGGGGCATTAAGATAAAAGCATTATTTTCAACTAATGCGATCGATGCTGTTGTCTTTTTTGTTTTTATTGAGCCTCTCTTTAAAAGCTCAGAAATTAGACTGGGATAAATACATGGACGAGCAGAGCCTTTACTGGGACAGTCTCAGCACAAACTTTTATACTGGCATACCGCTGGGGAATGGACGTTTAGGCGTTCTTATTTACAAGGAGAATGATAAGGCCCTGAGATTTGATGTGGGCCGTTCTGATGTTACAGATACAAGGCCCCATTATCCTGACTCCATGTTCACAGAACAATTGATCTCAAGGCCAAGACTTCCCATTGGTAAATTTATTCTGACTACAAATGGCAACATTTTATCTTCCCGTATTAAGCTGGACATTTTCAAAGCACAGGCAGGCGGAGCGATCACCACATCAGCGGGCAAGATATTCCTGATCGCCTTTGTGCCTACAGGCGAACAAGTGATCAGTATCCGTGTATCAGGCACCGGCGGAGAAAAAAATGTGAGTTGGAAATGGATCCCGGAGAAAAGTGTTACACCGAGAATTACTTATGGTCGTGCTAAACCGGAATTGTATCAATATGTATATAATCCCGAACCCTTAATAAAAGATTCGGCCGGTTTCAATCTGTGCCGGCAGCCTTTGCTGAATGGCGGCGGATATACTACGGCATGGAAGCAGCAAGACAGTACACTGGCCATTGCAGTAGGGTATGGACCCAGTCCGCAGGATGGCTCCACGTCAGAAGCTATTTCGCAACTTGAAAATTTCAGGAAGAAGAATCTGGCAGATGTGGTGACTACCCACAGGGCATGGTGGAGTGCATATTTTAAAAAAAGTTTTGTTGCCGTTCCGGATGCACGGATGCAGAGATACTATTGGCTCGAACTGTATAACCTGGCTTCGGCTACCCGTAAGGGTGAGCCCATGGCAGACCTGATGGGTCCCTGGTTCACCAGTAATACACCCTGGCCTGCGATCTGGTGGAATCTTAATACACAACTGGCGTACTCAAATATCTTCGTTACCAATCATCTTGAGACTGGCAGGTCGCTTTTCGACAAGCTGAACAATTCTGTCAATACACTGATCAATAATGTTCCCCCGGAATGGAGAAATGATGCAGCTGCCATCGGCCGGATCTCGGGATATGACCTTGCTGCGCCCCTTGATCAAAATGATCTTAGAGCAGGAAGATTTGAACCGGGGAATCTTACCTGGATGCTTTATTATTATCACAGGTACTTCCTGTATTCTCAGGATACTACCGAATTGGTCAGACAGATCTATCCCCTTTTAAAACGATCTGTGAATTACCTGGTGCATTTACTGAAACCCGGGGGTGATGGCAAACTTCACCTGGTCAAATCGCATTCACCCGAATATGCAGATGCTGAAGATGCACATTATAGTTTATCAGCGCTGCGTTGGGGACTTCGCACCTTGATTGAGACAGACAGCATGCTGGACCGCCACGACAATGACAGAAACAACTGGAACTACATACTCAACAAGCTGGCTGATTACCATGTGAACGAAACGGGGTATATGATCGGTTACGATGTCTCGCTTACATCTTCCCACCGACATTTCTCGCACCTGATGATGATTTATCCTTATCGGGAAGTGGACCCGGACGATCCTGGGTCCAGGGCATTGATGGAAAAATCGATCGCGCACTGGCTTTCCATGCCTTCGGCCCTGGCCGGATATTCCTATACGGGATCTGCATCTATGTATGCCTATTTACGTCAAGGCGATTCCACGTTCAGGCAACTTGACAGGTACCTGAACCGGCATGGGGAAGTGAACGGACTTTATAAGGAATCTGGGCCTTGTTTTGAAACACCACATTCATGGGTAACCGCTTTTGCCGAAATGATGTTACAAAGCCACAAAGGTGTGGTTTCGGTATTCCCGGCCATTCCTTCTGACTGGTCAGATCTGAGTTTTGCCAATCTCCGTGCTGAAGGCGCTTTCCTGGTAGACGCGGTGAGGGACAAAGGAAAGACTGCGATGATCAGGGTGAAAAGCGAAAAAGGCGGCCCCTGTATCCTGGAGACGGATATCCCGGTAGTGGATCTGGACGGTCCGGGTGAGGTGTCTACTTATCTTAGCCGGACAAGGATCGCGATCAATATGAAAGCTGGAGAGGAGATCGTGATCAGAAATAAGCAATCTGCAAAAGTGGAGCCGGCACCTGTAGCATTCAAGCGTTACGGAGAAACTTATTTTGGCCTGAACGGCTTCAATAAGTATTCAAACGATCAGAAGTTCAATTGGTAACTCTATTTGTTTTCTCCACCCGCTTGATGTTTATGAAGGGACTGATCAGTAAATACCAAAACGTTTGCTTTCTGGGTTCATCGAATTCATCCAGGCCATAGCGGATATCTTTAACTGGAACATATTTATAGGTACCGAATAATTTGTCCCAGAGGATGAATATGTCTGCATAATTCGAGTCAGTATAATACTGATCCCGGTGATGGTGTACTTTATGCAAATTGGGTGTGGTGAAGAGTGTGCCGAAAGTTCTATCCATCCATGCTGGCAGAACAACGTTAGTGTGTTCTATGATGAGAAATGGCAGAAGAAACACGAAATAAAAAGTAAAGATGGTTGTATCTGCTCCAATGATCAAAGCAGCGAAGACATTTACCATACCGAATGTCCATGCTTCAAATGGGTGACCCCTGAAATAGGAAGATGAATCCATGGTAGTATCACTATGATGAACGCGATGCAGGCGCCATAACAACGGAGAGCGATGAGAAAGCCTGTGGGTCCAGTAAGAAGACATATCAAGAATAGCAATTCCGATCACAATTTTTAGCCAGAACGGGATCTCCACTTGATAAAAAAGGCCAAGATGTTTTGAATCTCCCCATTGAAGAATAGAGACCTGGACTGCGGCAGCTATCAAATTCATTAAAATAAAGGCGACCCCAAGTACCACATTATTCAATAAATGCGGGACGCGCTTGTCAAATTTGTGTGGTGAGTTGATCAGCCGTTCCAGCGAGAAGAAAATTGTCATAAGTATGACGACCAGGATATTGAAATCTAGGCCATTGAGGTATTCAACGATCTTTTCCATGAGTTGAGTTTGAGGGTGACGTCAAGTTAACACATTTCTTGATAAGCGGTCAGGCAAGAAAAAGAATCATTTGTACATTCATTTATGCCCCATATTGGAAATATACTAACATGGCAGCGGGTACCGGCCAGGGATATACGCTTTAAGCGATTGGAGGAGGAGACCTCTTTTCTACTCGGCTATGCCATTTTCTATATTTTCCTTGGATATGGAATAGGAGTACTGATCCAGAACTACCCACAACCATTGATGGGTGCTACCCAATTCAACCAGGATGCCTGGTATTCCATTCTTTTCAAGATATTCTTTCTCCTTATCGTGCCTTCGTTCATTTATTTTGGTTGGTGGAAATATAAGCTCAGGGACCTGCTGCTTGGGATCAGGCCGGGGTTCAGTACCGTAGTTGCTACAATTGTGATGATGTTACTGGGTTTTTTTCTGAATGCCAGTCATCTTTCTAAGATCAGTGCACATTATCATGAGCATCCGGATGCATTTTTGCGGGTATTCATTGGGGTTATGATGCCGCTGTTCACGGCGGGTATTCCCGAGGAGTTATTTTTCAGGGGCTATTTACAAACAAGACTGGAAAAGAAATGGAACCGTTTATTCGCGATCCTTTTAACCAGCATATTATTTATGGCCTGGCATTTGCCGAGCCGCTATTTGCTGTCCAGGGGGATAGAGGGACAGGCTGGCCATTTTGACCAGGTGTTGCTCCAAACAGGGCTTCCGGTTTTTATTATCAGCCTGATATTCGGTTTTCACTGGAGCCGTTACAGGAACATCGTTCTCCTGGTGCTAACCCATTGGGCGGTGGATGTTCTTCCATCGGTGAGTTCTTTTCTCAAGATACCCTTTTGATTATAGCAAATATGCCATGGCGGCCATGAGTGGGGCACAATAGATTTGCCGGATTGATGAGTATGAGGGCTAAAAACACAATTGCCGATGCAGGTGCATCAGCAATTGGCTTTGAATGGTTGGTGTCTGCCGAACGATTAGCAACGACTGACTACTTTGAATACGGATTAAAAACCCAATAGTCCTGTCTTCGAAAAAAAAGATATTCTATGTTGTGAACTGTCCTCAAACTGAAGCCGTAAAAATATTAGCTTAGGGATGAGCAGACAACTGCGTCTTTCCGCAGTTTGACATTATTTTTGTTTTAACACCACCACTAATGCAGGAACAAGAATCAGGGGATTATTTAAAAACCTATCTAACCAATACACCAGCTGACACCAACAGCGAGGAATTTGCCAATTTTTCAAAAACCATTCCCCGTTTTCCCGAAGAGGCCGTCTATATCTATTCCCTGAAGCAGGGAAGGATGATCTATGCAGCGGGATGGGAAGATGTGCTTGGCTACAAAGACAGCGAGATGGGGATCCTCACTTTTGTAGGTATAACCAGTCCTGAATATGCACCTTTCTCAAATGAACTGAATGAAAAAGCCCTGATGTTCATCCTGAGGCAATCGGAAGACCTTGAACAGTACAGTTTTACATTAGAGACCAAGAAGATACATAAAGACGGCACCCCGGTTCCATTGATCACGCGTGTGGGTGTATTCAAAGCTGAGGGAGGAAGAGTAACCGAGATCATTTGTAGGGCGCAAGTGGTACGCACACTTAAATTGGGTAAGGTGATGCGCTATTCTTTGTATGGTCCGGAAAGATCGGTATTCGATGATGAACTGAACAAACTCTTGTTCCATCACTATGCGATATCCGGTAAAGAGAAAGAGGCTTTGGCACTGGTAGCGCAGGGATATTCCTTCAAAGAAATAGCGGCTATGTTCAATGTGTCGCAATCGGCTATTGAGAAAAGAATTCTGCCTTTATATAAAAGGTTTAACGTGAAGAGTATTACGCACCTGGTGAGCTTTGCGTACGAGAACCACATTTTGCCATAGGGGAGAGGCATGTGGCGAGAGGCGAGAGGCGAAAGGCGAGAGGCGAGATAGTCTATAGATTCTCACCTCTCGCCTCTCACCTCACCCCCTGAGGTCGATCGACAAAACATTCTCTCTTGGTACTCCTATCGTATCTAACAGAGCAGACCATTTATTTCTCAAAGATTCCGTGCTGTCCTGGTTTCCCAATACCCAGATCACGGACCTGGATCTGATGGCTTCCCTGTTGTCTTTTATGGCATCCAGAAATTGCAGAAATTTTTCGGGCGGCACCAGTTCTTCCTTTATCGGCCCTCCGGGGTTGATATCATCGATCACCAGCACTTCCGTATTCCTCCAGATCCACAATGCTTTTGCAGTTATTTCTTTTTCATGAAACATACAATAGAGTTTGATCGCGGGAGTATAACAACAGGCTCGGCGGTTAATAGAAAGTTCGTTGGCAACACCTATGCTGATGGCAGTTTTTCCAGTGCCGGAAGATCCAAATACCAACAAGTGTTTTTGGGCAGGGTTTTTCAGAAATGCTTTCACTGTTTCTTTATCTTCCTTAGTTATACTATAGTTCCATTGACTAAGCCTGAATTGAAAAGGGTAGGCCGCATATTGCTGGAACATTTTTGTGGTGAACCAATAATAGGAAGGATAAAGAACGATGATGATCAGCGCAGCAAGTACAATAAATGCCGGCCATGAAGGACTTAACCAGAGGGCAGCGGCAACCGCGCCGATCCAGAAAAAAACCAGGTCTGTGGCAGTGTCAAATGCCACGTTCCACCAGGCGGGAGAGAACCGGTATTGATCTCTTGCTTTTAATATCGGCCCGAGAAAATTATACGTCTCAAAGAGCAGCCAGAATAAAGCAATGATCCATGCTGCCGTATAAGAATGAGGACGCCAGTTGATCCAGCAAAGAAATCTATATACGAGAAACACCGGAATGAAGCCCAGCGCAAAGTGCCCGAACTGGTTGGCCAGCCAGGCATAGGTGAGCGTGATTCCGCGATAGGAGTCTTTACCGATCAGATCCGCCTTAAGTTGTTGGAAGATATGTTTCCACTTTATTTGAGACATAGTTCACAAATATATATTGTGCAAGACATTTATTTTAGGGTGACTGTTTAACTATGGAGAGCGTAAACCTAGAGAAAGGGCAGGTTCATTTCATGGACGATCTACTTGTAATTGAAGGAGATGATGCCATGAAAAGGAAGCGAAAGAATGGCATGATCGGCCTGTTATTACTCTTATTGACTGCGATTTACCTATACGCACAATATGATAAATATATCCAGGAACCACATCAATTCAATTGGTTCAGTTTCCTTGTACGGATGGTGCTTTTAACTATGCTGATCATCCCAACTGCCATCAATAAGATTTTCAGGTTTTCCACTATAAACGAAATTCCATATAACGCAATAAAGAAGCACGAGCCAGCGGGCTCGCTCCTGAAATGGGAAACTTCGATAAAACTGCATCTGTCCGACAGAAAAATCCGAATGCTGAATTTTGATAATGATGAAATGAAAAGATTCAGATACCTGCTTGATCAGAAACTGGAGTCAAGGAATCCCTGAGTTTTTCTCCCGATACCGGCTATTATGCCGCTGGTGGCATAGATATTATACGGTAGTTATCCCAGTCTATTTCAACATTTTAGCAATGAAAACCTCGTATTATTTAATTCTATTGATCATAGGGATCGTCATCGTGCATGCCTTGGACGACAGAAAAGACCGTAAACCTCAAAAACAAACCAGGAAGCTTACCGTAGTTAGGTCAGACAGTGTAAATATTCCGGTGATCATCTTACCTTCTTTTTCACCGCATTCCACCTATGCGGCGATCTTCCATAATTAACGGATTTTTCGCGGAACAAGGTTTTGCCGGTTGCTTATAAATAGCATACCTTTTTCATGTTATTATTCTCCTCAAACAAAATAATCAACAATGAAAAAGACTCTCGTTGCGGTATTGCTTTTATCCGCTTTTGCCTGTAATACCCGGGCGCCAAAAACAGAACCTGCTGTTACTTCAGAATTTACAACTGTTGTAGATTCTGCTAAAGGTGTAATCGATTTTGCAGGTCCGGATGTGGACCTGGTAAAAAAGTTGCTCTCATCCGTTGAGAAAGCCGATTGGGATGCGGCCCGCGCTTGTTTTGCCGATAGTGCGGTGGTTTTTGATAATCAATGGGCTCCTGATACCACCCAGAAAGGAGCGCCAGTTTCAGATGTGCTTGCATTTGAGAAAAAAGACAGGGATAATTGGGAAAATATCAGCTTTGGAGAACCCATAATTGAAGTGGCTACTACTGCTAATGGAGATAAATATGCCCATATCTGGGCGAGGTATTCAGCGAAAAATAAGAAGAGCGGTAAAACGGTTGGCTGCCCCGTATTTGCATCTTACCTGATTAAAGATGGTAAGCTGCAGTGGGAGTGGGCAATCTACGATTCAAAGAAGTTAGAATGATTACTATGACCCAACCATTCGACCACCTTCGTTTATATGGAGGTGGTTTTTTGTTGTGCGGTGAGACACAGAGAATGGGTTAATTTTAACATCATGCGCCTATCAACTTCGTTCTTCCTTTTTTTTCTGACTTGGATGAGCTCATATGCTCAAAGATCCATTCCCATACCTAACAAAAAACAACTCGCATGGCAAAAAGCTGAGCTTGGCGTATTGATTTCCTACGATTTACATGTATTCGATGGGAAAAGATATGGCCAGGGATTAAACAGGCTTACGCCTGTTGCGGATCATAATATTTTCAGTCCTACTCAACTCAACGCAGAGCAATGGGTGTTAGCTGCGAAAGCAGCTGGCGCGAAGTTCGCTATCATCACAGCCACCCATGAAACAGGTTTTGCAATTTATCAATCTGATGTCAACCCTTATTGCATGAAAGCGCTTAAATGGCGTGATGGCAAGGGCGATATCGTGAAAGAGTTTGTTGATGCATGCAGGAAACACGGCATCTTGCCCGGTATTTATGTGGGGATAAGATGGAACTCGTTGTTGGGTGTACATGATTTTGTAGTGGATGGATCGGGTAAAATGAAAGAATTACGCCAGGCATATTATAATAAAATGGTAGAAGGCATGGTGAAGGAAATTTGCACCAATTATGGCGAGCTCTTCGAGATCTGGTTCGATGGGGGAGCGGGTGATACGGCACTAGGTGCGCCTAATGTACTTCCCATCGTGCAAAAATTTCAACCCAATTGCCTGTTTTACTGGAGCGCTCAATTATCTGAAGCAAGATGGGGTGGTTCAGAATCCGGAACTGTAGGTTATCCTTGCTGGTCAAATTTTCCGTATCCTTCAATGATGATGAACCAGTTTCCGGAGATCAGAAAGAATGATTTCCATTTGGCTAAGCATGGCGACAGTACAGGTTCCTATTATCTCCCTGCAATGGCCGATGCTCCGCTGCGGGGCTATAAAGGACGTCATGAATGGTTCTGGGAGCCAGGGGATGAGGATCATTTGTTCCCGGTAGATGCATTGGTAAATATGTATGAGAAATCCGTAGGCCGGAATGCAACGTTGATCCTGGGGTTAACGCCCGATACGGCGGGGTTGATCCCTGCGCCTGATGTGATAAGATTAAAGGAATTTGGCGATGCGATTTCCGCTAAGTACGGCAAGGCATTGGCCAATGGCAATGATAGAAATGAAATTATTTTCAAAACTACACAACAGATCAGATCGATCATGATTTGTGAAGATATCAGCTACGGGCAGCGGGTGAAGAAATTTAAAGTGCAGGCACTTGTTGGTGGTAAATGGACCAACCTTATTCAAGGCAGTTCCGTCGGGCATAAATTCATCTATGAATTACCGGCACCCCTGCGTACAAAAAAACTGCGTCTGATTATCGAAGATGCCTTTGATACCCCGATCGTAAAAAGCTTTTCGGTTTTTTAGCCTTTCTTTCCCTTTCTCCCTCCAAGGGAGGCCTCTTGGAGGGAGGGCCCTTGGAGGGAGAAAGAAAGAGGCTAACCGGTCAAATAGTTGATTTTCAGTTGTTTCCGATTTTTTCTTGCGCAAATCCCCCGCCTCCCTCCAAGGGACGTCCCTTGGAGGGAGGACCAGAAGGCCGAAGGAATTTTTCCTGGCATCCATCTTAATAAAGTAAACCTTTTACAATAAGAACGGTCAAACCCTAAATTACCCATGCGAAAGTCCCTAGCTGTGCTCATGATTCCCGTGGCACTTATCATTGTGATGATCAGTTGTTCAAAATCGGATGAAAATGCAAACACTGGAAACACAAACTCCTATCCCGCCATTGAAGCCGCTTTCGGTTCTAATATCGACCCGAATAACCTCATCAATTATGCCGCTCAATCAGTTCCCGGATATATTACCAAAGACAATGCAAGGAATTCCCCACTTAATAATGCAAAAGCAACTTTAGGCCGGGTATTGTTTTACGATAAGGCACTGAGCATAGACAACAGCATTTCATGCGCCAGCTGCCATAAACAGAAATTCGCGTTCAGTGATACCGCACTTACAAGTAAAGGAGTTGAAAAAGGAGTAACCGGCCGTCACTCCATGAGGCTGATCAACACCAGGTTTGCCAATGAGCAGAAATTCTTCTGGAACGAAAGAGCCGCCACCCTTGAAATACAAACCACGATGCCCATTCAGGATCATGCCGAGATGGGATTCAGTGGAAAAGATGGCCGACCCGGACTCCCCGCCCTTCTCACAAAACTTCAGAACATCAGTTATTACCAGGAACTGTTCAAGTTTGTTTATGGAGACCAATCCATCACCGAAGCAAGAATGCAGGAAAGCCTCGCAAATTTTGTGAGGAGTATCTACAGCTTTGATTCGAAATACGATCAGGGTCGTGCGCAGGTTCCCAATGATCAGCAGCCGTTCCCGAATTTCACAGCCCAGGAAAACCAGGGCAAACAACTCTGGCTTGCGCCACCGCAATTCGATGCGCAGGGTGTGAGGATCGGAGGCGGACTGGGTTGTAATGCTTGCCATAATGCGCCGGAATTCGACATCGACCCCAACACACGCAACAACGGTATCATCGGCACCATCAATAGCAATGAACTTGACCTCAATAATACGCGAGCCCCTTCGCTTCGTGACCTGGTAAAAACAGACGGCACATTAAATGGGCCTCTCATGCATACGGGTGTGATCAAAACGCTGCAAGCCGCGATCGGGCATTACGGACAGATCAATCTGGCCCCCGGAAATAATAACCTTGACCCTCGTTTAAGGCCTAATGGATTTGGACAAAAACTGAATCTTCAGGCACCGGAAGTGAACGCAGTGATCGCATTTTTACAAACATTGTCGGGAACAAAGGTATATGAGGATGTGAGGTGGGGGAATCCGTTTAAGTAGCAGGCGAGAGGCGAAAGGCGAATGGTGAGAGGCGAGAGGCGAAAGGCGAGAGAGAACAATCTTACTCTCGACTAACTAACAGGTAGTCTCATCGTAAACACTGATCCTTCGCCCTCTTTACTCTCCGCACTGATCTCGCCT
Organism: Chitinophagaceae bacterium; assembly: GCA_035298945.1. Lineage (GTDB taxonomy): Bacteria > Bacteroidota > Bacteroidia > Chitinophagales > Chitinophagaceae > Pollutibacter. The sequence goes on along the minus strand of DATGXN010000200.1, from coordinate 980 downwards.
CCATGAGCTTTGGCGATATCATAGCTCAACGATAATCCCAGGCCGGTGCCAAGACCAGTGGGTTTAGTGGTAAAGAATGGCTGAAAAATTTTGGCCCTGATATGTTCCGGAATGCCCGTCCCGTTGTCGATCACTTTTATTTCCAGCCAGTCGCCATTTTTTTGAGTGACCACATTAACAGTGGGAACATAATTATCTGCACGCTTGAATTTCTCATGTACAGAATAAAATGCATTGTTGAACAGGTTGATCAAAACCCTGCCGATATCCTGGGGTATAATTTCTATATGTGATGCGGCGGGATCAAAAGAAGTACCCAGCTTCACATTGAATTCTTTTTCTTTCGCCCTGAATCCATGATAGGCCAGATACAAATATTCGTTGCAAAGCTTGTTGATGTCGGTAGACTGCTTTTGGCCTGTATTTGCCCTGGAATGCTGAAGCATTGATTTGACTATGGCATCGGCTCGTTTGCCATGTTCATGGATCTTCTCTTCGTTGGATCGGATATCATTGGCGAGGTTCTTTATTTCCATAAGATCACCTCTCGATACGGCTTCCCCGATCTCCAGCAACAGTTCACGATTGACGTCTGAAAAATTATTTACGAAATTCAGTGGGTTCTGTATTTCATGTGCTATCCCGGCAGTGAGTTCTCCAAGCGATGCCATCTTTTCAGACTGGATCAACTGGGCCTGTGCAGCCTTAAGATCATTATAGGCTTTCTCTACATTTGTTTTTTGTTCGTCCAGCAGATCATTCTGACGTTGGATGTGCTTTCTTTTTGAATTGATATTGCGGATAACAAAAAATGCAGACAGCAGGATGAGAACTGCTGCGCCGGCCATGTAGTTTCTTAATAACTTTTCCTGGCGATACAATTTCTCCTGCAAAGCTTTCTGGATCGATAGGTTCTCCATGCGTTCTTCCATCTTATCCAAATCAGCTTTTGATTCGAAATAAGCCAGCTTGTTCTGGTA
>DATGXN010000199.1:0-4604 GCA_035298945.1 Chitinophagaceae bacterium | reverse complement strand
AAATATTCTGATTCAGTGCTTTCACTGCTGCTGAATATCAAGAAGGGAGATACTTATAATATTGAGACCCTGAATAAGCGTTTGGGTAAAGAGCTTACACAGGAGGGAGGTGATATCAGTTCATTATATATGGATGATGGTTACCTGTTCTTCCAGATCGAACCCGTGGAGACGGCAGTATATAATGATACCATAGATTTTGAGATCAGGTTGCGTGAAGGTCCGCAGGCCACGATCAAGAACGTGAACATATCGGGCAATGATAAAACCAAGGAATATGTAATCCGTCGTGAGTTGCGAACTGTGCCTGGCGAGAAATTTTCCAGGTCTGATCTTATTCGTTCTCAGCGTGAGATCGTGAACCTTGGTTATTTTGAACAGGAAAAACTTGGCTTACAGCCAGTGCCTAACCAGGAAGATGGTACAGTGGATATCAACTATTCTGTAGTGGAGAAATCTTCTGACCAGCTTGAACTCTCTGCCGGTTGGGGAGGTGGTATCGGTTTGACAGGTACCCTTGGTGTAACCTTTAATAACTTTTCGATCAGGAATATATTCAAGAAGGAAACCTGGGATCCATTGCCATCAGGTGATGGCCAGAAACTTTCATTGAGGTTCCAGTCCAACGGACGTTACTATCGTTCTATCAATGCCTCTTTCACTGAGCCATGGCTTGGTGGAAAGAAAAGGAATTCATTTACCGTCAGCATTTTCAATAATAAATTTTCAAATGCCTACAATCCCAGCACAGGATTGTTTGACAGAAAATATTCGGATTCTTCTTACCTGAAAACAACGGGTATGACCCTGTCGCTGGGTAAGCAGTTGAAGTGGCCGGATGACTTCTTCACTTTGGTCTATTCTCTGAACTTCATTAATTATAATGCAAGGAATTATCCCATCTTCCCGGGATTCAATAGTGGTACTTCAACCAACTTCAGTTTGAAGATCGCGTTGAACAGGTCGTCTATCGACCAACCCATCTTCCCAAGAAGCGGATCCAATTTCCTGCTTAGTGGTCAGTTCACCCCGCCATGGTCTTCACTCAGGGGTATCAATGAAGCGGATATATTCAGGCTGGTGGAATTCCATAAATGGAAGTTCACAGGGGAATGGTATGTACCACTTACCAAAGGTGCGGGTGCTGAAAAGAACAGGCAGTTCGTACTGCGTGTGGCCATCAAGTACGGTTTCATAGGCCGGTACACTTCCCAATTACCTATCTCGCCGTTTGAGAGGTTCCAGGTGGGTGATGCGGGCCTGACGAACAATTTTGGTGTACTGGGTTATGATATCATCGCCCATAGGGGATACCCGGTTTATGAAACATCTGACCCATCTATAAACCCTGATCAGCAACAAGCTTCACAGTTCTTTACTATCTTCAATAAGTACACGATGGAGATCCGGTACCCGCTTGTGACCAATCCGAGCAGTACCATTTTCGGTCTTGCATTCTTTGAAGCCGCGAACGGATGGTATTCTTTCAAAACCTATAATCCATTCCGGTTAAGAAGATCTGTGGGTCTGGGTATGCGTTTCTTCCTCCCGATGTTCGGTTTGCTTGGATTTGACTATGGTGTGGGGTTAGACAGGCTGACAAATGGAGGAAAAATAAAAGATGCTTCCAGGTTCACATTCATGCTGGGGTATGAGCCTGAATAGAATTCATTGTATTCATCAAAAATATAAGCCATGAAAAAACTGATCATTCTTGCTGCATGCTTCTTCTGCTTTGCAGGCATCAGCCAGGCTCAGCGTTATGCCATCATAGACACCAAATATATCCTGGACAAATTGCCGGAATACAAGGACGCACAGAAAAAGCTTGATGCGCTTTCTGAGCAGTGGCAGAAAGAGATCGATGCCAAGCAGGCTGAATTGGATCAGATGTACAGGAACTATGAAACTGAGCAGGTTATGCTCAGCGATGAACTCAAGAAGAAGCGTGAAGATGAGCTCTTCAATAAGGAAAAGGAATTACGCGATCTGCAAAGGAGACGTTTTGGATTCGAAGGCGACCTTTTCAAGAAAAGGCAGGAGCTGATCAAGCCGGTGCAGGACAAAGTTTACAATGCCGTACAAAAACTGGCCGTAGCAAGACAATACGACTTCATTTTAGATAAAAGTGAAGGAATTACCGTTATCTTTGCCGACCCTAAACTGGACAAGAGCGACGATGTGTTGAAGGAAATTGGTGTTAAATAAATCCTAACCGGTTCAGGGAAGGCAACTTTGAAAGAAGTTAACCCTACTATTAAATAACAGAAACAGAATTTTTACAAAACGAAAAGTACATGAAAAAGTTAGTAGCAATGATTTGCATCGCAGTGGCAGGAATGGTTTCCACAGGTGCTATGGCCCAGACTGCCCCGATAAAAGCAGCCTATGTGAGCGTTGATGAAGTGGTGCAGATGATGCCAGAATACAGAAAAGCCATGGGAGATCTTGCACAGTTTGACAGTGCCCTGCAGATCAATTATGCTGAAACCCTCCAGGAACTGAACAGGCAGGACAGCATTATGAAAGCCGATTCAACCAAATGGTCCAATGCCCAGAAGACTGCGAAAAGGGAAAGCATGAGGAAATTGTTCACTGACCTCCAGGGTTTTGAACAACAATACCAACAGCAGATGCAGCAAAAGCAGGAAGAACTGCTTGCGCCTGTTGCCCAGAAAGCTAACCAGCTTATCCAGGATGTTGCGAAAACAGCAGGTTATACTCACGTATTCCGTAAAGAAGCCCTGATCGTTTATCCTGAAACTGACGACCTTCTTCCTAAGGTAAAAGCTAAACTCGGTCCTAGTGCGGTAACACCGCCAGCCAGGCCCGGTGGCATTCCCAAGAAGTAACAAGGATTCATAGAAGATATTAAAGAGCTGCCTCCCATCGAGGCAGCTTTTTTATTACATTCATTCTCACATTTCATTCATCACATTTCATTCATCACATTCCCCTATGATAGGTGTTTTTGATTCAGGATATGGAGGATTGACCGTATTGAGGTCGTTGGTGGACAGGCTGCCCCAATATGATTATATCTACCTGGGTGATAACGCCAGGGCGCCTTACGGGACACGTTCTTTTGAAACTGTATATCAATACACGCTTGAATCTGTGGAATGGCTTTTTAATAAAGGTTGTCCCCTGGTGATCCTGGCCTGCAATACAGCATCTGCAAAAGCATTGAGGTCGATACAGCAGAAAGACCTTCCCCATATGGAGCCTGGTAAGAGGGTTTTAGGAGTGATCAGGCCTACTACCGAAGTGATTGGCAATTATTCAACTACCGGGGAGATCGGCATCCTGGCCACGCCCGGAACAGTGAGTTCCGGCTCTTACCCCATCGAAATAGAGAAATTTTTCCCGGGTTTGAAAGTGTTCCAGCAGGCTTGCCCGATCTGGGTTCCCCTGATCGAGAATAACGAGCATCTAACGGATGGAGCCGACTATTTTGTAAGAAAATGCGTAAAGTCCCTCATGGACCAATCCTCGCATATTGATACTGTTTTGCTGGCCTGCACCCACTATCCGTTGTTGCAGGAGAAAATCGCCGCCGCCGCCGGTCCTGGTATCCGGATCATCAGCCAGGGGGAAATAGTGGCGCTGAGCCTCCAAGATTACCTGGAAAGACACCCGGAAATGGAAGAAAAACTGGGAAAAGGGGGCAGCAGGGCGTTCTATACTACAGATTCAACTGAAGATTTTGATAGGCATGGAACAACGTTCTATGGGACACGTGTGGAAAGTCAGCACGTCAGGTTGTAATGTGATTAATGTGATGAATGTGGGCAATGTGATAAATGAATGTGCGAATGGAGCCCATTAATCCCATTTTCTCCATTCATTTCTCACATTCATCACATTTATCACATTCGCCACATTGTAAAGCAAAAATTTGCTTGAAGCAAATTTTTGCTTTACCTTTGCCGTCCTTTCACGAAACCAGGGGTATGGTGACCTCTGGAGCGATAAGAAAACCGGCTTTCCGGGAATTATTCAACGTGAAAAAATAAAGAGCATGAAACGTACATTCCAACCTCATCGTAAGCGTCGTAAAACTGTTCACGGTTTTCGTAAGCGCATGGAAACAGCTAATGGCCGCAAGGTTCTGGCTAGCCGTCGCAGGAAAGGCCGTAAGAAACTGACTGTTTCTGATGAGATGAAAAAGAAGTAAATCTTCATTTTTCGACAAGATATTCCCCCGTCAAAACCGGGGGTTTTTTTGTTTTCGGCCCTGCCGGTAATTATCAACCCGTGATGGTAACTTTATGATCTTGAAGCAGCTTACATTATCCCGGAATGAGCGGTTGAAAAGCCGGAAACAGATCGATAAACTGTTCACCAACGGGCGGTATTTCAATATACCACCGCTGAGATTGAACTATTCTATTGATCCGGTTGGTGAAAAAGATCATTTGCAAATGGGAGTTGGCGTTTCTGGAAAACATTTTAAAAAAGCCGTTGACCGGAACCGGGTGAAAAGACTGATCCGGGAAGCATGGCGTCTCCAAAAAACAGAGCTTGCCCTGCAGGCCCAACAAACCGGCCGATCCCTGAAGGTTTTTATTATTTATACCGGTCGCGAACTGCCAGATTTCAAG
>DATGXN010000198.1:0-9560 GCA_035298945.1 Chitinophagaceae bacterium | reverse complement strand
CTTCTTACCTGATCTTTCACCAATGACCTTCACGTCACGCACACATCCGCCTATCTTCAGGCCGCTCTCCGTTTGTTCATCGTATTTAAAATTTCCTTTCCCATCGCCCAATAACACCACGCCCTGATTCGCGTCGATCTTGCCTATCTTGATCCTGGTCTGTTCAATATTTCCCAACAACAAAATATCTTTCTTTCCATCTTTATTGAAATCGTCAATATGGATCGCATATACAGGTGAAAAATCTGCCTGCACTGGCAGTGATCTTGCCACAAAGGTTCCGTTAACATTCTCCAGCCAGGTGGTGCTGAGATAGTTCACTGAAAGCACAGAGGCTTTCTGCAATTGCTCCGGCGTCAGTACATCTGTGATCTTAACATCGGCGTATGAATCATAAGTAGGATATTTCTGCCTCAGACTAACGATCTGGTCTGTCATCTCATCTCTCGAAGCCATGGGGTAAGACTTTCCCTGGATAAAATAACAGATCAGCGGATCTATGAAGCCGTTATTGTCAAAATCGCCATAATACAATTCTACAGGCTGTGCAGCACTGGCATGTAATTGAGAATTGTCGCCCCAGTTTCCTGCAACCATATCCAGGTCACCATCACCGTCAAGATCTTCAAAAGCCAGCCTGTTCCACCATCCGTTAAGTTTCTCTTTAAACAGTTTTTCAGAAACATCCCTGCAATTACCATTTTCAAATTGAAATGCCTTCAACGGCATCCACTCACCACAGATGATCAGCTCATTCTTCTTATCACCATTCATATCGACCCATGCCGCATCAGTAACCATTCCCAGGTTATTGAACATGGGCGCTTTCGACGCCGTCACGTCAGTGAATTTACCTTTCCCGTCATTCTCCAATAAGATACTGGAAACCGGTGTAGGGTATTGCTCAGGCTTCACCCTTCCAGAAATAAAAAGGTCATTATCTCCATCCCCGTCAAAATCCAACACTGTGACCTGCGATCCCGAAATATTATCTACCGGCAACAACTCTTTCTTCCGCAGAAATCTTCCACCCTCATTGATGTATAACCTGTCCTGCAGACTGGCAGGATCATCAATAGCATAACCACCGCTGACTACATAAAGATCAAGGTCACCATCTTTATCTGCATCAAAGAAAACCGCCCCACAATCTTCATCTCCTGCATCTGCTTCAATGTCCGGTTGCCTGGATTCAACATATCTGCCATCCTGCAGTTGAACAAATATCGCTCCCCGCTGGCCTTTGGGGCTGCATATATAAAGATCCGTGAGTTTATCGCCATTGATATCTCCTGTTGCGATCCTCGGGCCACTATATGAAAGCATGTTTGGCATCAGGGGCTGGATCTTGAAATCATTGACCACATCCTCCGTATGCGTATAAGGCAATGAAACAGCGGCTTCATTGAAAAGTGTTTTTACAGGCTGCTCTGCAGGGAGCTTCTTTAATCCCGGCTTGTATTCAAACAGCACCGTTTTGTCAACACCCATGCTGCCTTTTACCACTTCATAAGTTCCGTCTGGCCAAACGATCCTGACAGAATCAATTTTATCTTCTTTCAATCCAAAATGCAGCGGACCCTGCATGGCACTCTGAAAACCATGCACCGGGAAATTCTGGATCGTATAATTTTTAGCACCGCTGTATACTGAAACCGATGCGCCTAATGCCTGTGTATTTTTTCCATAACCCTTCAGATTCACGTTCAGGTAATGTCCGCCTTTCGCGAATTCAATTGTATTGTTGCGGTACAGTCCCGCTTCCTGGTTCATCGAATTGACCACCAGGTCAAGATCGCCATCATTGTCCAAATCTGCGTACACAGCACCATGACTGAAATTCAATTCCCCCAAGCCCCAGTCGGCAGACCTGTCTTTAAAACTCAGTCCATCGATGTTCTCGAAAATATAATTATGAAGAGGGGTTGACACAATGGTTTGAAGCATGCCAAACATCTTATCATCAGTAGTGCCCTGGATATGTTTCAATCGCTCATTGGCATAGAACTTCATGAAATCGCGGTTGATCATATCCCTACCATAACCATTTGTGACAAAAAGATCTTTGTACCCATCATTATTATAATCTGCCAGCAAGGCTGCCCAGCTCCAGTCAGTATTGGACACTTTCGCGATCTGCCCTATTTCACTGAACGTGCCGTTACCATTATTGATCTGCAGCATATTCCTCATCAACTGATGATAGAATCCGTTCTGTAAAGTATTATTATAGAGTTCATAATTGTCCGGCGCATACAAAAGCTTTTGCCTCCTATTATCTTCCGGAAGCATATCAAGGGTATAGATATCTGCACGGCCATCGTTATTGATGTCTGCAATATCAACACCCATGGAAAAATTAGAAAGATGGCCTAATGATGATTTGAGAACTTCCCTGAAACTGCCATCGCCATTGTTCAGATACATATAATCTTCTTCCACATAATCATTAGATACATAGATATCGGGCCAGCCATCATTGTTGATGTCTGAAATATTTAATCCTAATCCATATCCCAATGGATTTGAAATGATGCCGGCTTTTGCTGTAACATCTACAAACTTCCCGTCCCTGTTTTCATACAACCTGTCACCCGCGCCCGGGTCTACCATTTTCTTGACATAGGCGGCATCAAAATTCCTAAGGTTCTTGATATTATGATTCAATACAAAAAGATCCAGGTCTCCATCCCGGTCGAAATCAAAAAACGCAGCCTGCGTACTGTACCCCATATCATTCACTCCCATCTCCGCGGCCTTGTCAGTGAACGTAAGGTTGCCGTTGTTGATCAGCAATTGATTTTGACGGCGCGAAGAATCCATATCACCCGAATAACATACATAGATATCAAGAAATCCGTCACCGTTCACATCAGCCACTGAAGCTCCTGTTTTCCATCCGCGTCTCCCTCCGGCACCTGAAGTGCGGGTGATATCAGTGAATTTCCAATTACCCTGGTTGATATAAAGTTTGTTGGGTAGCAAATTGGCCGTAAAGAACAGGTCTACCAGACCATCGTTATTGAAATCACCTGCCACCACTCCCCCGCCGTTATAGAAATACTCGTAAGTGATGATATTCAACTCCGGAGTTTCTACCAATTTGTTTTGAAAAAGGATGCCGGTTTCGGCTGAAGGCTGTTTTGAGAATAGCGTTTTCTCCTGGCTGAAGGAATCAAAATCTGTCAGAACAATCAGCAACAACAGGATCGCACAACTCCGCAGGTATGGTGATATCAACATAAGGGCTTTTGACAATTGCAAGTTGGTGAATTTAAATAAAAACTGCCCTTTCCAGCCCCTTTTTTATAGGAGAGGTCAATACTATGTGTTAAAACATGCAACAAACCTTCTCAGACACCTGCAATACGGGATTTGTAAGTGGCCAGCGCTTCTTCCAGCCTTTCTTTGGCAGTGGTATCCCCCGGTACATTATGCGAAGGGTGAATATGAAGTTTGAAGCCCCTGTCTGCCAGGATCTCACCAACCGTGGTTACCGTCATCCAGACGGCGGTCACAAAAGCTATGGTAGATAAAGGTCCCAGTTTGTCCTGGTGATTTTTCACCGGCACGCTGGCATCTTCTGCAGGCGCACAGGAATCCACTACCAGGTCCGCCACATCAAATATGGTTTTGCCCGAAGAGTGGCGGGTCTGCTTGCCTTTTGCTGCAGCAGCAGATCCGTAAGCAATCACTTTCATACCCTTTTTCTTGGCCTCTATAGCAACGTCAATGTTCACATTATTGATGCCCGAATGGGAAAAGATCCACATGGTATCCCTTGGATCAAAATTGTACCCCTTCATGATCTCCACGCCATAACCTTCCACTCTCTCCAAAAAAACAAACTGGTGCACGCCCATCTCGCCAGTGATGCGTGTGAAAAATGTAAGAGGCAATTCAACCATAGGATGGAAGCCCACAAATCCTCCGATCCGGGGATACATTTCTTCTACAGGAATGGTAGCGTGCCCACATCCAAATGTGTGTACCCATCTTCCACATTCTATACTGTCTGCCATCACTTCTGCGGCCTTACGGATATTCTCCATCTGGGTGTCTTCGATCTGGGTCATGACAGCCCTTGCATTTTCGAGCCACTGCTTTGCTAACATCATTCTTTATTTTTTATTGAGTTTTTGCATAATGAAATAGAACAGGATTGCCATAACCAGGATCTCCACATAACAGATCAGCACAAGGTTAGTTATTCCGTACTCCTGGATAATGATACCCGTCACATAATTGATCAGCATGTTCCCGATCAGGGCCACTACAAACACAAAACTGATCGCAGTTCCTGAAATGGCTGCGAAATGATGTCCCACGAAACCCAGCATAACCGGAAATCCACCCGACAAACCTGCACCTGATAAACAAAGACCTGCAGTAACGCTGATCGCATCATTCCCGAACTGCATCAGCAGTACACCCGCTATCAGCAGCACCATACAGATCCAGAGTATTTTCACCTGCGACATTTTCCTCAGCATCGTACCTGTCACGATCCTCATGGCAACCATGCCCATCATATGAAACGAGAGGGCAAAAAGTGCCTGCCCTTCACTCATCAGATCTCTTGATCCAATATAGATAGTGGTCCAGTTGGTTATGATCGACTCCAGGCTGCTCTGGAAAAACGAAAAGAATGAGATCAGTAATAATAAAGGCACCAGGAGCTTACTCCATTCAATCCTGATCCCTCCCTGGTTGGTTTTAGCCGGCGGAAATTTGGTGAAAAGATAGATCACGCCAACTATCAGCGTAACCCAGCCTAATCCCGCCAACACCTGCAAAGGCGAGATCAAATTGATCAGCAACCCCAGGATCAAAGGCATGCCCAGGGCACCCAATCCGAAAAATATACCGAGGATACTGAGGTTAGGGCCTTTGTGTTCATCACTCAGGTCAACTACTATAGAATTAGTGGCTCCATTGATTACACCACTGCTTATCCCAAAAAGAAAAATGAAAGCCCTCAGCATATTAATGTTATGGGAATAGGCGATCCCTTCAAATCCGATAAAGATACCCAGCGCAGCAGCGAACATCAGGTATTTATACCCATATCGATCGCAGACAGGACCGAAGATCAGCGAGCCGATGATGAGACCAATGGGAAGAATGGAGAACAAAGTCCCGGAGTCATAATTATTCAACTCAAACTTTGTCTTCAGTTCATTGGCCAGCGAGCCCAGCGTAACGATGGTCATACCGAATATCAGCATGCCCGAACAAGCTGCAGCAAAAGCGATCTTCTTATTATACAAGAGTCTAAATTTTCCTGTTTCTTACAGCGAGCAAACCCGCGCCGTACAATCCGGCCTTATCTTCCAATGAGCTGGCTTCGATCTTCACTATCTTCATACTCACTGGTTGCGCCCATTTCTCTGCTTCTTTCCTGATATCGGGGATGAACCTTGCGGCAGGGCCAAAAACACCTCCACCTAAAATGACCTTCTCCGTATCAAATAAACTCACGAGATTGGCTATAGCCATGCCCCAGAGTTCTATGGCAGTGCTGATCACCTGGCGTGCAATGCGATCATCTTTATCATACGCATCAAAAACGTCATGAGCACTGATATCTTCCCTGTTCAATGTTCCCTGGTAATCATCATCTTCCGCCGCAAACTTCCTGGCTTGCCTGGCAATACCGGCTCCAGAAGCCATGCCTTCAAAACATCCTGAACTGATAAATTCGTCGCGGAACGGACGTTCCAGTGCGAGCCAGCCTATTGCTCCGGCAATATCGTGTGCGCCTCTGAGGATCTGGCCACCCGTCATGATCCCTGCACCAATACCGGTACCTACCGAAAGATAAATGGCATCATCGCATCCCTGCGCAGAGCCTTTCCATGCTTCTCCCAATATATAGCAGGCCCTGTCACTGTCAATGCTCACGGGAATTCCACCAGTGATCTGTTCAACTTTGTGCCGCAGCGGGTAATTGTCCCAGCCTTTGATATTGGGAGCCCATACTTTGCCGTGCTTGTTGTGGTAAATGCCTGGCACGCAGATACCAATGGAAGAAATATGCCGCTCTCTGAGCACTTCAGAGATATGCTGACAAATCAGGTTTCCTACCTCATCACCAGAACGATGATCTATAGGAATTCTTTCTTCCATGCGCAGTTCACCAGCATCGGTGAAAACTGCCAACGCAAGTTTAGTACCTCCAAGGTCTACTGCCAGTATCATACTATGATAATGAAGAGAGTGCTTTTCGTAACATCTGGACTGATTTTTTCACTCCGCTATACGGTTCTTCTTTTCCTTCGAACTCGATTGAAACATATCCCTTGTATCCGATATTATTCAGGATCTCCAGGATACGATTATAGTCAAGGTCCAGGCTATACCATTCCCCTCCACCGTAATAAGTTTTTGCCTGAACAAAACTGGTGTAAGGTGCGATCTTCCGGAGTTTATCATAAGGATCTTCCAGGAAATTACCGGTATCCATTAATAAACCCAACCAGGGTGAACTCACGTCTTTATATAACCGCAGCATACCCTCGGGTGTTGACCCCAGGCCCCAGTGATTCTCCAGTGCAAGCAATACGCCATTGTCTTCAGCAGTTTTCATGCATTGCCTTATCCCGTCTGCACACCATTTGAAACCATCGTCTTCTGTATAACCCGGAAGGACTGGCTCCACACCGCGGTTCTTCATCAGCTCGTCGAAAGATTTTATCGTATTCCATCTTCCTGTGTTCAGCCTCATGCAGGGAATACCCATTTTAGCTGCCAATTCGATACATTTCTTAGTATGATCAACATTCTTCTGAAGTTCTTCTTTATCCGGAGTTACAAATCCCTGGTGAATAGACAGGCAGGTGAGTGCAATACCATTCAGGAATGCATGTTTCTTGATCTTCTGCAGATAAGCATTATCCTCGCTGTCCATCTGGCGATGCAGAATGTCAACTCCTTCAAGGCCCAGCTCTGCAGCATGATCGATCACTTTCTCCAGTGGAAATTTATCCCCTTTGAAATGCCAGTAAGAGTAACTGGACACGCTCAGTTTGATACGTGGCGAAAATCCTTTTTCCTGTGCTGGCATCACCTGTCCCGGTACTGATGTTGCCATTCCGGCTAACAGGGAATTTTTCAAGAAATCTCGCCTTTCCATAATAAACAGTTGTGGTACTCAATATTAGTAAAGATGGCGGTAAAAAACTCCCGCCTTGATAATTAAATTAAGGGTTAACTTAAATCCAGAAAAAATTCTCCGGGATGAAAATTCGCTCAGGGCTCTTCGTTTTATTTATTATTTCCATGATCTCCCTAGCCGCGCAAGACAGTGTTTCCTTTATCAGGGTCAACCTGGTTGGTTATACCAATGCAGCTCCAAAAAAAGCTGTGCTGATATCAAAGGCAAAACTGAAAGACAAATTTGTGCTGGTATCCAACACAGATGGCACAACCAAACCGGTAACCGCTGTTCTTTCAAAAAATGATCCCTGGGATCCATTCCCATTCAATTATATACTTGATTTTTCAGCCGTGAACACCGAGGGTGATTACTATATCGCCAACACAAAAAAAACATTGAAATCCCCGGTTTTCAGGATCGGGAACTATGCGCCCATCTTTGAAGATGTGGTGCATTTTATGCAAACACAACGGTGTGGCTATAATCCATTCATAGATAAGGTTTGCCATCCCCAGGATGGAAGGTCTTACTACGGAAATATGCCCGACGGATCATATGTTGATGCACGCGGTGGTTGGCACGATGCAGGTGATCAGCTTAAATATCTCATCACCGGCAGTAATGCTACGGCACGAATGCTGCAGGCCTTTGAATGGAACAAGAATGCTTTTGCAGATGAATACAATGCCTGGGGCCAGAAAGGCAAAAACGGAATTCCCGATATCCTGGACGAAGCCAAATGGGGCCTTGACTGGATTCACCGGCTTCATCCAACACCTGACCAGCTGATCCACCAGGTTGCTGATGACCGTGATCACCTCGGTTTCAAGATGCCCGATAATGACCCGGCTGATTATGGTTACGGAGTGAATAAGGACCGGCCTGCCTATTTCGCCAACGGCAAACCCCAGGGCCTGGGTAAGTATAAAAGTGAAGCTACAGGTGTTTCCAACGTTGCGGGTCGTTCTGCTGCCGCCATGGCCATTGGTTACAGGATCTGGAAGAATGATTTGAAAGATGAACTGTTTGCAGCACAATGCCTGAAAGATGCGGTCGAGTTATATCAAATGGGGAAAGAGAAAGAAGGGTTTCAACAGGGCAACAGCTTCGGTGCACCGTACCGCTACAACGAAAGAACCTGGGCCGATGATATGGAATGGGGTGCAGCAGAATTATACAAAGCCACCGGTGATAAAAAATATATGGATGATGCCATTCATTATGCCAACCTGATCGGCGAGTACTCATGGATGGAGCGCGACAGTACGGCCCATTATGAAATGTATCCTTATGTGAATATGGGACACTATGCGCTTTGGGAGATCGGTAATGATACCGTCAGAAAGAAAATGACCGCTTATTATGCGCATAACCTTGACCGTATTCAAAGCAAAGCGAATCTGAACGATTACGGTGTTGGTCATTTGTTCGTTTGGTGTTCCAACAATTTTGCAGCAGCTGTGGCCACGCAGGCTATTTTATATGAGAAGATGACCGGTGATAAAAAATACCAGACCCTGATGCAGGATCATGTGAACTGGCTGCTGGGCGTGAATCCCTGGGGAACCAGTATGATCACTGGGATTCCGGAAAACGGGGACTATCCACTTGATGTACATATGCCTTTCTGGAGACTGAAGAAACAGGTGATCAAGGGAAGTCTGGCTGACGGACCGCTACTTTCGTCTATACATGATGTTATGCTGCAGATCTCACTGAGTGAGCCGGATGAATACAAAATGTTTCAGCCCAAACACATCACGTATTGGGACGACTGGGCTGACTATTCCACCAACGAACCCACGATGGATGGATCAGCTGATCTTTTTCTATTGTTAACTTACCTGTACAGTGCGAAATAGTTTTTTTCTTTTGTGTTTTCTTTCATTGAAGCTGTATGCGCAGCCTTACGATGTTTCACATGCATTGAAAGAGCCCGAAGGTGCATTTTATCGCGCGGACACTTCTGCGCATGTGATATATCTCAATTTCACTGCCCATGAATTCATGGAGGGTCTTCCTTATGTGGCGCGGGTGCTGGACAGTATGAAAGTGCCGGGGTCATTTTTTCTGACTGGTGATTTTGTACGTAAGGAGCCTGGCTGGGTGAAGCAGTTATATCAGGCGGGGCACTATGTGGGGCCGCATTCTGATAAACATTTACTGTACTGCGACTGGACAAAAAGAGACAGCCTGCTGGTCGGGCTGCCGTTGATACAAAAAGATCTGCAAGATAATATGGATGCCTTGGTGCGCCTGGGTCTCCCCCGTAATGGCATAAGGTTTTTTATGCCACCCTATGAATGGTATAACCGACAGGTTTTTGACCTGGTAAAAAGCATGGGATATGTTATGGTGAATTTCAGTCCGGGTACTTCGTCCAATGCTGATTATACCACAC
>DATGXN010000197.1:0-31075 GCA_035298945.1 Chitinophagaceae bacterium | reverse complement strand
CTATCACTGTTAAACCTGCTGCTACAACTACATATTCTGTAGACGCGACCAGCGGTGCCAACTGCCAGGCTTCCAAGAGCATCCAGGTTGTAGTAAACCCGCTTCCGGTAGTCAGCCTGACCGAGAACTCAGCCATCTGTTATGGTGATAAGATCACTCTTACAGCAGGCGGTGGTAGTTCATATAAATGGAACAATGGTTCAACTTCTTCTTCAATTGAAGTTGCTCCAGTTGAAACAACAACTTATAGTGTAGAGGTCAGCACCGATAAAGGATGTTCTTCTGTAAAGAGTACAACCGTAACAGTGAACCCGCTTCCTGTTATCAATATCGCAGGTAATACGGTGATCTGCTTTGGCAGCAGCACGATCCTGACAGCTTCAGGTGGTGCTTCTTACAAATGGAGTAACGGGGCAACCACTGCATCAATTGAAGTGAATCCCTCTGCAACAACTGAATACAGTGTTGTTGTAACAACAGACAAAGGTTGTGTGGATTCAAAGAGTGTAACTGTAACAGTGAACCCGCTTCCGGTTATTAATATCACAGGGAACAATGTGATCTGCTTCGGCGGCAGCACAGTGCTGACTGCTTCAGGCGGTGCATCATATAAGTGGAGCAACGGTGCAACTACTGCATCCATCACAGTAAACCCTGGTACAACTACTGAGTATACCGTAGAAGTGACTACTGATAACGGTTGTGTGGATACGAAAAGCGAAACAGTAACAGTGAACCCGCTTCCTGTGATCAGTATTGACGGTAACACCGTGATCTGTTATGGTGGTTCAACTACCCTTACAGCCTCAGGTGGTGCTTCATACCTGTGGAATACAGGTGCCACTACACCATCCATTACTGTTAACCCGGCTGCTACTACTGAGTACAGCGTGGTTGTAACAACTGATAAAGGTTGTGTGGATTCAAAGAAAGTGACCGTACTGGTCAACGATAAGCCAGTGATCAATATCAGTGGTACAACAGAGATCTGCTTTGGCCAGGAAACAACCCTGACTGCAAGCGGCGGAGCCAACTTCAAATGGAGCACAGGTGAAACCACTGCATCAATAAAGGTCAAGCCGAATGCCAGTACAATTTATAATGTTGAGGTGACCAGTGGAGACAATTGCAGGGACAACAAGAATGTAGAAGTGATAGTAAATGCTCTGCCACAGGTAACTCTTACGGAGAGCAAGGCGATCTGTTATGGTGAGAAGATCACCCTGACCGCTGGCGGTGGTGCTGCGTACAAATGGATCAATGCCAACCGCAACGATGCTTCAATAGAGGTGTCTCCTAAAGAAACAACCGAATACACTGTAGAAGTAAGTTCAAGTAAAGGTTGTGTGGATACAAGGAAAATGAAAGTGACCGTGAATTCACTACCAGTTCCAAAAGTGGAAGGTGACAGAACAGTATGTTATGGATTGAGTACTACACTTACGGCCAGTGGTGGTGTGTCTTACAACTGGAGTGAAGGCGGTGATGCCACTGCAGTAACCCTGGCGCCTAAGAAGAGCACAACCTATACCTTGGAAGTGACATCTGCTGAAGGTTGCTCAGTGAAGGAGGAAGTGGCAGTGACTGTGAACAACTGCGGTAATTTCTGTACCTATACACAATATTCATTCGGTACTCATTATGAGAACGAGAAATATGTAAAAGACGACAAGTGTATCACAGAAAAATCTGAAGCTACTATTGAGTATGCGATCAGTAAATGGCCTAACAGCAACATCAGGATCGGTGAAGGTAAACTGAACATCAGGGCTGGTGATGCCAAATGGGTGATTGCCTTCCTGCCACACGCAGGTTACAGTACACCGATGAATGGTTATCCTACCATGGAAATGCTGGCCAATGATGCGTCTGTTAAGAATAATCTCCTTGCACAAACCATCGTACTTGCGATCAATATGGGTATCAATGATCCGCTGCGTTTCTTCAGCCTGAAAGGCGGGTACCTGAGGACGGAAGGCCTGGTTGATTGTGGTGTGAATGGTAACAAGGACGGCAAGATCAACAGCTACTTCATAGACAGCAAAGGTCTGGCAGATGTTGATGGCGAAGCCGGTATCACAGTGAACGATGTTTACATGATCGCGAACATGTACCTGGCAGGTAAAACGTACAATAATTTCAATATCCACACTGTTGCCGATATCGTGGAGACACTGAACAAGGCTTTCGAGGGCTGTCGTTCATTCAAAGACTTCACAGACAAGGCACCAGAGATCGGCGGTAAAGCCAATTATGTCAAGGTTTATCCGAATCCGTTTGTATCGTATATCAACTTCGAGTTCGTATCACCGGAATCAGGTTCTGCAGTTGTAGAGATCTGGGATATGGCCGGAAGGATGGTTAACAGGTCAACGCTCGGTAACGTAGCAGCCCAGGAAAAGATCACTTACAGATTGTCAACTCCAAACCTGAGTTACGGTCAGTATATCTACAAACTGAAAGTAGGTAACTGGATGGAGCAGGGCAAAGTGATCAGATTCAGATAATATAGGTTTCAGAGGTATGTAAAGTAAAGACCCCCGTAACAACGGGGGTCTTTCAATTTAGGCCCCCGTTGGCATAATGTACAAATTGAATATATTGTTGCTTATACATAGATTTGAATTAAACCGGTAAACCATGACTATCCCCAAACCCAGGTTGAGTTTCTGGCAGATCGTTAATATGAACGTAGGATTCTTTGGGATCCAGTACAGTTTTGGTTTGCAGCAAAGCAATATGAGCCCGATCTACCGCTACCTGGGTGCAGATGAGGCCAATCTTCCATATTTGTGGCTTGCGGGCCCGATGACCGGTTTGATCATACAGCCCATCATTGGTGCGATGAGTGATAAAACGCTTTCAAAAATGGGCAGGCGCACTCCCTATTTTCTCATTGGAGCGATCCTTTGCAGTATCAGTCTTTTTTTCATGCCTTTCAGTTCATCGTTATGGATGGCAGCGAGCCTGCTCTGGATACTTGACGCCGCCAACAATATCACGATGGAACCCTATCGTGCATTTGTGAGTGATAAATTGAGGCCCGAACAACATTCCGTTGGATTTCTTACCCAAAGTGCATTTACCGGCCTGGGCCAAACACTGTCTTACCTGACTCCATCTATACTGGTCGTGTTGGGGATGAACCGGGATCTTACAAATGCTAAAAACATCCCTTATATCACCATTACAGCTTTCATTATAGGGGCTATATTTTCGATATCGTCAGTTCTCTGGACCGTCAAAACCACCAAAGAGCATCCTTTATCTGAGGAAGAGAAAGATGCGATCAGGAAACTACCTCGGGGTGCCGGCAGTACATTCAAAGAGATCGTAGAAGCATTCAGGGACATGCCGCTGACCATGAAACAACTTGCCGTAATGAAATTGTTTCAATGGTATGCGATGTTCTGCTACTGGCAGTATATAGTACTTTCCATAGCGCGCACATTTTATCATACATCTGACAGTGGCTCACCGGAATTCCGTGAATCGGGACTGATCGTTGGGCAGATAGGAGGGTTCTATAATCTGATCGCATTTATTGCGGCATTTGTTTTGGTGAGATTTACCAACAGGTTCGGGCCTAAAGCAGTCCATAGTGTCTGCCTCATCCTTGCAGGCATAGGAATGATCAGCATCCCATTGATCAACGATCGTTTATTATTGCTTGTTCCGATGATAGGAATTGGGTTGGCCTGGGCCAGTATGATGGGTAATCCTTACATTATGCTTGCAGGAAGTATTCCGCCGGAAAGAACTGGCGTATATATGGGCATTTTCAATATGTTCATTGTTATACCCATGATGATACAGATATTCACTTTGCCTCTATATTATAATACCTGGTTAAAAGGTAATCCGGAAAACGTGATCCGGCTGGCAGGTGCGTTGTTGATCATTGCAGCGATTGCAGTGTTGTTTGTAAAAGTTTCCAAGAACCTGAAAGTAGATGCGATACCTGTGGGGGGCGCACACTAAATAGATAGAAAGAGAGGAAGATAGGGAGTTAGAGAGCATTCTTAATTCAGGATTTCTTACTATCTCTCTATTTTTCTATCTCTCTAACTGATCAAATTAGGTAAATGCGCCAGATCTGCAACGGTTTTCTTTTCGAGGATCTTAAGGGTTGCATCCCTGACTTCGATCATGGTGTCGTGTAAACCGCAGTTTTTTTCATCGCAGTTCTTACATCTTTCATAAAAATAAAGACTAACGCAGGGTAACATGGCAATAGGGCCGTGGATCAGCCTGATGATACGGGCCAGTGGTATTTTCTCCGGGGGCTGACTCAGGTAGTAGCCACCGCCTTTCCCTTTTTTACTTTCTAACAGTCCGTCTTTCCTGAGTTGGAGCAGAATACTTTCAAGGAATTTCAGCGGTATTTTCTTCTTCTCCGCTATCTCGGAGATCAGTACCGGCTCCTTTGATTTTTGTTCGGCAAGGTAGCCAAGAGCCTGTAAAGCATATTGAGTTTTCTTGTTGAGCATTATAATAAATTAGCTAATTAGCCAATTGATAAAACATCTTTCATTGAAAATACACCTTTCTTGCCAACAATGTATTCAGCTGCCATCACAGCACCTGTTGCAAATCCATTCCGGTTATGCGCGGTATGGACGATCTCAATATCATCTACATCCGAGGTGTAGAGCACCTTATGGGTTCCGGGAGCCGGATCTTCCCGAACACTTTCGATAGATAATTCACCGGCAGAAGTGGTATTATGATTGACCCATCCGGTCTTTCTTTTGACTTCTCCGAGTATCTGTTCGGCCAGGGTAATGGCCGTACCACTGGGAGCATCTTTTTTCTGTGTATGATGCACTTCAGTCATCTTCACATCGTATGCCTGTTGGCCATTCATCATTTTTGCCAGGATGCGGTTCAAAGCAAAAAATATGTTCACACCCACACTGAAGTTGCTGGCATAAAGAAAAGCGCCGTCCTTCTTTTTACAGTAGTCAACCACTTTCTCGTACTGGTCCAGCCAACCCGTTGACCCACAAACCACGGGGATGCCTGCTTCAAGGCATTTCATGACGTTTTCATAAGCACTGTGCGGCCCCGTGAACTCAATGGCTACATCAGATTTCCGCAGATTGTCCTGTGTGAAATCATTGATGTTGTACAGATCAATCGTAAGGTTTACCATGTGTCCCCTGGATATGGCGATCTGTTCAATGATCTTTCCCATCTTCCCGTAACCGATCAGAGCAATATTCATGACAGTGATTTTAGAATCCTATTAATGATGTTTTGGGTTTTGTGTCCCTGTAAGTTAGCACTAAACTTACTCCCTTAGACCCACCAGGCGAGATCGTGGGTTTAATTTTAAGGCTGAGGTCGTCGTTGACATTAAAACTTTTCAGGTGTGCATCTACAGCCGCATCAGCAACCTGCAGTCCCCAGATCGCAAGAAAAGCGAGTACGGAAAGATCCATATTCTTCCGGAACTGGTTGCGATAGATCTGCAGGGATTCGGTTGAAAGCGGTTGAAGGCTTGGGTCTATCCCGTCCGTTGGAAGGTCCGAAACCTTGGATGTGTCGTTATAATACCTGATACTATAAGCTTCCCTGGTCTTCTTATACCAATTGTTATTATAAGTGAAAGTGATCACGGGAACTGCAAGTGCACCGTAGACGATGGGTAGTTTCCAGTATTTCTTGTTGTAAGCCTGTCCCCATCCCGGAATGATAGCTGAACGAAGAGAGGCTTTGCCCGGTTCAGATCTCTTCTTTTTCACTTTGGCCGTATCCGCAGCTGCTTTTTTTGCAGCAGCCCTGACCGTGTCAGCCACAGTAACTGCAGAATCTTTTTTTTGCTGGCCCTGGATATGGGCCGACGTCAAGATCAGCAACAGTGTAATGAGAAATGTAATTGACCGGTATGAACGCATATCAGTGAACCGTGATATTCATCTTTTCCAGGATGGCGTTCAACTCTTCAATTGAATAATATTCAAAGCTGATGGAGCCATGCCCGCTTTTATGATGCTGCATTTTTACACGGGTATTAAAATGCGATGCTAAGTTATCCTCGATCTTCTTGAATGCAGGGGCGAGGGCAGCTTTTTGTGTTTTTTTAACAGGATCTCCTGTTTTATATAGCGTTCTGACCAGGTTCTCAGTTTGCCTTACAGACAAACCTTCGTCCATGATCTTATGAAAAACAAATAACTGCTTGTCAACTGAATCCACGTTGATGAGGGCCCTTGCATGTCCCATGCTGAGGCTTCCGTTCCTGACGGCAACCACGATGGCCGGAGGGAGCTTCAGCAGCCTGATATAATTGGTTACGGTGGATCTTTCCTTTCCCATTCTTTCTGCTACCTGCTCCTGGGTCATGGAGCACTCATCCATCAGGCGTTTATAACTGAGTCCGATCTCGATTGCATTAAGGTCCTGCCGTTGCAGATTCTCCAGCAGCGCAAGTTCGAGTAGCTGTTGGTCATTGACTTCCCTGATATAAACAGGAAGCTCTTTTATGCCTGCTAATTTGGAAGCCCTGAGACGCCTTTCTCCAGCGATCAAACGGTAACGGTTAGGCGCTATATGGGAAACCGTCAACGGCTGGATGATACCATGCATCTTGATAGAACCTGACAGTTCCTGCAGTGCTGATTCGTCAAAATCCTGGCGAGGCTGACGCGGGTTCACTTCGATCTGCTCAATGGGTATACGCATAACAGAAGTGGTTTTCTCCACCACATCCTGCTTCAGTGTTCCGGCTGTTGTTTTAAGATCGGCATCAATACTCTGCAACAGCGACCTGATACCTTTCCCCAATGCCTCTTTTTTGTTATTCGGATTACTCATTTCGTTAAGTTAACATTCGTTCTTCCTGGCTGATCTTTGTCATATTGTTTTTCTGCAGTATCTCCTTGGCCAGGTTAAGGTAGTTAATGGCACCCTTGCTTTCTGCATCGTATAATATGGCGGGCTTGCCCACGCTGGGAGCTTCACTCAGCCTCGTATTGCGGTGAATGATGGTATTGAATACAAGTTCTTCAAAATGACGGCGCACTTCACTGACCACCTGGTTGCAAAGCCTGAGCCTGCCATCATACATGGTCATCAGAATGCCCTCTATTTGCAGTTCTGTGTTCAGTCTTGTTTGTACGATCTTGATCGTGTTCAATAATTTTCCCAGACCTTCCAGTGCAAAGAATTCTGCCTGCACAGGGACTACTACACTATCAGCCGCAACAAGTGCATTCACTGTGATCAGGCCCAGGGAAGGAGAGCAGTCGATCACTATGAAATCGTATTCATCCTTGATCTCCGCCAGTATATTCTTCAGTACGGTTTCGCGTTGCGGGTAGTTGATCATTTCGATCTCGGCACCCACCAGGTCGATATGTGAAGGGAGCAGGAAAAGATTGGGGATCTCTGTTTTCAACACCACATCTTTTGCCGGCATCTGGTTTACCATGCAGTCGTACAGACTCTGCTGCACATTATGCAGGTCGAACCCAACACCTGTTGTACTGTTGGCCTGCGGATCTGCGTCCACCAAAAGCGTCTTGAATTCCAGGACGGCCAGACTGGCCGCCAGGTTGATGGCTGTTGTGGTTTTGCCTACACCTCCTTTCTGATTTGCTATCCCGATCGTACGGACCATGCTTTAGTTGGTTATATGTTTATAGTGGACCCTATTGCAGGTAAATGCAGTGTAAGTCCGTTTTTTGTAAATGCTTCAGTCGCTTTTTCGTGGTCTATTTTGATGTATCCAAAGGTATCATAATGCACTCCGATCACCTGCTGGCAACTCACCATATGCGCAGCCCGGATCGCATCTTCATAGCCCATGGTGAAATTATCGCCAATAGGAAATATGGCAAAATTGAGGGGTGCGAAGCGCGGTACCAGCTGCATATCCATGGTGAGAGCGGTATCTCCTGCATAATAGAAATTCCCTTCTGAGGATTTGATCACAAATCCCATGGGGTTTCCACCATAGCTGCCATCCGGCAAACTAGATGAATGCTGGGCAACCACACATTTCAGGGTGCCGAAACTGAATTCTTTGGCTCCGCCGGTATTCATGGGGTGTACGTGTTCGACACCCTTATTTGAAAGCCACTCATAGATCTCCCAGTTGGTGACCACGGTAGCGCCCGTCCTTTTCGCGATGGCTTCACAATCCGCGATATGGTCTGCATGACCATGGCTGACCAGGATGAAATCGGCCTCAATACGATCAATATCTATGGATTTTGCCAGCTCATTATGCGTGATAAAGGGGTCAAACAGTAGTTTTTTCCCATTTACCTCAACACTGAAGCAGGAATGTCCATAATAAGTGAATTGCATGAAAAACCCGGATTTTGTCAGAATGGCAAATTTAATCGTTCGGCACCATTTTGGGGAACAATATATCAACATTGGGTGTTATAACCCCTAAGAACATGAAGTATACGATCATTTCCGGTACCAATCGCCATGGCAGCAGATCTCTTATTGTTGCCAGGCAATACCACGATATCCTGAAGAAAAAGGGTATTGAGGCGGAACTGGTTTCCCTGGAAGGGCTTGACCTCAACCATAAGACCGAGGTTCTGGCCAAATTGGAGCATGATGTTTTGATCCCTACCGATAAATTCATATTCATTTTACCAGAATATAATGGCAGTTTCCCGGGCTCGCTGAAAACCATGATCGATCTTTCTGACTATAAAAAGGTTTGGCCGGGGAAAAAAGCACTTTTAACCGGCATTTCTACTGGCCGGGCTGGCAACCTGAGGGGTATGGACCATTTTACCGGGTCCCTGAACTACCTTCATGTTATGGTTCACCCCAATAAATTACCGATTTCGATGGTAGACAAATTGCTGAACGGGGGTATCAGTATCCAGGATTCAGCAACTGTTGACGCCATGGAAAAGCAGGTGGACCAATTCATCGCCTTTTAAAAAAAATTATGAGAAGAGTACTCGGCTCCGGCATTTTCATCCTGATCATGCTGTTGATCGACTGGTATGTGTTCCAGGCAGTGAAACATGTTTCGCAAAGCGCAGCCCCTAAGGTTAAGTTGATCATTTATACTGTGTATTGGTTAATGACGGTGGCGGCGGTGAGTGTATTCATGTTCGGATCCTGGTTTCAGATCGAGAACTGGTCTAAGGTGGTACGCATTTATGTTTTCGCTACGTTGATCGGCATATTCATTGCAAAATTCATTGCTGCCAGTATTTTCCTTATCGATGACCTGAGGCGCGTGATCCATTGGGGTGGAGGCAAACTGTATTATGGGTTTGTCCAGAATGAAGAGTTCAGCTCAAGCACTATCACCAGGTCCACTTTCATGAGCTGGCTGGGGATCGGATTAGGCACCACATTATTTGGAACACTGTTGTGGGGTTTTGGAAATAAATACCGTTACAAGTTGCAGGAAGTGGCCATGCGTTTTAAAGATCTTCCCGAAGGCTTCCGAGGTTTGCGCATCATCCATATCTCTGATATTCACTCGGGATCTTTCACTGATAAGAAAGCGGTTGAGAAGGGCATTGAGCTTATTCTTGAAACAAAACCTGATATCATTCTGTTCACCGGTGACCTGGTGAACGACCGGGCCGATGAAATGCAGGAATTCAAAGATGTATTTGCAAAGTTGAAAGCACCTATGGGTGTTTACAGCACACTTGGCAATCATGATTATGGTGATTATGCAAGCTGGCCAAGTCCTGATGCAAAAAAAGAAAACCTCCGGCAACTGAAAAATGTACATGCAGAAATGGGCTGGAGATTGCTGATGAATGAACATGTTGTGTTGGAGAAAGAAGGTCACCAGATCGCTTTGCTTGGAATAGAGAACTGGAGTGCTAAAGCGAATTTCGCCAGGTATGGCAGTTTGCCAAATGCCTATGAGGGCAGTGAACGGATCCCATTCAAAATTCTGATGAGTCATGATCCCAGCCACTGGGATGCGGAAGTGAAAAAATATAAAGATATTCACCTTACATTAAGCGGCCATACCCATGGCATGCAATTCGGGGTAGAGATACCCTGGTTCAAATGGAGCCCGGTGCAGTATGTTTACCGGCAGTGGGCGGGCCTCTATGAAGACGGGCATCAGAAACTGTACGTGAACAGGGGATTTGGATTTATCGGTTACCCGGGACGGGTAGGAATACTTCCTGAAATAACATTGATCGAACTCGTATAGTATTTTCAATTAACAAATAATTGTAAGCCATTTAACAATCCGTGGTTTACAATTTGTCTTTTTTTACAGTCAAACCCGTAAATACTACTATATGAAAATTAGAATGCTGATTTTAATGACCGCATGTTTGTTCATGGCGGGCGCGGCTTCTGCCCAGGGAAGTTTCAAATTAGGCGTGAAAGGCGGAGCTACATTATACAAGATAGATGGTAAAGCTTTTAAAGATGAATTCCAATGGGGCTACCATCTTGGTGGTGTGGCAGAAATGATGTGGAGCAAGAATTGGGGAATACAACCTGAGGTATTGTTCCAACAATCGAACACCCAAACCGGGTACGCGTTTGATACGTTATACAAAAGCCTGAATCCGGGGACCATCAAGAACGCAAAACTCAATTACCTGAGTATACCAGTATTATTGACATGGAAGCCGTCACCGCTGATCTCATTCCAGGCAGGTCCTAATTTCAGCATCCTGATGTCGCAACAAAAAACTTTATTGCAGGATGGTGCCGAAGCTTTTAAAAATGGCAACGTATCGCTGCTTGGGGGTGTACAGTTGAACATCATGAGTTTCCGCGTCTATGGCCGGTATGCGGTAGGACTATCGAACATCAATAATATCGATGGCAGCGACGAAAAATGGAAAAGCCGGGGCGGGCAAATCGGAGTTGCATTAATGTTTTAATTCTTAAAGAGAGACAGAGAGTCAGTAGGGCAGAGAGTCAGGGTTAAGGTGTAGCAGCCACAATTCTGGCTCTCTGGCTATTTGGCTCTCGGTCTCTTTAATGAAGTTGCGTCTATGGTGACACCATCCAAGTGGCACCATGTGGTCCACCCACGGCCACATATCGCAGTCCAGACCACGCAATGCTCCTCGGTGGATTAGAACCCCCAGCTCTCACTTCTGTCCAATCCAGTCCATTCTCACTTCTGAACATTCCTGTGAATCCCGTCATCATAAAATATTTACCACTCCAGGCCACCCCATAGGGTACCATAGACACAGCTTTGGTAGTCCAGCTATTGCCATCCGGGGATATAGCAGTAATACCAGGGCCCACTGCACAATAGGTTGTTCCAGTCCATACCATTTCCATAATCTCGCCTTCAAATCCGCTGAAATTCTGCCTCGACCAGTTTATCCCATCCGCCGATGTATAAACCACAGGAGATCCGTCTTTACCGAAAGCCATAAACTTATTATTTGCCCAGATCACTCCATTCAGGTGTCCTCGATATAGCTCGGGCAAGTTGACCTTTGACCAATTGTCGCCATCATTGGATCTGAGAATAACCGGACGTTGATATTCAGCGTCAGCACCCACCACCACCGCCTGGATACCCGACCATGCAACACCTTTTAAAGCGGCATTGGCAACAGGCACGGTAGGCTTAGCCCATTCATCTGCAAAAGTCGTAGTCAGAATAGTACTGTTGTCCCCAACCGCCACCATAAAATTCCCCGTCCAACAGATATCCCTTAGAAAACTGTTTACCTCGGTTCCAATCGGCACCCAGGAGCTACCGTCTCCCAGGAAGACAACATTTCCATTTTCGCCTACAGCAACAAACAAATCTTCAATCCATCGAACTTTCCAGAGATTGACCGAACTGTTGAAAGATTGCCATGACAAACCCTGATCGTCGATTGCCAATTCGATGCTCCCACTCAGTTTGTTAGAGGCAGTGCCATTCATATCAATGATCCAGACTTCGAAATCGATACGGCGGGGATCAGTTAACATACCAAATACAAAACTGCCATTTACGATCCCTTCAGTCTGGTTATTACTGGGGACAGAAACTGTAAGATCCAGTCCAGTCGATGCCTTGAGTCTGATACTGGCCACACCTCCGGATGCTTTGCTATAATTTAATGTTCCATTAATGACAAACGTGGGCTGATCGGGCTTAATGTACACCTTCGCAGGTGAAAAATTAAGATTGCTGATGACCGGCGTTGTAGTAACTGGAGGAGGAGTTGGTCCCACCGGTGATAAAGAATCATCCTTGTTACAGGAGATCAACATGGCAGCCCAACACCATGCGAACAGGAGTTGGATAAATCTGCGCATAACCAGAATTTAGGTGATTAAATTAGGCCAAAACATTCGCATGAAAAATGACTCGAATCATTGTTTGGTATAACCCGAATTTAGCTTTAGGCCCACCATTTAATTACACGTAACATGAAAGGTTCGCCTGGAACCGAGGCGAGGCAGAGTTAATGTATGCCGGTCAAAACCCTGACTCTCTGTCTTTCTGGCTATCTGTCTCTCTTTAGGGGCTCCGCCAATTAGTCTCTGTGATGCTGCTTGGCACTCTTCTTGTCCTTACGCAGTATATTAGCAGGCGGCGACCTACTCTGTCAGGTTGTCGCCTAAAGTATTTTTTATGACTAAACAAGATATCTGGACGATGCCCGATGAGGAGATGGACTTCATGCCGATCATTCCCCTGAATGAAACGGAGGGTGAAAACCTTGATGATACTAATATTCCCGAAGAGTTACCCATTCTTCCTTTAAGAAATACAGTGCTTTTCCCCGGCGTGGTGATACCGATCACTGTGGGCAGGGATAAGTCGATCAAGGCGGTAAATGAAGCCTACAAGACTGACAAAATGGTAGGCGTATTGGCGCAAAAAGACAGTTCTGTGGAAGATCCCCAGATCGCCGACCTGGTAGAAGTGGGCACTGTTGCCAAGATCATCAAACTGATAAAAATGCCTGATGGCGGCACCACGGTGATCATCCAGGGCAGGAAGAGGTTCAAGATGAAAAAGATCATCACAGACGAACCTTATTTCCGGGCAAATATTGAGCTACTCGAAGAAGATACGATTGTCAACGATGAACATTTTGACGCAACTGTATCTTCATTGAAAGACCTTGCTGCACAGATCATCCATCTTTCCCCCAACATTCCGTCGGAAGCTGCGATCATCCTTAAAAATATTGAGAATGCCTCTTTCCTGATCCATTTCATCAGTTCAAATCTGAATAGTGAAGTGAAGGAGAAACAGACGTTGCTGGAGATCAATGACCTCAAGCAACGATCTGAGAAACTCATGCACCTGCTTCAACGTGAATTGCAGTTTGCAGAGTTGAAAAATAAAGTCACTACAAAAACAAAAACTGAACTCGATAAACAGCAGCGTGAATATTTTCTGCAGCAACAACTCAAGAGCATCAAAGAAGAGCTGGGTGGTGATTCGAACGACAGGGAACTGCAGGACATGATCAAAAAAGGCGAGGCTAAAAAATGGCCCAAAGCTGCACAGGATCTTTTTCAGAAAGAGATCGAGAAACTGGAGCGGATGCATCCAAGTACTCCGGATTATTCCATCGTGTATAATCATGTGGACCTGATGCTTGACCTGCCCTGGGATGAGATCACGAAAGACAATTACGATCTTAAGCGTTCAAAAAAAATATTGGATGCTGATCACTATGGTATGAACAAGATCAAGGAAAGGATCCTGGAATACCTTGCTGTGCTGAAGCTGAAAGGTGATATGAAATCTCCTATCCTTTGTTTTGTGGGTCCTCCCGGTATTGGTAAAACATCGCTGGGCAAAAGTATCGCTAATGCTATTGGAAGAAAATATGTGCGGTTGAGTTTAGGCGGATTGCACGATGAGAGTGAGATCCGGGGCCATCGTAAAACATATATCGGAGCCATGGCCGGGCGCGTGATACAATCTATCCGCAAAGTAAAATCTTCCAACCCGGTGATGATCCTGGATGAGGTGGACAAGGTTGGGAAAGATTTCAGGGGTGATCCTTCATCTGCATTGCTGGAGGTGCTGGATCCGGAGCAGAATCATAGTTTTTATGATAACTACCTGGAGCTGGAATACGACCTGAGTAAAGTGCTTTTCATTGCCACGGCCAATGACATCAATACCATTCAGCCTGCTCTTCGCGACAGGATGGAGATCATAGAGCTGAACGGATACGCGATGAAAGAAAAAGTGGAGATCGCGAAGCGGCACCTGATTCCCAAACAGAAAGAAGCCCATGGGTTGAAGGATGTGAACCTTAACCTGAATGACAAAGTGATCGAAGAGGTGATCGAGAATTATACCCGGGAATCCGGTGTAAGGGAGCTTGACAGGCAGATCGCATCGATCATGAGGTCGATGGCCAAGGACTATGCGATCAATGGTAAAGTGAAATCAGGTCTGAGGCTTTCAGATGTTCACCGCATCCTTGGCAAACCCAGGTACAGCAATGAGATATATAAGAATGCGCCGATACCGGGGATCGCAGTGGGTTTGGCATGGACCTATGTGGGAGGTGATATACTGTTCTTAGAGTGCATTTTAAGTGATGGTAAAGGCGACCTGAAACTGACGGGTAACCTGGGAAATGTGATGAAAGAAAGTGCGAGTACGGCCTTGACTTATCTCAATGCCAATGCAAGAAAACTGAATATCGATCCGGAACTGTTCAAGAAGAAAGATATCCATATACATGTTCCTGAAGGTGCTGTACCCAAAGACGGCCCCAGTGCAGGAGTAACCATGTTATCGGCCCTGGCGTCAGCCTTTACCGGCCGTAAAGTGAAGCCTTACCTGGGCATGACAGGAGAGATCACCCTTCGGGGCCTGGTACTTCCTGTTGGCGGCATCAAGGAGAAAGTATTGGCGGCGAAGAGGGCAGGCCTGAAGGAACTGATCCTTTGCTGGCAGAACGAGAAGGATGTGCAGGAGATCAATTCAGACTTTATCAAAGGCATGAAGTTTCATTATGTAAAAAATATGCAACAGGTGCTGGACCTGGCACTTTCATAGCTAAAGGTTTTAAGAACCCCCAAAAAAAGGTGTTTAAACATTAAACCTAAACAGACTTCTTCATGTTTATTTCTACGTAGAATTCTTCGTTAAGAATTTTCATGTTGGTTGTTTTAAGGGTTAAAAGAACTTCCCCCATTTTTATGGGGGATTTTCATTTCAGGTTGCGGGTTGCAGGAGGCAGGTTGCAGGTTGCAGGTTTTTTTAAGATTTCTGCAACCTGCAACCTGTAACCTGCAACCTGATTACTAACTTGCCCTGATGAAAGGCATCATTTTGGTGATTTTCTCTATTTCGCTGAAACTCTCCGTGCTCTCCCAGACCCTGGGGGGAGATGCTGCTTTTAACTTTCTTAAAGTTTCTCCATCGCCTCAACTGACCGCCCTGGGGGGCGTAAACGGTTCTGTGATCTCCAATGATGTATCTCTTACATATTACAATCCTGCCTTGCTGAGGCCTTCACTCCATGGTCAGGTAGCGGCTGATTTCAGTTTGTTCTACGCCGGCATAAAAAACATACATAGCCAGGCCGCCTATTACAAGGAGAACTGGAATACAACATTTGGGATCGGCGTGAATTATTTCCATTATGGAACGGCAGACCAGACCGATGCTTCCGGGAATATCATGGGCAGCTTCAGGCCATACGATTATGCCGTACAGGTTTCGGCCGGAAGAAAATACCTGGAACGATGGTTCTATGGAGCCAGTTTGAAATATATTCAGTCCTCATACGGGATGTATGGATCCAATGCGATCGCTTTGGATTTTGGGTTGAATTATTACGACAGTTCATCTTCCCTACAGGTCTATTTCCTGGCCAGGAATATGGGATCCCAGTTAAAAACATATGGAGGCGAACCGGAAGACATGCCATTCGATCTCCAGGCCGGCGTGACCAAGAGGCTTAAGAATGCACCTTTTCAATTTTCAATTGCGGCGCAGCGTTTGCACCAGTTCAAGCTGGTGTATAACGATACCAGTTTCAATAGTTCAGAGGGGGTGGCCGGGCCTACAGATAATTTCGCCACTAATTTATTCCGGCATTTGGTTTTTGCAACCCAGGTTTATATAGGGGAGAGGCTTGAATTCACCATTGGTTATAATGCCCTGAGACGGGCAGAACTCAGTTTGTATAATAGCACCAATGGCTTAACTGGGATATCATTTGGTGCGGGCGTGAATCTGAAAAAGATGCAGATCAGGTATTCGAGAAGCCAGTATCAGGCAAGCACAGGTGTAAATCAATTTGGAATTAATATCCAACTTTAGTTTCAGTGAGCGGTCAGCAGTAAGCAGTAAGCAGCGAGCAGAAATCCGGAAAACTGCTCACTGCTATCTGCTCACCGCTTACTGCTACTCCTTAAATGCCCGCCTGGCCTTCAGCCCCAGCAGTTCAAACATCGCATTGTCTTCGTCGAAGCTGGGATTAGGAGTGGTGAGTAATTTGTCACCGGCAAAAATTGAATTAGCTCCAGCCATAAAACAAAGAGCCTGTTCAGCAATGCTCATTTCGGTGCGGCCCGCACTCAGCCTGACCATGGTTTTGGGCATCAGGATGCGGGCAGTAGCGATCATTCTTACCATATCCCAGATATCCACTTTGTCATTGTTTTCTAACGGAGTCCCCTTTACCCGCACCAGCGCATTCACAGGTACTGAATCCGGATGCTCGGGCAGATTGGAGAGTGTATACAGCATATTGATACGATCTTCA
The DNA here is from genome assembly GCA_035298945.1 of Chitinophagaceae bacterium. Classification (GTDB taxonomy): domain Bacteria; phylum Bacteroidota; class Bacteroidia; order Chitinophagales; family Chitinophagaceae; genus Pollutibacter. Next base: position 14,390 of record DATGXN010000197.1, on the reverse strand, counting down.
TGGGTTTCCCCAAGGCCGATAATTCCGCCGCAGCATACTGAAACACCAGCCTTCCTTACATTATCCAAAGTCTGAAGACGGTCTTCGTACGTACGGGTTGAAATGATCTCACCATAATATTCTTTAGACGTATCCAGGTTATGGTTGTAGGCATAGAGGCCTGCGTCTGCCAGTCGCTGCGCCTGGTGCTCTGTTAGCATACCCAGTGTGCAGCATACTTCCATGCCCAGTTTATTCACTTCCTGTACAAACTCGATCACGCGGTCGAAATCGCGGTTATCGCGTACTTCGCGCCATGCAGCACCCATGCAGAAACGGGTAGATCCCGCCGCTTTGGCTTTCCTGGCATATTCCAGTACGTCGCCGGTTTGCATCAGGGCCTGCACGGTGATATCTGTATGATAACGTGCAGCCTGCGGACAATAAGCACAGTCTTCTGAACATCCTCCCGTTTTTACAGAAAGCAGTGTACATACCTGCACTTCGCCGGTATCCTGAAACTCACGGTGAACAGTAGCCGCTTTATATATAAGTTCCAGCAGCGGCATATTATAGATCTCTTTGATCTCTTCAACTGTTGGCTTTCTTATCATTTCACCTATCATGAGAAATAACTTAAGTTGGTTTTGGGTGTAAGTGTCAATACGGTCTCATACATCAGCCTGATGGTATTCTCCACATCATCCCGATGGAGCATTTCAACGGTAGTATGCATATACCTGAGCGGGATGGAGATCAGCACAGAAGGGCAGCCATCATTCGCGTAAGCGAACGAATCTGTATCTGTACCTGTGCTGCGGCTTACAGTACGCAGTTGCACAGGGATCTTGTGTTGTTCGGCGGTATCCTGAACAATCGCCAGGAGTTTGTTATGTACAGCCGGGCCAAATGCCAGGGAAGGTCCTTTGCCACAGGCCACATCACCTTCAACAATTTTATTCACCATCGGGGTTGTGGTATCATGTGTTACATCCGTGATGATGGCAATATCAGGTTTTATCCTTCTTGCCATCATTTCCGCACCTCTCAGACCAATCTCTTCCTGCACGGCATTCACTATATAAAGCCCGAAGGGAAGTTTCTTGCCATTTTCTTTCAACAGCCTGGCCACTTCGGCGATCATGAATCCGCCGATCCTGTTGTCCATCGCCCGGCCTATCATGTACCCGTAAGCCAGTTCGTCAAATCCTTCTTCATAAGTAGCCACTGAGCCTATAGTGATTCCAAGTTCATCCACTTCTTTTTTGTTACGGCCGCCACAGTCCAGGCAAAGATTCTCCACTTTAGGTTGGGGTTCTTTGTCGGCTCCCAAACGGGTATGTATGGCAGGCCATCCGAACACGGCTTTAACAGGTCCTTTTTTCCCATGGATCAGAACCCTTTTTCCCGGCGCTATCTGGTGGTCAACACCTCCGTTTCTTTTCACATAGATCAGTCCTTCAGGAGAGATATAATTCACAAACCAGCTGATCTCGTCGGCATGGGCTTCGATGACCACTTTGAAAGGTGCATCCGCATTGATCACGCCAACAGCGGATCCATAGGGATCTGTAAAATGTGAATCAACAAATGGCTTGATATAGTCCAGCCATAATTTTTGACCAGGGTACTCAAATCCGGTAGGAGACGGGTTGTTGATATAGGATTTCAAAAACCCGTAGCTCTGATCAGTGATGATCTTCTTATGTCCTTTTTTCTCTTTCTTCTCTGTTTTTTCTTTTATTTTCTTAGCCATAGGATCAATATTAAACGAACACGAATGTAATAGAAAATAGATAGATGGCGTGCAAAATGGCGGAGAGCATCATCAGCCCATCGAGGTAAACAAAGTACAGGATTTCCTCGTCGCGGGCCCTGGTGAACCTGAACATAAACAGGGATATGATCACCGGGACCATTAAAATAAAGGTGGTCATGTTAATTGACGGCCAGGTATACATGAAGCTGAAGAATGCAGAAACGGCAAGGCTTCCGAAGTAGAACAATCGGACCGGGGTATCGGTTAACATGGTAGGCAGTGCCCTGATCCCTTTCTGCCGGTCTTCTTCCCGGTCCCTGAGATCGAACAGGATGCAGATGGCATAGATCAGGTAAAACCTGCTTCCTGTAAATGCATTGATCAGCTCTCCTGATGCAGGTTCATAGGCCCAAAGAGGCAGTATGGTGGTGGCATAGGTCCACATGAAGGCCAGGAAGATGGTTTTGCCAAATGCGATCCTGCGCATGAATTCAAAAACTCTGCCCTCCATATTGGGGGCCGAATAAACAAAAGTCAGGAGCCCCGCAACTACGAACGGAATAATTTTGTGAAGATAATTGGCCAGGAATATTCCGCCGCAAACCACTGTTGAAATGAACAGCATGACATACAGGAATTTCCTGTTACGATAGTTCCAGTCGTGCCTTGGGGAAACGTCTCTGTATACCGTGTTCACGATGGAATGGAAGCTATAACTCAGCAGGGTTGAAAAGAATATGAAACAGAGATAAACCGGATCCAGGAAGCCATTGAGGTACTGGGTTTCCCAGGCCATCATTACTGCAACAGTAGCAATGAAGAAATTTGGATAGATGAATAATCTGAGTAATGCGCTTCTCAAATCATTTTATGGTCTGAGGATGATGATAGGGGCAGTACGTACCGTGTCACTTTTGTTTCCTTTTTTATCTTTCATCCAGAAACTGAATACCGCTGTGTCAGGTCGAATGCAGCGCGGCTGGATATCGAAATAATTGAAGGTTACCACAACTTCGCCATCGAAATTATTGGTACGGGGAGCATCGCTGGGAACCCGGTACAAAAGTGAATCTGCAAAGTTTGAACTGGGACAACGGGTAGTTATTTTGCTCACCCATATGGTGTCGTAAAAATCGCCTTCTTTGTCTGTCAGCCTCATGGTCACCTGGAAACCACTGTTAACCGGAACCACATTTGAACTGACTGATTTCAATGTGAGCTGCGGTTTACTTTGAAAGGTATCTTTGCTACAGGAAACAATGATCAACAGCAACAGACCGGTAAGAAAGTAATTCTTCATCAATTCAGATTAACAATCAAATGTAATTTATCCCGCTTGAATTACCTAAGTGACCATACGAAATTAGCTGAAGGGCTGTTTGATTTTAACATTTCCGGATTTGAAGCCAAAGCACTGGAGATCTTCAGGTTCCAGGCCCAGAGCAATCCTGTTTACCGCCAGTATCTTGAACTATTGGGAATCAGACTCCTCGATGTAAAAAAACTGGTTGATATCCCATTTCTCCCGGTTAGCTTTTTTAAAACACACCAGGTAGTTTGCGGGGATTTTGAACCCCAGGCCATTTTCGAGAGCAGCGGCACCACAGGATCAGTGAATAGCAGGCATTTAGTGAAGGAGGCAGGGATCTACAGGGAGAGTTTCCTGAAGGGATTCAGGAAGTTCTACGGCGATCCGGCGGACTGGTGCATCATAGGGCTGCTTCCATCTTACCTGGAAAGGCAGCATTCTTCACTGGTATACATGGTGGAAGAACTGGTGAAAATAAGTTCAGAAAAAGAAAGTGGGTTTTATCTCTACGAGTTTGAGCACCTGGCTGAAACATTAAAACTTCTGGAACAGAGAAAGCAGAAGACGCTGCTTATTGGTGTCAGTTTTGCGCTGTTGGACTTTGCGGAGAAATTTCCCATGAAACTTGAACATACCGTGGTGATGGAAACGGGGGGCATGAAAGGCAGGAGGGAAGAAATGACGCGGCAGCAGGTACATGATCTGCTTAAAGCGCAACTGGAAGTTCAACAAATACACTCTGAATATGGGATGACTGAGCTACTCTCCCAGGGTTACTCAAAAGGAGAGGGAATATTCCATGTATCAGATACCATGAAAATACTGGTTAGGGATGAAGATGATCCTCTCCATGTCCATGATTCAGGCCCCATGGTAAAGCGGGGGATCATTAATGTCATCGACCTGGCCAACCTCTATTCCTGTGCATTCATTGCAACAGAAGATGCTGGCAAACTTTACCCCGATGGAAGTTTTGAGGTGACAGGCAGGGTGGATAATTCTGACATACGGGGTTGCAGTTTAATGGTGGTATAAGTTTTTTGTTTAGATTGACAACTTTAATTTAATTCATGTCATTAGCAGAGAAAGTAAGGCAGATCTATCAGCAGCAGTTTTCTGACACACCGCGTGTGTTTTCGGCTCCAGGGCGTGTAAATATCATTGGCGAGCATACTGATTACAATGGAGGACTGGTTTTGCCGGCGGCCATAGATAAGGCGGCTTACCTGGCTATCGGACCTGCTGAATCCGGCATTGGGAAATGGATCTCCGCTGATTTCTCTGATGAGGTGACCATTGATTTTGGAAATATTACTAAGCACCCTAAAGGTTGGCCTGATTACCTGTCAGGCATTATTGATCAGTTCCGGAGAGACGGCAAGGAGCCAAGGGCATTCAATGCCGTGCTGGCTGCGGACGTACCCATCGGGGCCGGACTTTCATCTTCCGCAGCAATAGAAACGGTGACAGCATTTGCGATCAATGAATTAGAGCAATATAACTATACCAGACTTGAACTCGCATTATTGGCGCAGCGAGCCGAGCATCAATACATAGGCCTCAAAGTAGGCATCATGGATATGTTCGCCAGTTTACATGGGAAACAAGGCCATGCCATACACCTCGACTGCCGGTCCCTTGATTTCTATTACGCACCCCTGGACCTGGGGAATTATAAGATCGTTTTATTGGATACCGGCATTAAACATGAACTGGCTTCTTCCGAATACAATGTACGCCGGCAGCAATGTGAAGAAGGCGTGCAAATAATCCGAAAATATCATCCCGGGGTAAAACAGTTAAGGGATGTTACCACTGAAATGCTGGAAACCCATAAACAAGAGCTGGATCCCCTGATCTATAGGAGATGTTATTATGTGGTGGAAGAAAATAGGCGGGTAGACAAAGCCTGTGAAGCACTCCGGCAGGGTTCCCTGGACAAGCTGGGGCAACTACTTTATGAATCCCATGCCGGACTTCAGTACGATTATGAAGTCAGTTGCAGGGAGCTGGACCTGCTGGTTAAACTGGTGAAAGAGGAAACCTTTGTATTGGGCGCCAGGATGATGGGCGGAGGTTTTGGTGGTTGCACGATCAATATCATACATAAAGACTCTATTGCAGCACTTTTGGAAAAGATAGGGCCTGTGTATAAGCAAAATACCGGTAAGGAGTTGCATTCAAATGAAGTAGTCACCGGTGATGGTGCGAGGGAGATTTCATAACTTCCGGAAAAAACCGCATGAAGTTTTTCTTTTTGATCACATCGATGTTCTTATTGAACTCCTGTATTCTTTCAAATCATAACGAAGAGACCATGGACAAATCTGTAGAGGTACGCTATACCGATACACTGGAAAACCGTATCATCAAGTTGTACCGGCTTACCAATGCAAATGGTATGGAGGTCATGATCTCCAACTACGGGGCTACCATTGTGTCCCTGCTGGTTGCAGATAAGAACGGGAAAAAAGACGATGTGGTGCTGGGGTACGACAGCATACAGGGCTATTATAATGGCGGTTCTTATTTTGGATGTGTTGCAGGCCGATATGCAAATCGTATTGCGAACGGCCAGTTCAAACTGGATGGCGTCACGTATAACCTGGCAAAAAATAACGGACCGAATAGTTTACATGGAGGAACCCGGGGATTTGACAAAATGGTATGGGATGCGAAACAGGACGATAATGGACTAACGTTAACGTATACCAGTAAAGACGGTGAGGAAGGATATCCCGGGAATTTAACTGTAGCTGTAAGGTATAGCCTGAAGAATGATAATTCATTGCATATTGATTACGGTGCAACTACTGACAAGGCCACGGTGCTGAATGTCACCAATCATACCTATTTCAACCTGGAGGGCCAGGGGCAGGGTAATATCCTTGATCATGAGATCATGATCAATGCAGATGGATTCACGCCGGTTGACAGCACCCTGATACCCCTGGGTGAAGTGAGAAAAGTAGCGGGGACCCCTTTCGATTTCACCAGTCCTCACAAGATCGGGGAGAGGATCAATGACAGCCTGGACCAGCAGATAAAATACGGTTTGGGTTACGATCATAATTTTGCGCTGAATGGCGAAGCCGGTACCATGAAATTGGCTGCCCGGGTGCAGGCTCCGATTTCGGGCAGGGTGATGGAGGTGCATACAACGGAGCCCGGCGTACAGTTTTATACGGGTAATTTCCTGAACGGGTCTGAAAAAGGTAAGGGTTCGGTTTATGGGCACAGAACGGGATTTTGCCTGGAGACACAGCATTTCCCTGACTCTCCCAACCAGCCTTCATTCCCCTCTTCCGTGTTGAAACCCGGGCAGGAGCACAGGAGTACCACAGTGTTCAGGTTCTCCACGAAATAAGTCAGGATTCAAAAGTCAAAAGTCAAAAATGGGGTGGTATTAAGCCATTTTAGTTTTTCACTGAATTGTTGTTTCAACTTTTTCTTATCTTCTCGTCCATTTTTTGACTTTTTACTTTTGACTTTTTACCTAATCACATGCCTCAACTAACAGCCCGCGACTTAGCCGTATTCCTGTTTTATTTCGTTGTTGTAAGTGCGTACGGATATTGGATCTATCATCGCAAGAAGAAAGCTGAAACCGGAACCAAGGACTTTTTCCTGGCTGAAGGTACATTGACCTGGTGGGCCATAGGAGCTTCGTTGATCGCCTCAAATATTTCTGCTGAGCAGTTCATCGGGATGAGTGGTTCAGGATTTAAAATGGGACTTGCCATTGCTACTTATGAGTGGATGGCTGCAGCTACGTTATTGATCGTAGCTGTATTCTTTATGCCTATTTACCTGAAGAACCATATCTACACCATGCCGCAGTTTCTAACCAAGCGGTATAGTGAATCTGTGAGTATGGTGATGGCCATCTTCTGGCTCCTGCTTTATGTTGTTGTCAATCTTACGTCTATACTTTACCTCGGAGCACTGGCGGTAAGTACCATTTCCGGGTACAATTTCACGCTATGCATGATCTTCCTGGCCATATTCGCCATTATCATCACGCTTGGAGGGATGAAAGTGATCGGATATACTGACGTGGTGCAGGTATTCTTCCTGGTACTTGGTGGACTTGCCACTACTTACCTGGCCATCAATCTGGTATCGGACCATTTCCAGACCACGGGCCTGGTCAATGGATTCAACACCATGATGAAACAAGCGTCAGACCATTTTGATATGGTGTACGAAAAAGGGAATCCAAACTATATGGATCTACCAGGGTTCACTGTACTGGTAGGCGGTATGTGGATCGTGAACCTGAACTATTGGGGCTGTAACCAGTATATCACACAGCGTGCATTGGGAGCGGATCTTAAGACTGCACGTAACGGCATCCTGTTTGCAGCTTTCTTAAAATTGTTGATGCCGGTGATTGTGGTATTGCCCGGCATTGCTGCCTATGTATTGCATAAACAGGGCATGTTCCAGCCTGAAATGATGCAGGCCGGCGAGCTCAATCCTGACAGGGCCTATCCTGTGCTGCTGAACCTGCTGCCAAGTGGATTAAAAGGTCTCGCATTTGCGGCGCTCACGGCTGCGATTGTGGCATCGCTTGCTGGTAAGGCCAATAGTATAGCTACTATCTACACGCTTGATATTCATAAAAAATATGTGGACCGGGATGCCAGTGATACAAAGCTGGTGAACGTGGGCCGGATCAGTATATTGGTAGCCATGGTACTCGCCATTGCCATTTCTCCTTTTCTTGGCATTGACAAGAAAGGTGGATTCCAGTATATACAGGAGTATACCGGTTTTATATCACCCGGTGTGTTCTGTATTTTCATTTTGGGATTCTTTTGGAAAAGGGCTACGGCCAGGGCGGCTATGACTGCCATCATCTCTGGATTTCTTTTATCCATGATCTTCAAATTCGGATTTCCCAATATGCCTTTCCTTGACAGGATGGGCTGGGTATTCGTGATCTGTGTGGCCCTGATGTTTGTGGTTAGTCTTACCGATTCACACAGCAAAACACAGGAGCATAGAATTGAAGTTGACCGTTCTCTCTTCAAAACACATCCTGCATTTACTGTAGGTGTGATCATTATTACGGGTATACTGGCTGCATTATATTTGGTGTTCGAACAACAAGGATAGATATGGGAAGATATGTATTGGGATTCGATATCGGATCTTCTTCAGTGAAAGCTGCGTTGCTGGATATTGAAACCGGAACGCCTGCGGCCATTGCATTTTCGCCTGCTTCTGAAATGTCCATTTCAGCTCCTGCACCAGGATTTGCAGAACAGGATCCGGACATGTGGTGGGCAGAATTGATCAATGCCGTAGCGTTATTAAAGAAACAGGTCAACTGGTTTCCGGTAGATGTTATGGCGATCGGGATATCTTACCAGATGCATGGGCTGGTATGTGTGGACAGGAACATGAAACCCCTTCGACCTTCGATCATCTGGTGCGACAGCAGGGCAGTGCCTTTTGGCAATGCTGCGGCAGCTGACATGGGTGAAGAATTTGTATTGAAACATTATCTCAATTCGCCTGGAAATTTCACCGCTTCCAAACTCAAATGGGTGAAGGAAAATCAACCTGAAATTTATCAGCAGATCTATAAGATCATGCTGCCCGGCGACTACATTGCGGCAAAGCTTACAGGTGATATTGTTACAACAGTATCTGGACTGTCTGAAGGGATCCTCTGGGATTTTTCTTCAGCTGATATAGCGAATGATCTTCTGAAATATTACGATATCGATTCCTCTCTGTTGGCGGATACAGTTCCAACCTTCGGATTGCAGGGCAGGCTGCGGGAAAATGAAGCGGCTTTGCTGGGTGTGCAGGCAGGTATTCCAGTCAGTTACCGGGCGGGTGATCAGCCCAATAATGCCTGGAGCCTGAATGTGCTGGAGCCAGGGGATGTTGCAGCCACGGCTGGCACTTCGGGTGTAGTGTATGGGGTGACTGAAAAGATCAACTATGATCCCAAATCCCGGGTGAACAGTTTCGCCCACGTGAATCATATGGATCCGGCGGTAAGACTGGGGGTATTGCTTTGCGTCAATGGAACGGGCATCCTCAACAGCTGGCTGAGGAAAAATTTCTTCAGTGGAATGGGTTATGAAGAAATGAATGTGAAGGCAGCCGAGGTTTCTCCGGGTGCAGATGGTGTAATGTTTTATCCATTCGGCAACGGGGCGGAGCGGGTACTTGAAAATAAGGAACCTGGTGGAGCGATGCGTGGCCTCTCTTTCAACCGCCATCATGCAGGGCATGTGATCAGGGCGGCACAGGAGGGTATTGTATTCGCATTGCAGTATGGAATGGAAGTGATGAAAGAGATGGGGATGGAGATCAGTACGGTGAGAGCGGGTTATGCCAATATGTTCCTGAGCAAGGTATTTGCCACAGCTTTTGCCAATACCAGTGGCGCAAAACTGGAACTGTATAATACTGATGGCGCTGTTGGTGCAGCGCGAGGTGCAGCATTGGGCGCAGGGATATTCAGGAACCGGGATGAGTGTTTCAGGGGCATGACGAGGGTGTGTGAATATGTGCCAACATCAGAACTGAAAGATACTTACGGGGAGGCCTACTCGAAATGGAAACAGCACCTTGAAAAATAAAAGATCATGGAGCCAGGAGGAAACTGGGAAGGTAAGTGGGAAAAGCGCTGGCACCCTTTGCGCCAGGAATGGGTTGTGTATGCTGCACATCGTAACAGCAGGCCCTGGAACTTCGACATTATTGAAAAGAAGTCTGAACTTCCTGCATTTGATGCGGGTTGTTATTTATGTCCTGGCAATACCAGGGTAAGCGGCAGGCAGAATCCGGATTATAAGCATGTATATATTTTTGAGAACGATCACCCGGTTGTAGGTATGAACGCTCCTGATCCGGGAGTGGTTGATCTGCATGGCGGCTTATATAAAAGATCAGGCGCCAGGGGCATCGCCAAAGTAGTATGTTACGATCCGCGACATAATGTTACCCTTACTGACCTGGATGTGGATTCCATTGCATCGGTATTTCTCGCTCTTCGTGATGAGATGGTCTTTTTCCGGGGGCATGAGACTGTGAAGTCGGTACTCATTTTTGAAAACAAAGGGGATATCGTGGGTGTTTCCAATCCCCATCCGCACTGCCAGATCTATGCTACGGATTTTGTATTCAATGTTTTCAGGAAAGAACTGAAAGCCATGGAAGAATATGAAGTTGAGACCGGGAGGAACATTTTTGAAGATATCATCAATGCAGAGAAGAAAGATGAACTGAGGATCATCGCTGAGAATGACCATGCCATCGCATTCATTCCTTATTTTGCCAGGTTTGCTTACGAGACATACATCTTCCCCAAAAACAGGCATGCCACACTGATCACCATGAGTGATGAAGAACTGAAAAGCCTGGCAGAAATTTATCAGCGTGTAACCCGGGCATACGATGCCAACTTCAAAACCAGGTTTCCTTATATCATGGCATTTGACCAGGCCCCGGTTGACGGTGGCGATTACGAAGGCTACCACATGCATCTGAATATTTGTCCTCCTTTGCGCCAGCCCGGTTTGCAGAAATACCTCGCGGGTCCTGAGACTGGTGCAGATACTTTCATGGCAGATACCATACCTGAAGAAAAAGCGGCGGAGTTGCGGAGATTTACGGATTAACGGGATAATTTTAAACAATGTTCCAGGATAATCCGACAATCCGCCAATCCGCCAATCCGTCAATCGGTATTGCGCCCGGTCGCCTCGATGTGATGGGTGGAATTGCTGATTACAGCGGATCGTTGTTATTGCAGATGCCCATTGCAGAACGGACAATCGTGAGGCTTGAGGTGGGAGGCGAGGGGCGAGAGCGGTTCGTCGTTGAATCAACGCATGCAGAAGAGGTCTTCGAAATCAGCCTGGAGGAAATATCAGGTATCCCTTACCGTGAGTTGGGTGATTTTTTGAGAAAAAGACCCGGAGGAAACTGGGCAGCCTATATCGTAGGATGCTTTGCCGTATTGAAAGCCGAAAAAGGACTGGCCTATGTAGGTGCACATATCAGGGTCAGTGGGGATGTACCTATAGGCAAGGGTGTGTCGTCATCGGCTTCGCTTGAAGTGGCTACCATGCATGCGATTTGCAAGGCCTACGGGTTAAGGCTCGATCCTATGGAGCTGGCCCTGCTGGCCCAAAAAGTGGAGAACCTGGTGGTGGGCGCTGCCTGTGGACTCATGGACCAGCTTTCGGTGAATATGGGCAAAGAAGATCATCTTCTTCCCATAATATGCCAACCCCACGAGATATTTCAGCCCATCAGGATACCGGAAGGCATCAGGTTTTTTGGGCTTGACAGTGGTGTAAGGCATGCTGTTAGTGGAGCATCTTATAGTGACGTAAGAACTGCAGCTTTCATGGCATTTACCGTAGCCATGATCCGCCAGGGAGTGCCCAAAGAGCAGCTCATGGATGCCTCATCGATCCCTTTTGGAGGATTTTGGGCCAATATTTCACCCGCAGATTTTCAATCCATATATGCCCCCTTGATTCCAGGGCAAATGAAGGGCCGTGATTTCCTGGAGGAATTTGGGATACATATCGATCCTGTGACCCGGGTAGACCCTGATACGGTATACCACCTATACCATGCCGCTTTACATCCGGTGGCTGAGAACAGCCGGATCCGGACCTTTCAGCGGGTGTTGGAAGATATAGAGCAAACGGAAGACAGGGAAATGTCGATGATCAGCCTGGGTATGCTTATGCTTGCCTCGCACGACGGTTATAATTCAGTGGGGCTGGGTGAGCCGGTAACGAACAGGATAGTGGAGCTCGTCAGACAAAGAAGGGGCCCGGAAAATGATATATATGGGGCAAGGATCAGTGGTGGAGGGAGCGGGGGAACCGTAACTGTTATGGTAGGATCGGAACAGGGATATGAAACCCTGCTGGAGATCAGGCAGATCATGGAGGAAGAAACGGGAAAGGCGCTGAAATTGTTCGAGGGTTCTTCGGATGGAGCGCACTACATAAATTAAAGGCAAAAGTCAAAATTCAAAAGTCAAAATTGGAAAGGTTTCGATAACTTAAGCCCCCAAACTTTTTGACTTTTTAATTTTTAATTTATGATCACTCTTGGTAACAAAGAATACTTCCCCGGTATTGGACAGATCTGGTTTGAAGGTCGTGAGTCAGACAATCCTTTAGCATATAAATGGTATGATCCCAGCAGGCCTATTGGCGGGACAACCATGAAAGAATTTTTCAAGTTTGCAGTTTGTTACTGGCATACATTCTGCAATACCGGCGCTGATCCTTTTGGCCCCGGCACTAAACATTTTCCCTGGGACCAGGCCGCAGATCCTATGCAGCGTGCGTATGCGAAAATGGATGCGGCTTTCGAATTCTTCACAAAACTCGGAGTAGACTATTATTGTTTTCATGATGTAGACCTGGTTGATGAAGGCCAGAATATTACTGAGTACGAACTGCGGATGCAGAAGATCACGGATTATGCACTGGAAAAACAAGCTGCCAGCGGTGTAAAACTGTTATGGGGTACTGCGAATGTTTTCTCCAATCCCCGTTATATGAACGGCGCATCCACCAACCCTGATTTTTCGGCAGTGGCTTATGCCGGCACACAGGTCAAGAACTCATTGGATGCCACTATTAAACTGGGTGGCGAGAATTATGTATTCTGGGGAGGAAGGGAAGGATATCTGACCCTTCTCAATACTGACATGAAGCGCGAGAAAGACCACCTGGCGCGATTCCTTCATATGGCGAAGGACTATGCACGCAAAAATGGTTTTGAGGGTGTATTCTTTATTGAACCTAAGCCCTGCGAACCAACAAAACATCAATACGATTTCGATGCAGAAACCGTGATCGGATTCCTTCGTCATCATGGTCTTGATAAAGATTTCAAACTGAACGTGGAAGTGAACCATGCCACACTGGCTGGCCATACCTTCCAGCACGAGTTACAGGCAGCTGCAGATGCAGGTATGCTGGGTAGTATAGATGCCAACAGGGGTGATGCCCAGAATGGATGGGATACTGACCAGTTTGCTATGGATCTTAACGAGATGACTGAATGCATGCTGATCATCCTGGAAGCAGGAGGATTTGCTGGCGGTGGTGTCAACTTTGATGCTAAAACCAGGCGCAACTCAACAGATCTTGAAGATATCTTCCATGCCCATATCGGAAGTATGGATGCATTTGCACGGTCTGCGATCATAGCGGAAAGCATTCTTGCTAAATCTTCTTATAAGCAGTTCCGGAAAAACCGGTATGCTTCTTTCGATGCAGGAAAAGGAAAAGAATTTGAAGAGGGCAAGCTGAAACTGGAAGACCTTCGTGATTTTGCCATCAGCCATGGTGAGCCTAAACAAACCAGTGGTAAGCAGGAATGGCTTGAAAATATCGTGAACAGTTATATCTGATCTATGAAAAATTGGGTGCTTGGTGTTATTTGTCTTTGCATATGTAGTGCAGCAGTTGCGCAGGAAGCTGACCTGCTCATCTGGAATGCCAATGTCTATACGGTAGATCCATCGAGGCCTAAGGCCAATGCGGTGGGGATCAAAGATGGCAAGATCGTTTTTGTTGGCAGTAACGAAGAACTAAAGCATCATATCGGAACCAATACCAAACAGATCGATGCCAGGGGGCAGTTCCTTATGCCCGGGATCATCGAAGGCCATGGGCATATACATGGGATGGGCGCATCCCTCATCAATTTAAACCTGATGAAGGCGAAGAACTGGGATGAGATCCTGGCCATGGTGAAGGATGCCGCCAAAAAAGCAAAACCAGGAGACTGGATCGTGGGCCGGGGCTGGCACCAGGAGAAATGGGACAGGGTGCCGAAGAAAAATCATATGGGCTATCCTTATTACCAGGACCTGGACAAAGTGTCGCCGGATAATCCCGTATTGCTTTCACATGCCAGCGGACATAGCTCATATGTTAACGGTAAGGCATTGCAACTGGCAGGCATAACCGAAAAAACACCTGATCCGCCAGGAGGTGATATTGTGAAAGATAAGGATGGCAGGATCGTGGGCGTACTGGAAGAAAGGGCCCAGAGTCTTGTCAGTTTCGCATATGGTAGCTGGCTCAGCAAGAGGCCGGTTGAAGAACGTAAGGCGGACTGGCAGAAAAGTATATCGCTGGCTGAACAGGAATGTTTGCGAAACGGGGTAACCAGTTTTGTAGATGCCGGTTCATCATTTAACGATGTAGCCTGGTTGAAAGAACTGGCAGACCAGAACAAACTGAACATCCGTCACTGGGTGATGGTACGCGAACGAGATGAAGCACTCAGGAAAAATGCATCGTTATTGCCCATTATTGACGCAGGAAATGC
>DATGXN010000196.1:0-34912 GCA_035298945.1 Chitinophagaceae bacterium | reverse complement strand
CGAAGAATGAATTAGGGATACGAACGGAGTTGTTGGAGTTCTGTCCGGATACGGTACGGTATGCTTCTCCTTCATAATCGCTGGAATAACCTGCCGCAATAAGAGCACCTACTTTCTTTTCTTCCTCCACTTTCCAGTCGATGAATTTCTCTATCTCGGGGTGGTCAAGGTCCAGGCAGACCATTTTGGCAGCCCTCCTGGTTGTTCCACCGCTTTTGATCGCACCTGCTGCCCTGTCACCTATTTTAAGGAAACTCATCAGGCCGGATGAAGTACCGCCGCCGCTCAGTTTCTCGCCCTCACCCCTCAGGTTAGAGAAGTTGGTTCCCACGCCAGAGCCATATTTGAAGATCCTGGCTTCCCTTACCCAGAGGTCCATGATACCACCATCGTTCACCAGGTCGTCTTCAACACTCAGGATGAAGCAGGCATGGGGTTGGGGGCGCTCATAGGCAGAAGTTGATTTCTTCAATACACCATCTACCGGATCTACATAATAGTGACCCTGGGGCTTACCCTTGATACCATAACTTTCATACAAACCGGTGTTGAACCACTGAGGTGAGTTGGGTACACAGGCCTGGTTCAGAATAGCATAAACAAGCTCATCATAAAACACCTGGGCATCTTTCTCAGAAGCGAAATAACCATATCGCTCTCCCCACACCCTCCAGCAGTTAGCCATACGATGGGCAACCTGCTTGGTCGAAGTCTCACGGCCTAAGCTTCCATCAGGCTGCGGCACACCAGCTTTACGAAAATACTTCTGTGCGATGATGTCAGTGGCGATCTGACTCCAGCTTTTTGGCACCTCCACATTGTTCATCTCAAACACGATCTCGCCACTCGGGTTCCTGATCACAGATGTACGGTAATCGTACTCGAACATGTCGAATACATTGATATCGTCACGGGTGAACTGCCTGCGGAATTCTAATCCTCCGGGCTGTTGGATTGTCTCATTGGCCATAGGTGCTTTATATTATTGTTAAAAATGTTTTAAAAATTCCTTAAAAACTTTAAGGGGAAGACGAAAATAATTTTCTAAACCCTTCACCCAAGACCCTAAATATCAACAGCATGTGGATAAGGATTGGAAAGCCACAATGGGACACAATTTTCCGACTTATCCCCGTTAATTATACCAAAAGGAAGGAAAAAAAATTTGGAAAATTGCGGTTTTCAGCTTTATCCCCTGCAAATCAGTCTGAACGGAGTTTTTTTAGTTTTTACTTTTGACTTTTGACTTTATTAAGGCATTTTTGCCTAAGTCGTAATTATCATTGATGCCATCCATCTACCAACAAATAGCGGACCACAAGAAAACCGGGAAGAAAGCTTTTTCCGTGCTGGTTGACCCTGACAAAGTGAATGCTGAGCAGATCACGGAGCTATGCACATTGGCGAATGACGCCTCCGTGGATTACCTGTTTGTGGGCGGCAGCCTGGTAGTGACCAACCACCTGGACGAGGTGGTGCAAAACATCAAAAAGGAGACCGACATACCCGTAATACTGTTTCCGGGAAGTCCCAACCAGATCACGCCATATGCCGACGCATTGTTATACCTCTCACTGATCTCCGGGCGTAACCCGGAACTGCTGATCGGCCAGCACGTGATCTCAGCGCCCATGGTCAGGCAAAGCGGGCTGGAGATCATGTCAACCGGTTATATGGTGATCGATGGTGGTGCGCCAACAACCGTATCCTATATCAGCAATGCGGCTCCCATACCGCACGATAAAAAAGAGATCGCTGTTTGTACGGCCATGGCCGGTGAAATGCTGGGCATGAAACTGATCTATATGGACGCTGGAAGCGGCGCCCGCAGGCCCATCAGCGAAGGTATGATCGCTTCAGTGGCTACACATATTTCCATTCCACTCATCGTTGGCGGCGGGATCACGGATCCTGAAAAAGCCTATCTCAATTGCCGCGCCGGAGCTGATATTATTGTTGTTGGAAATGCGATCGAAAAAGACCTGAGTTTATTGAAAGAGATGAGCAGCGCAGTACACAGCGATAAGATAGTCAAATAGAGAGTTAGGGAAATAGAGAGCATTCTTACTGAGAATGCTCTCTATCTCCCTACCTAACTATCTCTCTATTTTCCCTACCCTTGTTGGAGTTTTACCACCATCAATGATGGCTTTGCTGCTTAATGCAATGGCCTTGATGATCTCGGTCATGTTCTTCATGTCCAGCGTGCCGATCTCATCATTTACGGTATGATAGAATTCTTCACTGTCCATCTTGGAAGTTGAAATGGTATGGGCCGGGACTCCAAGCCTGGCAAGGGTTGCATTGTCTGAGCGGAAAAACAGATTCTGCTGCGGATAAGGATCGGGATAAAAATTGAATGCTGTTCCGGCCAGGTCGGCCTGCAATATTTTTCCAAAATCAGACCGCTCATATCCTGTGATGTAGGCACTGTTCTTACCCCATTTACTCTCTGTGCCGATCATCTCGATATTGAACATGGCCATTACTTTTTCAGGTGCGAGTTGTTTTGAAAAATAGGATGATCCGTATCCTCCTGATTCTTCGGCTGTAAATGTGACAAACAACAAGGTGCGTTCGGGTTGCATTTTCATTCGGGCAAAATGTTTCGCAAGAGCGATCACTGCTGTAGTGCCTGATGCATCATCATTGGCGCCATTATAGATAGAGTCGCCATCAACAGGCTTTGCGCCCGACATGGAAGCACCTGCCCCCAGGTGATCGTAATGGCCGGAGAAGATCACATATTCATCTGTTTTCCTTCCCGGTATCATACCCACTACATTCTGAAAACCCGTTGTCTGGATCTTGCTTTTCAGTTTTGCGGTCCAGCTGGCTGGCTCCGCAGTAGTGAGCACTACGATAAGATTCCCGGTACCGCCGAATCTCTGCATCGGAAATGAACTTAATCTCTTCAATACCCTGCGATAAGAACTGTCTGCAAACACGATCCGATTGCCTTTTTCGCTGGTAAGCCCGAATACTTTTTGTCCGAAATTATTGCCTTTATCGAGCCAGATCTTCTCAGCACTGCCTGTGCTCCAGTTGATCTCAGCGTCTTCAGCAAAAACAAGCACATCTTTGGGATCAACAGGTACACCGTCTACTGTCACTACAGCTTCCTCTGTGACTGACCTGATCATATCAAATTTCTGGAGATATCCATCCTGTGAAGGCATGGTTTTCAAGCCGGCTTTCTTGAATTCCGATGCAATAAAAGCAGCTGCTTTATCGGAATAAACGGTTCCTGCCCGGCGGCCCATCATGGAATCGGCAGACAGCACTGTCAGCACCCGGGTCACATCTTTTTCATCGATCTGTGCCTGGCAAACACTCGATGCTGCCAATAATAGCAAAAACAATACACGCATAGTTAGAAATTAGGGCGGCAAGATAGTTGAACCAATTCGATCCCCGTTGCGGTTCATAATCGATTTAAGCCACCGGTCATAGCAGGTGGCAGGTGGCAGGTTGCAGGTTGCAGAGGCAAGTTGCAGATTGTGCGGACGGAGGCAGGATGCTGAGCGCCAAACTTTTTGAAAATATTTTGAAATAAATGCGTTCCTTTGTATCCCTTAATTCAAGAACCAGCGTCATATTAGAAGAAATGAAAAAAAACCTGACCATATCAATCGCTGAAGCAGCCCTCGGGTCTGCCATATTGCGTTGGGTTTTTCCTGTCAGCCCCAGGACAGTTTTTGTATCCAGGCCATTCCCCTTTTGGGTACGACGTTGATACTACCACTTTTATAGTGACTGCCCAGGCGGCAGAACTATCGTTTACATACAGGTAACACTGTTTTATCAATTTTAATTTTCTTAGACTCAACATAATGGAACAGCAGCAAAAATTCCAGATCCTGGTGGCGGATGCATCACACGAGCATTTTGCCCAGACTATATGTGATGAAATGGCCGAATCAGCAAAGGCCAGGGGAACCGGTATTGCAAAACGATCACCCGATTATATTGTCCAGAAGATCCGCGAAGGCAAGGCCGTGATCGCACTCAGCGAAGCGGGCGAATGGGCCGGGTTCTGCTACATTGAAACCTGGGAAGGTGAATATGTGGCCAATTCAGGACTCATCGTGGCTCCTGCTTTCAGGAAAAGCGGACTGGCCCGTGCCATCAAACGAAAAATATTTGAACTCAGCCGAACCAAATATCCGGAGGCCAAGATCTTTGGCCTCACTACAGGCCTTGCCGTGATGAAGATCAACAGTGAACTGGGCTATGAACCCGTCACCTACTCGGAACTCACCCAGGACGAAGCTTTCTGGGCAGGATGCAAGAGTTGTGTCAACTACGAGATCCTGATGAGCAAAGACAGGAAGAACTGTATGTGCACAGCCATGCTCTACGATCCAAAAGATCACTACGAGCCTGAGGAGACCACCAAATTCTTCGAAGAGAAGAAATCAGTACTGGAAAGACTGATGAACTTCAAGCAGTGGAAACTGCTGAAATCTTTCAGGAAGAACACACCGGTACTCACTAAAGCCCTCTTTGGCAACTTCTTTAACTTCTAAACCAACTAGCGAAATGTCTGCAGATAATAAACCGGGTATTGGCAAAAAACTCGTACTCGGATTCAGTGGCGGCCTCGATACAACTTTCTGTGTGAAATACCTGGGAGAGGATCTTGGCTATGAAGTGCACAGCATCATTGTGAACACAGGTGGATTCACTGAAGATGAATTGAAAAAGATCGAGGAACACGCATACGCCCTGGGTGTCAAAACTCATACTACAGTGAATGCTGTGAGGTCTTATTACGACCGCATCATCCGATACCTGGTCTATGGCAATGTGCTCAAGAATAACACTTATCCGCTGAGTGTAAGTGCAGAAAGGCTCTCACAGGCGCTGAGCATTGCAGAGCACGCAAAAGCCCTGAAAGCAGATGCAGTGGCTCATGGTAGCACAGGTGCAGGCAATGACCAGGTTCGTTTCGACATGATCTTCCATATCATGATCCCCCAGGTGGAGATCATCACCCCCATCAGGGATCTGAAGCTCAGTCGTGAAGCCGAGATAGAATACCTGAAGCAGAAAGGCGTGAACATGAACTTCGAAAAAGCCCAGTACAGCATCAATAAAGGGCTTTGGGGAACCAGCGTGGGAGGCAAAGAAACACTGAATTCAAATGGTATCCTTCCTGAATCGGCCTGGCCCACGCAAATGACCAAGGCGGGAACGGAAGAAAGCGTCAAACTCGGATTTGAAAAAGGAGAACTGAAATCAGTTAACGATAAAACCTTCGATCATCCTACCGAAGCCATAAAGCACCTGCAAAACATCGCAGGACCTTATGGCATTGGCAGGGATATTCATATCGGCGATACCATCATAGGGATCAAAGGCCGTGTGGGTTTCGAAGCAGCTGCGCCGATGGTGATCCTGAAAGCTCACCATGCCCTGGAAAAACACGTGCTTACCAAATGGCAGCTGAGCTGGAAAGACCAGCTTTCGCAGTTCTATGGCAACTGGCTGCACGAAGGACAGATCCTGGATCCGGTGATGAGGGATATTGAAGCATTCCTCACAAACTCACAGCAATGTGTAACCGGAAATGTATTTGTACAACTGCTGCCATACAGGTTCCAGGTCACCGGCATCGAATCTTCATACGACCTGATGAACAGCAAATTCGGCAAGTATGGTGAAATGAACACCGGGTTCACGGGCCAGGACGTAAGAGGCTTCAGCAAGATTTTCGGTAACCAAACCATCATATGGAATATGGTACAGGAGGAAAACAAATGATAAAGGCAGGGATCATAGGAGGTGCGGGATATACCGGGGGCGAACTGATCAGATTGTTGCTCAGGCATCCGGATACTAAGATCTCCTATATACAGAGTAAGAGCAATGCAGGCAATCCTTTACATAAGATACATGGAGACCTGCTTGGTGAAACCAATATGACCTTCAGTGCCGCCCACCACAATGATGTGGATGTGATCTTCCTTTGTGCGGGCCATGGCGAAGCCAGGAAATTCCTGCAGGAGAATGAAGTTCCTGATTCGGTCCGCATCATTGACCTTTCCCATGATTTCAGGCTGGTTGATACTGCCACTATAGGTAACCGTGAGTTTGTATACGGACTCCCTGAAATGAACAGGGAGAGGATCAGGTCAGCGCAGAACATTGCCAATCCCGGTTGTTTTGCCACCGCCATTCAGCTTGGGCTCCTGCCCCTTGCCAAAGCAGGGCTGCTGGAGCAGATCCATACCACAGGCATCACCGGCTCCACCGGTGCCGGCCAGAGCCTGACCGCAACTTCCCATTTCAGCTGGAGGGCAAATAATATACAGGCCTACAAAACACTCAGTCACCAGCACCTTGGTGAGATCGGTGAAAGCATCCAACATTATCAGCCACATAAGGATGTAGAACTCAATTTCATACCCTGGCGGGGAGATTTCACCAGGGGCATTTTCATCAGCTCAATGATCACCTGTGAACTGAATGCAGAAGAGATCTATTCGCTGTTTGAGGACTATTACGAGCCGCACCCCTACACACATGTTTCTCACGATACGATCTACCTGAAGCAGGTGGTCAACACAAACAAGTGTATTGTCCAGCCTGAGAAGGTAGGTACCAAACTGGTGATCCATTCTGTGATTGATAATCTGCTCAAAGGAGCTTCAGGACAAGCAGTTCAGAATATGAACCTGATGTTCGGCATAGACGAATGTGCAGGGCTCGACCTCAAAGCATCATACTTTTAAACAATCAACATGAAATTATTCGACGTATATCCGATAAACAATATCAACATCGTCAAAGCAAGAGGTTCTTATGTGTGGGACGATGAGGGCATTCAGTACCTGGATCTTTACGGTGGTCATGCCGTGATCAGCATCGGCCATACCCATCCTCATTATGTTCAGAGACTGACCGATCAATTGAACAAAGTTGGATTCTATTCGAATTCGATCCGCATACCACTGCAGGAGGAACTGGCAGACAAGCTGGGAAAGATCTCAGGCAAGCCAGACTACCAGTTATTCCTTTGCAACTCGGGAGCTGAAGCCAATGAAAATGCACTGAAACTGGCTTCTTTCCATACCGGGAGAAAAACAGTGATCGCATTTTCAAAAGCTTTTCACGGGCGTACCTCGCTTGCTGTGGCAGCAACAGATAATCCCAACCTCGTGGCTCCGGTTAATCAGACAGAGAACGTGGTATTTCTTCCCTTCAATGATCAGCAGGCACTGGAAGATTATTTTTCAGCCAATGGCAACGAAGTGGCAGCTGTTATCATAGAAGGTATTCAGGGTGTGGGCGGAATCAATGTGGCCAGCGAATCTTTTCTGCAAGCCATCAGAACATGTTGCGATAAGTATGGCGCAGTATATATTGCAGACAGCATCCAGTGCGGATACGGAAGAAGCGGAAAATTCTTCAGCCACGATTGGGCTGGAGTGAATGCAGATATCTATACCATGGCCAAAGGAATGGGGAATGGTTTCCCTGTTGCCGGCATCATCATTTCCCCTGCAATACAACCTAAGCATTTTATGCTGGGGACCACATTCGGTGGCAATCACCTGGCCTGTGCAGCTGCACTGGCTGTGCTTGAAGTAATGGAATCTGAACAACTGATCAATAATGCGTTCCAGATCGGTCAATATATTTCAGATGCCCTGAAAAATACTCCTGAACTGAAAAATGTAAGGGGCCGTGGCCTGATGATCGGTTTCGATGTACCTGAAGAATATAAAGAACTCAGGAAGAACCTGCTCTGGAATCAGAAGATCTTCACTGGTGAAGCAAAACCAAGTGTGATCCGTCTATTGCCTTCCCTTGCTTTGAGAAAACAGGATGCAGATCAGTTCCTTGAATCATTGCAGGAAGAACTCAGTTTGTTCAGCACAACCCAAAATATCAACCAGTAATGAGAAACTTCATCTCGGCAGAAGATGTGAAGGACATGAACGCCCTGGTGGCCAGGGCACTTGATTACAAACAACATCCATTCAAACACAGGGATCTCGGTACCAATAAAAGGATCGGATGCCTGTTTCTGAATCCGAGCATGCGTACACGATTGAGCACCCAGATCGCTGCGCAGAACCTGGGCATGGATGCCATTGTTTTCAATGTAGGTCAGGAAGGATGGGCGCTTGAATTTGAAGATGAAGCCATCATGAGTGGCAACACGGTTGAACACGTGAAAGATGCGGCCCCGATCATGGGAAAGTATTTTGACATACTTGCCATCCGCACATTCCCCTCGCTGAAGAATAAAGAAGACGATTACAGTGAACTCTATATCCAGCAATTCATCCGTTACTGCGGCATCCCGGTAGTAAGCCTGGAGAGTGCCACGCTGCATCCGCTGCAAAGCCTTACAGACATCATCACCATGGAAGAATCCATGGCATCCTGGGCGGCACAACGCAGGCCCAAAGTAGTACTGAGCTGGGCACCTCACGTCAAGCCACTGCCCCAATGCGTGGCCAACAGTTTTTCCCAATGGGTGAATGCCTGGGGTAAAGCGGATTTTGTGATCACCCATCCTGAAGACTATGAGCTGGATGAAAAATTCACAAAAGGAGCAACGATCATCTATGATCAACAGGCTGCACTGAAAGATGCCGACTTCGTATATGTAAAGAACTGGAGCACTTATACTGATTACGGAAGGATCTATTGCAACGATCCCAAATGGATGCTCACCAATGATAAGCTACAAGTGACCAATCATGCTAAGATCATGCATTGCCTTCCTGTTCGCAGGAATGTGGAACTGAGTGACGAAGTACTGGACAGTCCTTCTTCACTGGTCACTACCGAAGCCTCTAACCGTGTCTGGGCTGCACAAGCCGTACTGAGCACCATACTTGAATCAAACTGATATGCAGAAAGAGACCTTATATGTGATCAAGATCGGGGGGAATATCATAGACGATGAACATCGCCTGGCGACCTTCCTGTCTTCCTTTTCAACTTTAAAAGGAAAGAAGATCCTGATCCATGGAGGTGGCAAACTGGCAACAAAACTTGCCGCCGATCTCCATGTGCCGCAACAGATGGTGGACGGAAGAAGGATCACTGACGCAGAAACCCTGAAGATCATCACTATGGTCTATGCCGGCCTGATCAATAAGAACATTGTGGCGGCGCTGCAGATGCATGGTGCCAATGCGATCGGACTCACCGGTGCTGATGGCAACCTCATACTATCGGAGAAAAGGAAGAACGCGGCCATTGATTATGGGTTTGTAGGTGATGTGAAAAAAGTGAATGATGAATTCCTGGTTTCGTTATTGAACAACAACATAACCGTAGTTATAGCTCCTGTAACCCACGACGGGCAGGGCTCCCTGTTGAATACAAACGCTGATACCATTGCCCAGGAGATCGCCACGGCCCTGGCCGGTCATTTTGCTGTGAACCTGATCTACTCTTTCGAAAAGAGTGGAGTGCTTACAGATGTAAATGATGAGAATAGCCTGATCCGAATGCTTACCATGCCACTGTACAAACAGTACCGTGAAGAACAGAAGATCTTCGCAGGTATGATACCAAAACTGGATAATGCCTTTGCAGCCATAGCATCCGGAGTGAACAGAGTGACCATCGGGAAAGCGGAAGAACTTGAAGCTCTGACTGAAGGCAGGACAGGAACAATACTGACACATGAATGAACATCAGCCATTATTTGAAAATGCAGTAGCACTGTTGAAGGAGCTGATCTCCATACCTTCTTTTTCAAAGGAGGAACATGGCACTGCCGGGGCAATATCAAAATTTCTTGCCCTCCGATCTGTAGAACATAGCTGGGTTGGCAATAATATCTACGCGCTCAACAAACATTTTGACGCGGCCAAACCCACCCTCTTGCTGAATTCACATCACGATACGGTAAAACCCAATAAAGGGTATACGCTTGATCCATTCACCCCCGTTGAAAAAGACGGAAAACTCTATGGCCTGGGCAGTAATGATGCAGGCGGTGCACTGGTTTCACTGATCGCATGCTTCCTCCATTTCTATGAAAAAGAGGGCATGGCCTATAATATAGTAATGGCCGCAACGGCTGAGGAAGAAATATCAGGACCTAACGGTATAGAATACACGCTGAAATATCTTCCTGTCCCGGACTGTGCCATTGTAGGAGAACCCACCTTGCTGAATATGGCCATCGCCGAAAGGGGGCTCATGGTGCTTGACTGCGTTGCCAAAGGCCGTTCAGGGCATGCAGCCCGTAACGAAGGGGAAAATGCCATTACCAAAGCAGTAAAAGATATTGAATGGTTCAACAGCTATTCGTTCCCCAGGGTCTCCAGCCTCCTCGGGCCGGTGAAGATGACGGTTACCGTGATAGAAACCGATAACAAAGCCCATAATGTGGTTCCCGACTCCTGCAGGTTCGTTACTGATATCCGCGTCAATGAATGTTACAGTTTTGAAGAAGTGCTGGATACCATAAAACAAAATGTC
Source organism: Chitinophagaceae bacterium (assembly GCA_035298945.1). Taxonomy (GTDB): domain Bacteria; phylum Bacteroidota; class Bacteroidia; order Chitinophagales; family Chitinophagaceae; genus Pollutibacter. The sequence goes on along the minus strand of DATGXN010000196.1, from coordinate 24,454 downwards.
AGCTCAGAATACACACCCAGGAGTTTCAGGATGAGGTCCAGCATTATCCATGAAGACCATCCACTTGTTGTGGCCGGCAAAAAACTGGGCAGAACCGTGTATGGCTCACCCACAACATCTGACAAGGCACTGATCCCCTGCCCTGCTTTAAAACTCGGACCTGGAGATTCAGCACGCAGCCATACCGCAGATGAATTTATCTTTGTCGATGAGATCAGGCAGGGAATAGAACTTTATATCAACATCACCGCGTTACTCGCATTTCCGCAATAAATCAAAGCAATGAAACTCTGGCAGAAAGACAGCACAAAAGTATCTGAACTGATAGAGAGGTTTACGGTTGGTCGTGACCGTGAGTTTGACCTGTTGCTGGCCGCGTTTGACGTGGAAGGATCCATTGCGCATGTAACCATGCTGGGTGAAACAGGACTGATGACACCGGAAGAGGCTGCATTGGCTGTTGCCGGACTGAAAGAGATAGCGGCCGATATCGAAAAAGGGGGATTCCTGATCGAGGAGGGAGTGGAAGATGTACACAGCCAGGTGGAGTTCCTGCTCACCAAAAAGATCGGGGAAGCCGGCAAGAAGATCCACAGCGGGCGTAGCCGTAACGACCAGGTGGCCGTTGACATCAAATTATTCCTCAGGGCATCAATCCTTGAACTGACCTCCGAAGTAAAGCAACTTTTTGACCTGCTGATCGCCTCCAGTGAAAAATACAAGGATCATCTTTTACCGGGTTATACCCACCTGCAGCTGGCCATGCCTTCATCTTTTGGATTGTGGCTGGGTTCCTATGCAGAGAGCCTGGTGGACGATATGGAAATGATCCATGCTGCATATATCGTTGCCAATAAGAATCCTCTTGGAAGTGGCGCCGGGTATGGCTCTTCATTCCCCCTCAAACGCAAACGCACAACCGAACTTCTCCGCTTTGAAACACTGAATTGGAACTCTGCCTATGCACAAATGAGCAGGGGTAAAACCGAAAAGCTCGTTTCCATGGCCCTGAGTTCAGTTGCCGCTACACTGAATAAACTTTCCATGGACTGCTGCCTTTATATGAATCAGCAGTTCGGCTTCATAAGTTTTCCAGACAGTCTGACCACCGGCAGCAGCATCATGCCGCACAAAAAAAATCCCGATGTGTTTGAACTGATAAGGGGCAAATGCAACAGGATCCAGTCTGTTCCCAATGAACTCACCATGCTGACCACCAATCTCCCATCAGGCTATCACCGCGAGATGCAGCTCACCAAGGAGATCCTGTTCCCCGCTATGCAGGAACTTGTCATGTGTATCAGGCTGATGAGGGTGATGCTGGACGGGCTGCAGGTGAAAGAAGGAATTCTGCTTGACGAAAAATACAAATACCTGTTCAGTGTGGAAGCGGTCAATGAACTGGTGAATAAAGGCATTTCATTCCGTGATGCTTACCGCGAAGTGGGCAACAGGATTGAAAAAGGAGAATTCAGTTTCGATCCTTCAAAGAAACTTCACCATACCCACGAAGGCAGTATTGGGAATTTGTGTAATGAGGAGATCAGGAGCGAGATGGAAAAGGTGATGGAAAAATTTGAATAAGATAGAGAGATAGAAAAATAGAGAAATAGGGAGCCCTTTACTGCAACATGCATCCAAGAGGCTCCCTATCTCTCTATTTTTCTATCTTCCTATCTCTTATAAGCTCATCATCTCCTTAAACTTAACCGCCTGTCTCCGGCTGACTTCTATTTTCTCGCCGCCTTTGATCTCCAATAACAAACCTCCGTTGAAATAAGGTTCAACTTTCTCGATCATGCGAAGGTTCACAATATGTTTGCGATTAGCGCGGAAGAATACTTTTTCATCCAGCCTTTCTTCAAGCGCATTCAAAGATTTCAGGATAAGGGGCTTATTGGTACTGAAATAGACCTTGGCATAATTACCCACAGATTCAAAAAGCCTGATATCAGATAACTTCACAAACCAGCAACGTTCACCATCTTTCACAAATACCTGGTCATTATCACTGAGTATACCCCGTTGAACGGCGGGATTTTCGGAATGCCCGTTTTCCTTTTCCTCCAGGGTCTCCAGCTTATGAATAGCGTCAGCAAGACGGCCCGGATCGATGGGTTTTAGCAGATAATCCAGCGCATTGACTTCAAATGCTTTTAAGGCATATTCATCATAGGCCGTGGTGAAGATCACATGGGGCGATTTTTCCAGCTCGGCCAACATATCAAAACCGGTTTTTCCGGGCATCTGTATATCCAGGAAAATGAGGTCAGGTTGCAATTCATCTATTTTCTGGATCCCCTCCGCTGCATTGGTTGCTTCGGCTACTACTTCAACTTCAGGATGCTCAGTGAGCAGTTTCCTGAGTTCATTTCTTGCTAACCTTTCGTCGTCAATAATTATGACTCTTTTAGACATAAGCTTAAGTTAGTTCTGTATCGGTATTTTTACTTTGGCTTCTACAATATTACCCGGCATATCGTGGATCTCAAACTCGGCTCCCGGCCCGAACAAAAGGCCAAGCCTGCTTGAGGTACTCTGTAATCCAAATCCTTCCTTGTTGATCCCTCCATTTAGCCGGCCGGTATTTCTTACGATCAGCTCGTGGTGATCATTTTTGAAATCAGAAATGATCTTCACCAGTCCGCCGGATATATTCTTACTGATACCATGTTTGATCGCATTCTCCACCAGGGTCTGCAACATCATATAAGGTACCGGTTGATTCAGGGTGTCTTCGTCTATATCGTATTCAACCTTCAGGCGATCTTCAAACCGTATATGCTCCAATGCCAGGTAATCTCGTACAATACCCAGTTCACGCGTTAACGGAACAGTTTCAATATTCTCGGCCTGCATACTGCTTCTGAGTATATTACTCAATTCCGTGATCGCATCCCGGGCGCGAGAGGGATTTTCGTCAATCAAAGCCCGTATACTGTTCAGGGCGTTAAAGATAAAATGGGGATTGATATGGGATTTGATCGTTTTGAGCTCAAGTTCTTTCACAAGGGCCTGCAACTTAAGCGTATCGAATTGCTGCTTGCGCGATTTGTTGATGAAGTGGAACATAAAATAGATCATGTTCCAGATGAAGAGATAAAGGAAAGAGTAAAACGAATTACTCATTACCAGGAATGAGAGCTTCACATCACCCTCCTGGTCCAGCCTGATATTCAGCCATTTTGTGAGAAAGGTGTCAAGCACCCCGATGATCACAGCATATACAAGATTTACAATCAGGAAGCCGGCTATTTGCATGTTGAGCGGCCGCTGTAAAAGGTTGAACCTGTGAATCGTATTTCTCATCAGGTGAGTGAATACCAAACCCAGGATCACAAAGATCATCAGCCTTCCAATGAAGAAAGTATTGAAGCTGTCGAATGTGATCGCAAAGAAAGTATTTGTCAATACAAACGTTCCCCAGCCAATTGCCTGAAACAACCAGTATTTAGGGATGCGTTGTAAAAAATTAGCCATAACTGTTAGAACAAATCTAGTTTATTGGTCCCCCCAATTTAAACTTTTTGGATTAATGGTTAAATATATAGTCCAAAGGCTCAACGTTTAGTAATAATACCTAGTGCTTTTGCCATTGTGTGATAAAATTTAATGACCAATATTTACGTTATAAAATCAATCCGTTACCCTGATTTAATCCAATTTATGAAACCAATTTCTACCCGTGTTCTTATCTTATTGATTGTTACACTGTTCGCTCTGCCGGATAGGTCACAGGCGCAGACTGGAAGGATTATGATCAATGAATATATGCCCTGGCCGGGTAATGCCTGTGGCACTACCTCTGAGTTTGTGGAACTCTTTAACATGGGCCCGGGTCCTGTTAACCTCAGTTGTTATATTCTCACCGATGGTGATTTTGCGCTTACCATCCCCGTAGGAACCATTATGTACCCCGGAGATTATTATGTAATTTCCGGACAATCACTCCTGATAGCACCTTGTGCGAACTTCACAAAAAATGTTGTTCCCGATTTGAACTGGAATACCTGTAACTGCACTAATGCCCCGATACCTGCATTTGGTGATGGATGGTTTACAGACGGCGGATTTGCCAGTGAGCAGGTTGTGTTACTGGATCCTTCGGGCAAGGAAGTAGACGCCATATTCAGGCAGTTCCCGGGAGAGCCTTCCTCGCTGATCACTTCCAAAGCGACCCCGGGATGCAGTCCCTTCACGTTCGACCTTGACCTGATGCCCATCAATTATGAAACTATTGGTGAATCGGCCGGCAGGGGTAATTCCATTGCCCGGAAACTAGATGGAGGATGCGGATGGGTGAAAGACACCCAACAAACGGGATCGGAAACCAACAATACGCCCGGTGCCCGATATGAATTCACCATGTCCATGTTCATTACTGAAGATCTCTATTGCGCAGGGGGATCGGCACGATTCGTAGTGAACCAGACGCCCCCGGAAGACTGGTTCCCGGTAGACTATATTCTAGCCTATGATTCTGACAACGACGGTCAGTTTACATTTAATGATACTTATACCACCGGTATAGATTATACTTCACCTGATGTGGTGATCAGTGGCCTGCCTTATGGATATTATGCCATCAGCCTGGGTCCGAAGCAGAGTTGCAGCTACCAGAACTTCACATTTGCCATCGGTCCATGTTCTACCCTGGGCTATAAGCTTCATTCTTTTGACGCTGATAAGTTCATGAACGACCTGCTGTTCACCGCGTCAATCAGCGGCGCCGATGAACTGGCCAACATCATACTTGAGGGTAGTACAAACGGCCGGGATTTCTTTAAGATCGGCAATGTGAACTATAGTGAGACCTCTAATATGCAGAATCTGACTTATACATTGAATGGCAACACTACATATACTTATTTCAGATTGATGATGGTGGACAGGGATAATAAAGCTTCCTATTCAGCTGTCAGGAGGATCAACGTAATTAAAGGCCCGGTGAAAATGAAACTGGCAGGAAACCCTGTGAGTAACCAGATCAGGCTCTATGCTTCCACCACAAGGAGAGAAAACGTTGAGGTTCAGCTGATTAATGCGGCAGGACAGATCCTGCAGCACCAGAAATTCAATGTTTCAGCCGGAACCAGCCTTCTGCAACTCCCTGTAGACCGGATCCCGGCAGGAATGTATTTCCTCAGAACCCAGATCGGGGATAATTATGTGGAATCTTTCAGGGTTGTGAAGCAATGATCTAAAACATCTTGCCCAATTAATTGTTAGAAATTCCAGTATTTTACGCAGGTTGACAAACAGCCTGCGTAATTTTGTCTATTCACAAATCTGGATTTCATGGATTTCAATCAGGGGATACTCTTAAAAGACATAAACTCACCGGAAGATCTGAAAAAGCTCAGCAAAGAGCAGCTTCACCAGGTTTGTGATGAGCTGAGGCAGTACATTATTGATGTGGTGAGCGTCCATGGCGGGCATTTCGGTGCCAGCCTGGGTGTGGTTGAGCTCTCCGTTGCCCTTCATTACGTTTTTAACACCCCTTATGACCAATTAGTATGGGATGTAGGCCATCAGGCATACGGCCATAAGATCCTGACCGGTCGTAAAGAAAGCTTCCCCACCAACAGGAAATATGGCGGCCTCAGTGGATTCCCAAAACGATCCGAAAGTGAGTATGACAGTTTTGGCGTAGGCCACTCCTCCACTTCCATTTCTGCTGCTTTGGGTATGTCCATAGCCTCAAAGCTGAAAGGGGAGAACGACAGGCAATGTGTTGCGATCATTGGCGATGGCGCCATGACGGCGGGGATCGCTTTTGAAGCGATGAATCACGCAGGGGTATCTGACTCCAACACCCTCATCATCCTGAACGATAATTGCATGAGCATCGACCCCAATGTGGGTGCGCTCAAAGAATACCTGACCGATATTACTACTTCTCAAACCTATAATAAGTTCAGGGAAGATATCTGGAAGGCTTTAGGCAAACTTCCGGTAGCGCGTGAAATGGCCAGCAAACTGGAACATTCCATTAAAGGTTTCATCAACAAGAGCAGCAATCTTTTTGAAGCCATGAAACTCAGGTATTTCGGACCTATTGATGGTCATAATATTACCAAGCTGGTAGATACACTGGAAGATCTTAAAAACATACCAGGTCCCAAATTGCTGCATATCATTACGGTGAAAGGAAAGGGTTATTCACTGGCTGAGCAAGACCAGACCAAATGGCATGCTCCCGGATTGTTTGATAAGGTAACAGGTGAAATTTATAAGAAGAAATACGATACCCCCCAACCTCCAAAATACCAGGATGTATTTGGACATACCATGATCGAACTGGCGGAAAAAAATCCAAAGGTGATGGGTATCACACCGGCTATGCCATCAGGTTCATCTCTGAAATTCATGATGGAGAAAATGCCCGACCGTGCCATAGACGTGGGCATATGTGAGCAACATGCAGTAACGCTGAGTGCGGGTTTGGCCACACAGGGAATGAAAGTGTTCTGTAATATTTATTCATCTTTCATGCAACGGGCTTATGATATGGTGATCCACGATGTAGCTATTCAGAAACTACCTGTTGTATTCTGCCTTGACCGTGCAGGCCTGGTGGGTGAAGACGGTCCCACCCATCATGGAGCGTACGATATTCCATTCATGAGATGCATTCCAAACCTGATCGTCAGCGCACCAATGAATGAAGCGGAACTCAGGGATCTGATGTATACTTCCCAGCTGGATACGCAAACCTATCCTATGGTGATCCGCTATCCCCGCGGAGAAGGAGTAATGCCCGAATGGAGAACTGAAATGAAAGAGATCAGGATAGGTAAAGGTCGTAAACTGAAAGATGGTGATACTTTAGCGATACTCAGCCTTGGTCATCCCGGAAATTTTGCAGCTGCTGCGATCAGGAATCTGAAAACTTACGGCATCAATCCGGCACATTACGATATGCGTTTTGTTAAGCCACTGGATGAAGAATTGCTGCATGAAGTATTCGCACGTTACAGCAAGATCATTACCGTTGAAGACGGAACCATTGTTGGAGGATTCGGATCTGCTATTCTTGAATTCATGGGTAAGCATGGTTACCAGGCCGAATTGAAGATGCTGGGCATACCAGACAGGCTGGTTGAACACGGCACACTGAAAGAATTACATCGCGAATGTGGTTACGATGCCCAGGGCATTGAAGAAACTGCGAAAGAAATGATGAAGGCTTCAGTTTCCGTTCAGCAATTCCAATAGATCAATTGCCTCCCATAGTGCCGATGAACATGGCAATGGCAAAAGCAAATACCGAAACGATCAGGCCCCACATAAAGATGGTATAGCTCCATCTCAGGTATTTGTATTTCTTGCCCAACACCACACCGAGATAATAAATATCCTTGGTAAGGCTGGAATACAAATAGTCTTTATCGTCGATCATCTGCAGGATGCCGCGCTGGTAACTTTCAAGCGACATTTTATTGAAATGCCCGAAGAACAGGAGATTGATCTTCCTGTTGTCAATATCTTCCTGGGTGAACTGATCACCAACGATCTTGGGCCTGGTGGCCAGTATCCCGAAAATAACCGTTGTGATGTTCACCAATAACAGCAGGATGGTTGGTATTACCAGGTGAGGATATTCCCCCAGCTTACCCAGTAAGACTGAAAGGATCACCGAAATGATAATGGAATTCACAGAGATCATAATGCCGGCTTTATTATCAGCCAGAGCACTAAGCTCCATATGATTGCGTGAGGTAAGCCGGAATAAAGTTTCAATGCCCCGGGACGGCTTTTCATCTACCTTCTTCTTTTTCTTCTTAACCACTTCAACATGGAGGCCGGTTTCGGCTTCCTGAACTTCCACCTTTTCCTCTGCTTCTTTCTTGGCCAGTTTAGCCAGCTTTCTCTCCTGCTTGTCTTTCAACGTGCGGAAAAAGATCTCTTTGGATGGCTGGAGTTCCTGCCTGGCGAACTCAGTGAAATAATGGTGCTGTTCCATGAAGCGCAACGTATTGGCCCTCCACTCGGTACCAGTGATCTCGTTACCCGTCAGCAGTTCAGTCTCGCGCCGCAGCAGATCGCTTTTTTCCTGGAAACTGGCTTTACCGAAATGGAAAAGGTCTGCGTCTGCAATGATCTTTTCAGCCAGGTTATGTGGGGTCTGGGGGATCCTGGTGGCCATGATACAGCCTTCTATCTGGCTGATTACAGCTTCTTCCAATCCCTTCGCTTCAAGATATTGCCTGGCCATCACGGCGCTTTTCTCTTCATGGTCCTGGGGACCTGAAAACATATATGCAAGATCATGAAACCATGCAGCAGCTATGATGGGGAAGCGCTCTTCATCGTTCATTCCATAGAATCCGCTGATCGTGATCACAGCAGAAACCACTTCACGGGTATGCTGTACGTCATGATATATGATACGGGGATCCTGATGCTCCCGATATTGTTGCTCTATATGCGATTCAATATCAGAAAGCAGTTGTTCCAATTGCATGAGAGGATATTAATTAGATGCGGAAAAATACGATAATATTGATAATTTTAAATACATCATGAGAACCCTACTGCCGATATTATTCGCTGCCATACTGGTCTCTTGTGGCCAGACCAGTGGCCAGGAAGAGAAAATGGCCTCCCCCGCTGGTTATGATCTGAATACGCCGGTCAAGTTAACGCTTAGCCAGGATCTGAAAGAAATATCCGGGATAAGGATCGATGAACCCAATCAGCAGATCGTTGCGCTCAATGACGAAGAAGGTAAACTTTATCGGTTAGACATGGACGGTAAAATTTTGGGCAAGGCTTTCAAATACGCCAAAAAAGGTGATTTTGAAGATCTTGATTTCGACGGAACCTATTGGTATGCCATCAAAAGCAATGGAGAAGTACATAGGATCAGCAATGCATTCACAGACAGTTTCACTACCCGGGTATTCCCATTCACTGAAACAGGCATTGAATTCGAGACCATTTGTTTTGATAAAACTAAACAGAAGACCTTCCTGATCACAAAAACCCCGAAAGAACTTAAAGACGGCCGGATACCTGCTTATGTTTTGGACACCGCCACGGCAAGCTTTCAATATGAGCCGATCTACTCACCTGATTCCGCGGCAATAGCCAAATTAAGGGGAAAGTCGAAGTCGCAGTGTAAACCTACATCTGCAGCGATCAACCCTATCACCGGCGACCTCTATGTGATCTCAGTGAACGACAGGATCCTGGTGATCATGAATAACGGCCAGGTGAAACAGGTATATAAACTGGAAAAATCTGTGTTCCGTCAGCCTGAAGGAATTTGTTTCTCTGCCAATGGAGATATGTTCATTTCAAATGAAGCGCAGGATGCCGTAGCCAATATTCTCAAATTCAAATACAACCCGGGAGCTACAACTGCACAGTGACCCTGATCGCCTTGAGTCCGCTTAATCCCTGTACCTCTTCAAGCTCAAGTTTCTCAACATGGGGTGACAGCATGTTTTTTTTCTGCAATAACCGGATATAGTCTTCATATTCCTCCGCTTCTTTGGCCTGTGTATAAACGATAGCGATCTTATCGGGCTGCGTAAGTCTTTCACCCGTTGCCCGGATCCTGACTTTGTCGATCCTTTTCTTGATCAGTTCATACCTGATATTGCTGCCACCTTCCACATCAAATCTTCTTTCATCATTCCGGAATGTGATACAGATCGGACTGGAATGTACCAGGATGAGCTGGGTGGTTTGCAGCGGAATTTTCAGCTCCGGTAATAAAGCTGCAGTTTTCCTGGTGATATCCACCATGCAGGATATCTGCCATAATCTCAGGTTCCTCAGGTACATATGATCGAACTGCCGGTCCCTTGAAATGGCATCACCGATATAGATATCATATTCTATACCGTCTGTTTTATACTTGTCAAAATAATGGGGAAATATTCTCTGGAGCTTGGCTTCTTCTGCAACAAGATGTTTTGTGACCAGGCTGTTGATGGCGGTTACACTTTCGTCAAAATCCCTCCTGTTCCGGTACAGATAACCATTCTCCCTGTCTACTGAATGCAGGTAGTTCTTTGCCAGCTTGTCGATCTCTGATTTGTCGCGGCCAAAATGCCTGAACATGGATCTGATCTCATGTTCCAGGTATTCACTGACGCGCATTTCTTCTTCCGCCAGTAAAACCCCTTCCACCCTGCCACGCATAACTTCATTCCTGAAGAGGATATTGTTAAGGTGCTCTCTCTCCACTTCATCCACGTGCATTTTCATGTTGCTGATGGTTTCCGAGATCAGGTTGAGCTGATCCAGCAGATCCTGCTGAACACATCGGGAACGCTCACCCGAAGAATTCCTGATATCGATCATTCCATACACCGGATATACAGTTTCGAAGCTAACGGTTCCCATTTCAGCTTCACCATGTTTTTCCCTGTCGCGCATATAGTTCCAGGCACTCTCAGCAAATTTCCATTCAACGGAGGGCTGGATAGGCGTGAAATGTTCTTTAATGAGTTCAGCAAGCCTGCTGTGAAAATGCCTGATACTGTTCCTGATAGCAAGCTGGAGATAGGGCATCAACTGGTCGATCCGCTGAAACAACACCTGGTTGCTCACACCACCGTCGTGACAGATCTCAAGTATCCCGAGAAAAGCGGATTTATCATATAAGGGCCGGATCGTATAGTGCTGATAAGGTATAACATGCAACCATCGGTCCAGTAATGAATGCCCGCCACTGAATCTTGTATCTTCTATTTCTACATCTTCGGGATCATCACGGAAAAGCACGCCCAGTTTATCGTAGAGCTGGACCTTATCTTCATCTTTTGAGATCCGGCTGAAAAGCAGGCTCCTGGATGCATAATGGTCTGAAAGAATATACTTGCTGTTGAGCCTGATGAATGGTGTAAATGAAGCGTCTGCATGCTGGTAACTCAGCAAGCCTTTTAAGGCCCGGCTGAGCTTATCGTATCCATAGAGTTCATCCGTATGCATATCGATCAATGCATTTTTGACCTCGGTAACAGCCTGTTCAACGGATATGTCCTCAATACGCCTTACCAGGAAGCCTTCAAAACGGAACAGTGACAAGGGCAAAGCCTGCCTGAGTTCTTCCAGGTTAATGATCCTGTGGTCTGCCTCAGAGATCGCTGCCGATGGAAATGGAGGAAGGTGTTGGGGTGGCAGTACATCAATAAAATTCTCATCAATATAAAGCCTGTAAAGTTGTGTGTTGCCTTCATCCTTCCCCCCCGGAAACAGCGTCTCATCCATGCCGGAAATGCTGAAACCGTAACATTTTTTCAGGATCATGCGATAAGCCATGAACTCCTGTTTGAAACTGATCTCACGCTGGTCTATCCCTTTGTGAAATCTCAGGTAATGATCATCGTCTGAATAAAAGAAAACATTGCTGCTATGCGACTGGTAAATGATCTCGAAACGATAGGGAACACTGATGTGAAAATATAAATGGTCAACAGTATTGGTAATGGCGAATAAAGAAGATACCGTGAGCTGGATCAGGTCATTGTGTGCTTCCAGTACGGAAAGATCTTCAACCGGTTTGAGGAGTTCGGGGGTGGATTCCAGGCCTGATATAACATAACGGTAAAGGTCAGGCGATCTGCCATGTACGCTGAGCACCCTTTTTTTAAGGAAGTCAACGAATGGCCTGAATGAAAATGCAGCATTGATCTTTTGGTCTACTTCATGATATTCAGGATGCGGGATGAGTATCTTGCTCTTCATTATACTCTATGATAAAGTTGTTGAGGCCTTCTCCTGTGAGTATTTTCAGGTACTGCTGCTGAGCCAGTTCGAGCACGGTAAGAAAAAGAAATATGGCATGGATCCTGTCGTGACAAATATCAAAGATCTTTTCAAACGCCATGGTTCTTTCACGCTTTGATGTGGCCATCATGTATTCGCGGCTCTCTTCCATGGTATGGTTGTACCTGTATACCACGTGCTGAGGCTTGTTGTTGCGCTCATACATTTTCGTCATCACCTTTTCAAAAACCTTCATCAGCTTATACAGCGTGATGGTCTGGATCTCTGTGCCTTCGGACGCTTCTTCGCCCAGTGTGCTGAGCTCCCTGTGCAGGTTGCCTCGTTTTACCATCAGCATCCTTGTGGCTTCAAGTTCTGCAAGTTTTACGGAGGCCTCCTTGAATTTCTTGTATTCAAGGATCTTGTCGATCAGTTCCTGCCTTGGATCGATCTCATTACCCTGCTCATCCACTTCTTTGCGGGGCAAAAGCATTTTTGCCTTGATCCGCATCAGTGTGGACACAAAAAGTATAAACTCACTGCTAAGCTCAATATTCAGTTCACCCTGGGAATGAATGAAAGTCATGAAGTCTTCAATGAGTTTGGTGATGGGTATATTATAAATGTCCAGTTCGTCCCTTTCTATGAAAAACAACAGCAGGTCGAACGGCCCCTCGAACTGGGGTAATTTGATATTGTAAGATGGAGTGTTCATACTAAAAGCAAAGAAGGTGATCTTTAATCAATCACCTTCAACCAGTTCAAATGTACTACTTGTATGATTATAATTTGGCAGTTAGTCCAACAGAAAGCAGGGATTTTATCTGGGTCCGGGGGGCATTGCTGTTTGGACCGAATAATCGCACGTCGTCATCGTAGATCAGGTCAAAATTATAGGTAACACCCAGCCATTTATTGACTTTCAATGTAAAAACGTTTGTCCAGAAAATATCCACATTCTGTGGGTTACTCAGGTAGTTGGAATATAGGTCAAGGCGGCTCCTGAGGTTTACGTTCTTCATGATATCTTTTTTGAAGATCGCAGAAACGTAGGCGCCTGCTTCGAAACGGGATGATTCCCCTGGGTCAAGTCCATAACGTTCCCTTAATGCATCTTTGCTCACTACAGTCCACCTGGCCGAGATCGGCGACATGAACACGTTGAAATAATCTGTGGGTGTCCAGTCAAAACCCGGGGCAATGGTAATATATGCCGGGGCAAAAAATGCAGAAGTCAGTTCATAGGGCGTTTTGCCATAATCGTATCCTTCATTAAACTGTGTTCTGAAGTTACCTACTACACCAAAGCCCCATTGCTTGGAGAGGGTACGCGTCCACTTGGTATAATAATCTATCCGGTCATCGGTTTTCCGGGTGCCCTGCGAAGTGGTTCTCTGCAATGCATAAAACAGGTCCAGGTTATTGATCCACCGGGATTTCTCCGTTTTGTACGTAGCAAAAAGATTCACATTGGCATTTATTGCCAATGAGCTTTGTTCCGCACCTGCGGCCCAATTGGCGGAATTACCCTGGGCAATACCCAAACTCAGCGTAGCGCCTTTTTTCCACCCGTGTTTATGGGAGGTATCGTCTGCAAGCGTTCTTTCTGCCGTGCTTTTCAGATCAGTAACCGTCTTATCCTGTGCCACACCGATGGTAGCTGCCATCAGCATGACCGCACAAATTATATATCTCATGTATAGTGGTTTTATTTCTTCTTCAATTCGTCGCGGATCTCAGCTAGCAATACTTCTGTGGTGGTTGGTGCAGGTGCTGCCGCCTCAGGGGCTTTAGCTTTGAACCTGTTCACCGCTTTCACGATCAGGAATAAGACAAAAGCTATGATGATGAAATCAAGTACTGACTGCATGAACAGGCCGATCTTGATGGGTCCCAGTTTAACCTCATTGAATTTTTCGGGATCGCCGGTAAACAAGGCAATGACCGGAGTAATTACATCCGTCACCAAAGCAGTCACTATTTTGCCGAAGGCACCTCCAATGATCACACCAATGGCGAGGTCCATGACATTGCCTTTGACGGCAAACTCTTTGAATTCCTTTATAAATCCCATAATTGAAGTTTTAGCATTAGAAGCGGCAAAATTAGCTTTGTCAATTAACCCATCCAATTTTCAGTTGTTCCGATATGTTACATTTTTCAAATAACAACCAAATATTTCAGGTTGCAGGTTGCAGGTTCCAGGTTGCAGATTCGTGATAAAATTTCTGCAACCTGTTACCTGCCTCCTGCCACCTGCAACCTGCAACCTGCTATATTTGCCCTTTATGGACAAACCTTCACGCAGTCCGCTTATTAACTGGGGCATCTTCATTATTCTTTCCGTCATCTGGGGTTCTTCATTTATTTTAATGAAGGAAGGCATGAAAAGCCTGAATGCCTGGCAGGTTGCGTCCATCAGGATTTTTTCAGCCGGTATGGTGCTGCTGCCCATAACTCTCAGGCAACTGAGATCCATCCCTCGAAAAGATCTGCCGCGTATTTTCCTTTCCGGCATGTTAGGGACATTTATCCCGGCATACCTGTTCTGCCTGGCTGAAACCAAACTGGACAGCGGAGTGGCTGGCATCCTGAATGCATTAACACCTCTTTTTACCATTTTGATCGGCGCCATCTTTTTTCAATCAAAAATTCCATTGCAAAAATGGCTGGGCGTGCTGGTGGGCTTTACCGGGCTGGTGCTGTTGGTGACCGCCGGCAAAAATGTCAGGCTCAGCAATATGGGGTATTCCGCCTATATCATCTTCGCCACCATCTGTTATGGCATCAATGTGAATATGGTAAGCCGGCACCTGAAACATATCCCTTCCCTGATGCTGGCATCCTTTGCATTTGGGCTGCTGATCATACCCTCGGGATTGATCTTATTGTTCACAGGGTATACCCAGCAAGCAGCTATTGATGGATTTTGGTACTCAACAGGCGCATCAGCAGTGTTGGGCATTTTCGGGACAGCCGTAGCCTCCGTATTATTTTATATGCTCATGAAAAGAGCCGGCCCCCTGTTTGCTTCCATGGTCACTTATGGAATTCCTTTTGTTGCTTTATTCTGGGGCTTTCTCGCGGGGGAAACGATCACAACCATTCAGATCGCCTGCCTGGGGATCATACTGGTGGGAGTATACCTGGCTAATAAACCCCGCCGTTAACCAGCTAATGCATTAGATAAGTATGATAGAGAAGAACATCAACAAAAAAGAGTCCTGAACTCAGAACTCTCTTGTTTATCTTTTGCATTTTTCGGCTAATGTCATAACCGGCTGACTTCTTAAACCGACATCACTTCTTTTTCTTTCTGGGCAAGATGTTTATCTACCATCGAAATATACTTGTCCGTCATTTCCTGCACCTCGTCTTCAGAATCTTTGGCAAGGTCTTCACTCAGGCCGTCTTTCTTAAGTCTTTTGATATGTTCGATCGCATCCCTGCGGATGTTGCGGATGGCCACTTTAGAATGTTCACCTTCCTGGTGTACACGTTTCACGATCTCCCTTCTTCTTTCCTCTGTCAATGGCGGTAGGAAGATGCGGATGATAGCGCCATCATTCTGTGGCGTTACACCAATATTGGCGGCAATGATAGATCTCTCAATAGGCTGAAGCATATTCTTCTCCCAGGGCTGGATCACCAGGGTTCTGGCATCGGTCACTGAAATATTTCCCACCTGGTTGATGGGTGTTGGATTTCCATAATAATCCACAACAAGACCGTCGAACATATTCGGATTGGCCCTGCCTGCCCGGATCTTTATCAGTTCTGCTTCCAGGTGATTGATCGCTTTGTCCATGCTGTCCAAAGCATTCGCGGTTATACTGTTCAATTCGTCTGACATAACTATACGTTGATAATTGCGTGCAAATCTAAAGAAAGCGCCGGAATCAGTCTAAAAAACCGGATTATTTGAGAGAGTGCCGTTTGGCAGGGTCTTTAAATACCCAAACTAGTTTTGTTCGGGATGGATAAATGTTTTCTTCTTGAGCTGAAGGATCTTTGAGGTAAGCGGGCTGGCTTCTTCCAAAGGAAGCTGTTCCATGGCGGTTTTGCGCCTGCGGGTATAGAAAAGTACTCCGGTGAACATAGAGATCAGGGAAACCAGCATAACGATCAGGTATGTACAATTCATGTTCCTGCAGAGGTAAGCCAGGCCGATGAAGAAAATATTGATACCTACGCAGGTATAAGTTATTTGTGAATGAGAAAGATCATGATCCATGAGAAGATGATGGATATGATTTCTGTCTGGCGAAAACGGAGAGCGCCTGCTTAATATCCTCAAAGAAAATACACGAAGCGTATCAAAAAGAGGTACTATGAGAATGGCAAATCCTATGGCAGGGGAAGCTGAAATAGGAACTGTTGAAGCAGGACTGTCGGCCACATTGATGAACCTGATCACCAGGATCGCATTCACCATACCGATCAATAGTGATCCGGTATCACCCATAAAAATTTTAGCAGGTGAATGATTGAAGATGAGAAATGCGATCAGGCTTCCTGCAAGGCAGAATGCCAGTGTTGCATATTCCACTTCACCTATCATATAAAAATAAACTCCGAATACCAGTGAAGTCATCAAACCCAGGCTACCCGCTAATCCATCAACGCCATCGATCAGGTTGAATGAATTGATGATCACGATGATGGTCAGGTAAGTAAATGCAAGAGAGAAAAATTCAGGAAGTTCATTCACGCCCAGAAATCCATGCATACTGCTGATCACAAGGCCTCCTTTGTAAATGATCAGGAAAGCTGCGATCACCTGGCCAATGAATTTTTTCATGGGAGATATAACAAGGATATCGTCTTTCAACCCAAGGAAAAAAATCACTAAAGCCGCAGCAAAAAAATATTGAAAATCTGGTGTGTTGGAAAAACTGATGGTGAACAAACTGGCAAGAACAAAACCGGCAAAGATCCCAAGGCCACCCAAAGACGGTATGGGAAGAATATGGATCTTTCTTTCATCCGGATGGTCGAAAAGTTTCTTCGTGTTAGCTACCTGGATAATTATAGGAATAGCAGCAAACGTGATGATGAAGGCTATAGCTGATCCCAATAATATCTTATCCATCAATCCGTAGTTTGGCTAACAAAAATAGGTTGAATTGTCATTGATTCAAAGGCATTTATATGATTTCACGATTGTTTTCATGTGTCATATTACCGCCCTTATTTATAACGCCCTAAATAATGGATAAGTATATCATGCAGCAATTAATATCCTCAATTACCTGCTTATACGATTTCGCACTATTCTTTGCCTGCCTTGGCAATAAATTATAGCTTTGCGGCAGATTTTTAGCATTATGAGCAATCTGAAGCAAATAGCAAGCCAAGTCCGCAGAGATATAGTTAGAATGGTTCATGGGGTACAAAGTGGACATCCTGGAGGTTCCCTGGGGTGTGCCGACTTCCTCACAGCCCTTTATTTCAAGGTTATGGAACATAAGCCAGCATTCGATATGAACGGTGTCAATGAAGATCTGTTCTTCCTTTCGAACGGACATATATCACCGGTTTATTATTCTTCGCTTGCGCGTTCGGGTTATTTCCCCGTTTCTGAGCTCGGCAGCTTCAGAAAACTGAATACAAGGCTCCAGGGCCATCCTACCACTCACGAACACCTGCCGGGTGTCCGTATCGCTTCCGGTTCGCTTGGTCAGGGTATGAGTGTGGCTATTGGTGCGGCACTGGCGAAAAAACTCAATAACGATTCCCATCTTGTGTATTCATTACACGGTGACGGCGAACTGGATGAAGGCCAGATCTGGGAAGCCATGATGTTTGCAGCTCATCATAAAGTGGATAACCTGATCTCTACGATAGACTGGAATGGCCAACAGATCGACGGACCCACCAGCCAGGTGATGGGCCTCGGTAATATCAGGGAAAAATTTGAAGCTTTCGGGTGGACCACTTTGGAGATGAATGGAAATGATATGGACGATGTACTGGAAACCCTTGAAAAAGCAAAATCCCTCACCGGCCATGGTAAACCCATTGCAATTATGATGCATACGATCATGGGTAAAGGCGTTGACTTCATGGAAAATGATCACAACTGGCATGGCGTTGCTCCCAATGATGAGCAACTCCAGAAAGCACTTGCACAATTACCTGAAACCTTAGGCGACTATTAAATAGAGAGTCAGAGAGCCAGAAAGACAGAGAGTCAGAACTAAGAATTCTGACTCTCTGTCTTTCTGGCTCTCTGACTCTCTGTCCTTCTGGCTCTCTTCAATCAATTGCGCAATTCAAAGGCTTGCTTAGCTGCTCTGTTGGCCGGGAACCAGGATGCCAATAAGCCGATCGCCATAACGGTAACGGCTACCAGCAGAAAATCGCCGGGCACCAGTTTAACAGGATAATAATCGATCAGGAAAGATTCTCCCTGCAGTGGAACCAGTTTATAGTTGATCTGGAGATAATACAACAATACCGCCAGCAGCATGCCTACCGTAGCGCCAATTCCTGCCAGTACAAGTCCTTCAGTTAAAAAGATCTTCCTGATCATTTGACGGCTGGCACCCATGGCCTGCAAAACCTGGATGTCTTTTTGCTTTTCAAGCACCAGCATGGTAAGGGCACCAACCATATTAAATGCGGCTACCAGAAGGATCAACGTAAAAATGCCGTAGATGGCCCATTTTTCAAGCCTTATCGTAGTATACAGGGTCTTGTTCTGTTCATAGCGGTCCAGCACTTTAAACTTGGCTCCTAATAGCTCAGCCAATTGCTGTTTTACCACCGGAACCTGGTCAGTTGCCTGTACGGAAACCTCAACCGCCGAATATTCATTTTCTCCATAATTGAGGTATTGCCGCGCAAAATCAAGATTTGTCAGTACAAACTTGTTATCAAAATCCTGCTGAATGGCAAAACTTCCGGATGTTCGAACCAGGCCAACACCCAATGCGTCCATGGGATTGGACAGGTCATTGGCGCCTTTTTTAGGCATGTATAAAGTCAGCGGCAAAATAGAGCGGTCAGTTAAAACGCCAATAGCATTCTCAATCCCCACTCCCAACACCACCCGCGGAGAATCTGCATTACCTAAATAGAAATTTCCACGTACCATCTTATCTGGTACACCTGCCACCTGCCCGTAATCATCATCAACGCCCTTGAGATAAACCACAGTTTGAAACTCCCCGTTCTGTAACAATGCTTTTTCTTCGGCCACGCGAGTAACCGCTTTCAAGCCCTGGATCTTATACATGGCCTCAAACTGATGCTCCGTGATCACCAACGTTTTGCCGGAAACAGGTTCGATCCTGATATCAGCATAAAAAGAGGAATACAATGATTTGACCAGGGATTCAAATCCGTTGAATGCACTCAGAATAATGATCAGCGCAGCAGTTCCAACCGTGATTGCCCCAACACTCACCCATGCGATCACATTGATGGCATTTGTTGATTTTTTTGCCTTGAAATATCGCCAGGCGAAGGTAAAATACAAGGAATGTAGTTAATGTAATAAATGTAGGGAATGTAGGGAATTGAATGCGGGAATGTGATGAATATCCTATTCCCCTTCACTCTTCTTTTCTTCATTCAGTTTCTTGAAGATCTCTTCCATCTTGAATACCTGATCCAGCGTATCATCCAGGAAGAACTTCAGCTCCGGCATCCGCCTGAGCTGGTGTTTTACCCGGGACGTAAGCTCCCTTTTGATCTCAGATTTGCGGTCGTCAAAATATTGGATCAGTTTTTTGGGATCTCCCACCTGGAAAAGGCTGAGATAGATCCTGGCTTCGAGCAGGTCGGGTGTTATTTTCACACCTGAAATAGACACCATTCCTCCGTCGATCATGGTCAAACCCATCCTGTTGAATATATCATTCATTTCCTCCTGGATCACGCCTGCCACTTGCTTCTGTCTTTTTCCCTCCTGCATATGTTAACTCTTAAAGGGTGTAAAATTAGTTACTTTTGCGCCAATTACATTTTTAGACAAACCTGGATGAAGAGCTTAAGGATCATTTTTCAATATATACGCCGATATCCCAAACTGGTATCCCTGTATTTCTTTCTTAATCTGCTGGCTTCATTTTTCTCCCTGGTGTCTCTTGCACTGCTCGGCCCCTTTCTGACCCTGATCTTTGGGGTGCAGGGCGGCGAACAAATGCTGGGATCCCGGTTCCGCTTAGGAAATATAACCAATAATTTCTATGGCTACCTGAACGAACTGATCACTTCAGATGCCGGAAAGATCAAGGCGCTGGGATTCCTCTGCCTGATCGTGGTTTTTGCCATCATCCTCAAAAACCTCTTCCTGTATTTCGCCCTATATGTACTTACGCCGATCCGTAACAGTATCATTAATGACATGCGGACGGAGATGTTCAGCAAGATCCTTCACCTTCCCATAGGCTATTTCAGCGACCAGCGGAAAGGCGATATCATGAGCAGGCTGACCAATGACCTGCAGGATGTTGAGTATTCCACCATTAGTTTCCTGGAGACTTTTTTCAGGGAACCCATCACCATCATACTCTACCTGATCGCAATGGTGCAGCTCAGTCCAGAGCTCTCCCTGTTCCTGTTGATCTTCCTGCCTATTGCCGGCCTGGTGATCGGAAGGATCGGAAGATCATTGAAAAAAGTATCTACAAGGGTCCAGGAAAAACTCGGCGATATTCTCACTACGATTGAAGAAACACTGGGAGGCATCCGCGTAGTCAAAGGTTTCAATGCCGAAGACCATCAACTGAGAAGATTCGTTTCGGAAAATGAAAAATTGCTCGAGATCAAGAATAAAGCGATCCGTCGCCGCGACCTTGCATCGCCCGTATCTGAAACCCTCGGCATACTTGCCGTTTGTACCGTGCTCTATTACGGAGGAAGACTGGTACTGGGGCACAATTTCGCTTTAACGGGACCAGATTTCCTGACCTATATCGCCATCTTCACACAGATCATCAACCCGCTCAAATCTTTCAGTTCTGCATCCTACAATATCCAGAGAGGTGCAGCCAGTATAGAAAGAATTCAGTCCCTGATCCACGAACAGGAAACCATCAAAGAAATTGCAGATCCAAAGCCGATCAAATCGTTCAACAGTTCAATTGAATTCAGGAATGTGAGTTTTTCCTATGGCGATAAACAGGTATTGAGCGATATCAATTTCACGGTCAAAAAAGGAACTACGGTAGCGCTGGTGGGATCATCCGGATCGGGCAAGTCTACCCTGGCCGATATGGTTCCGCGGTTTCATGATGTGAGCGGCGGAGAGTTGCTGATCGATGGAATAAATATCAAAGAATATTCGATCAAGGACCTCCGGAATCTGATGGGCATAGTGACCCAGGAACCTATCCTGTTCAATGAAACCATTGCCAACAATATTGCCCTGGGTGTTGACAACCCCAGCCTGCAAAGCATAGAGGATGCAGCACGTGTGGCCAATGCCCATACTTTTATCATCAACAAGGAAAATGGATATCATACCAATATAGGGGAGCGCGGATCGAAACTTTCAGGAGGAGAAAGGCAAAGGGTGACTATTGCCAGGGCGGTGTTGAAAAATCCTCCCATCCTCATTTTAGATGAAGCCACTTCATCTCTGGATACCGAAAGTGAACGCCTGGTACAGGATGCACTGAATCACCTGATGGAAGATAGAACCAGCCTCGTGATCGCGCATAGGCTCTCCACCGTCCGTCATGCCGACGAGATCATCGTATTAAGTAAGGGGAAGATCGCCGAACGTGGAAAACACGAAGAGCTCATAGGGCTCCGCGGTCTGTATTACCGTTTAGTGGAATTACAGGAAGTCAAGTAGAAATGTGAAAAATGTGGAGAATGTGGATGTTCTTCATTCGTCACATTCCCACATTTATCACATTCTCACATTCTTACTGTATGTTAGGATTTTTACTCATTCCCATCTTGGCCTCTATACTGAGCGTGGCGTGGGGAACGGCACGAAGACGTGCTTTATCGATAAGTTTACCCGTTACACGGCAAATACCGTAGGTTTTGTTTTCGATACGTACCAGGGCTTTCTCCAGTTTATCGATAAAATCGATCTGGCGGCTGGCCATCTGGCTCAGCTGTTCCCTTTCCATAGAAAGACTACCGTCTTCCATGGTCATGTATCGGTTATCAGTCTCATCCCCGCTCATTTCATCTTTCCTGGTGATGAGCCCGTGGAGATAGGCCAGTTCTTTTTTGGCTGCTTCAAGTTTTCTTGCGATCAGTTCACGGAATTCCTGTAGCTCAGCATCGCTATACCTCATTGATGGTCCATTTATTATAGGTGACGGTTGATCCAATATGGATTTGGTAAAATCGGGTTCGTATTTACGTGATGTTGTTGCGTTGATCTTGGGCATTACTACAGGCTTGGGCGGCTTAACCTCTTTGGGTTTTGGCTTGGGCATGGGTGGCCTGACTTCCACTACCGGTTGTACAACTGGTTTGGGGGCAGGAGCTGGTGCTGCTACCGGTTTTGCTACTGGTTTACCTGTGATCTTGGCAGCTGGTTTAGGAGCTGGAGCCGGAGCTGCTACCGGTTTTTTGATTTCAGGCTTTTTGGCTGCAACTGGGGCCTTTTTGGCCGGAATTGCCGCTTTTTTAGCTGGAACCGGGGCTTTTTTTGCCGGAACTACTGCTTTTTTAGGAGCAGGTTTGGCAACCTTAGCCTTTGCCACAGGTTTTGCCGCAGCTTTCTTAGCTGGTTTAGCAGGAGCTGCCGCCTTTTTGGGTGGTGCTGCCTTTTTTACTGGAGCTTTGGCCGCCTTTTTAACCGGTTTGGCTGTTTTCGAACCGGAAGGACGAGCATTCTTCTTGGTTGCCATATATAGAATTACCCTTTTTTATCTACTAACACCCGCAAAGGAATTTCATTCACCTCGATCTCGATACCTCCGGATAATTCCGGCACAAATTCCAGCCTGTCTGCCAAAATTTCCGCGCAAATATAATCATTAAATTGCGTTATAGAGTCCACAAGTTTCTCATAATTACTCAATTTCACTAACACTCTGTCAGTCAACTCATAACCGCTGTCTTTCCTGATCTTTTGTATCCTGTTGACCAGTTCCCTGGCATTTCCTTCCTGTTCAAGCTGGGGCGTCAATGTGATATCCAACGCTACAGTCAGTGCATTTTTACTGGCCACCATCCATCCCGGTACATCTTCGCTTTGAATATCAACTTCGGCAAGTTCAACTACAACATCTTCATTATCAAGCTTTAACGTTGCTTGCCCCTCCGCTTCTAACTTGCGGATATCGTTCTGCGTAAAAGCAGCCAGGGCCGCCGATACCTGTTTCATCTTCGCTCCCATTTTCTTGCCTAAGGCAACGAAATTAGGTTTGATCTTCTTACTAATGAACTGATTGTCAGGGTCAAGATATTCTATTTCCTTAACATTCACCTCTGCTTTGATCAGATCTTCTACCTGGAGCAGCTGATTTTTCATCCCCGCATTCAACACTGGTATCAAAGCCTTTTGCAGGGGCTGGCGAACTTTGATGTTTACTTTCTTCCTGATCGAAAGGATCAGCGATGAAGCATCCTGCGCCATCTGCATCCTTTCCTCAAGTTTGGGATCGATCGCAGCCTCATTGGCCCAGGGGAAAATGGTATGGTGAACCGATTTTTCCTCAAATCTGCCCGTCACCGAGTTCAGGTTGGAAAATATCGCGTCTACAAAAAATGGTGAAATAGGTGCGGTCAGGCGACAAATTGTCTCAAGACATTCGTATAAAGTCTGGTAAGCACTGATCTTATCTTCCTCATACTCCCCTTTCCAGAACCTCCTACGGCAAAGCCTTACATACCAGTTGCTGAGCTGCTGGTCCACAAAATCGTCGATTGCCCGGCCGGCCATGGTAGGTTCATATTCGTCCATATGCCCCTTTACGGTTTTCACCAGGCTATTGAGGGCAGAAAGTATCCATTTGTCGATCTCCGGCCTTTTTTCCAATGGGATATAAGCTTCCCTGAATGCAAAACCGTCCACATTGGCGTAAAGAGCGAAAAACTGGTAGGTATTATATAAGGTACCGAAGAATTTCCGCTGAACTTCCCTGATACCCTCCAGATCAAATTTCAAATTATCCCAGGGTGAGGCATTGGTGATCAGGTACCAGCGGGTAGCATCGGCGCCGAATTTTTCAATGGTTTCAAAAGGATCCACCACATTACCCAGGCGTTTACTCATCTTATTGCCGTTCTTATCCAGCACCAATCCGTTTGACACTACCGTTTTATAGGCCACAGAATCGAACAACAGTGCCCCAAGGGCATGGAGAGTGTAAAACCAACCACGGGTCTGATCAACCCCTTCAGCGATAAAATCTGCAGGGAACGCTTTCCTACTGTCCAATTTCTCTTTATTCTCAAATGGATAATGCCATTGGGCATAAGGCATAGCACCGGAATCAAACCACACGTCGATCAGGTCCGGAACCCTTTTCATCGGCTGACCTGAATCACTCACCAGGATGATCTCGTCCACATAGGGTTTATGAAGATCCAGGATCCCTTCATGCATATAATTCTTATTCACGTCACCCCCCAGAACCTGGTTGGCTTTCCTGATCTCAGCATTAAGTTCCTCGATGGATCCTATACATTTTTCTTCGGCCCTGTCCTCAGTGCGCCATACCGGCAGCGGTGTACCCCAGAAACGACTGCGGCTGAGGTTCCAATCCACCATATTTTCAAGCCAGTTGCCAAACCTGCCTTCGCCGGT
>DATGXN010000195.1:0-11507 GCA_035298945.1 Chitinophagaceae bacterium | reverse complement strand
AAACCTGGTACGATAAAGCAAGTGTTTTGCAAACCAGTGAACAAAGGATCAACACAAGCCCATCGTTCAATACAATTAAGGAAACAGTTGCGAAACTGGAGAAAATGAACGACAAGGTGTATTCTCTGAACCTGGTGAAATATAAAGCGGAACAAAAAGAGATCAGAACAGCCATCAAGAAGATTGACGAGATCAATAAAACCGCTGATTCTCTTGGTTTGACTTTATTGCCTGGTGATGAGAAAAGGCTTTCGGAAGACAATGATAAACTGGAACGAAGAAAGCAGTGGATGAAATCATTGAGCAAGGATATTTACCTTAATGAAAGTGTCCACGTGATGGATGATATGATAAAACAAACGGCACTGGCAAAGAATAAATAATAAAGGGGCAAATGCCCCTTTATTATTAAATGTGATGAATGTGATTAATGTGGGTAATGTGGAGAATAACTCTGTCTCTCTGCCCTGCTGACTCTCTGACTCTCTAATCAGAGGTACCTCTCCTTAATAACATTAAAGTGATGCCTTACGTGCCCGATCATGATATATCCAAGTGCATTTACAGTAACTGCATTCTTGTTCGCCACGCCTGATCTGGTCAGATCCTGCTCTGTAAATCCTTTGTACATGAAATAGACAGATCTTCTCAGCGTCAGTAATTCCTCTTTCATTTCTGATATATTCCTGGCAGTGACATTTGCCACCCTGGCATATTCATTTTCGTCAAAACCCGGAAGTTCCTGCTTTTCTCCACGGGCAAAAGCCATAGCCCTGTAGGCAAATACGCGTTCGGCATCTATCATATGTTGAAGGAGCGCCCGAACCGTCCATTTCCCTTCTGCATAGGCCCAATCGAATTTCCCTGCTGGAATGGATTCCAGCTCATCGTGGATTTCAATCAGGGAAGCCTGCATGGCTTTTATCAGATCATCGTCCTGAACAAGTTTTACATAAGTCTCGTAAAACGGCGCATAGTCAGATGCAACTGGTCTTGCCATATTATCCTTTTACCGGAGTTTTCTTAATGGTTGATTTGGGCAATGGTGCCTGCTTGGGTTTTTCAGGAGTGGCTGTTTTGGTTTTGGATGCCGCATCAGCCAGCCTGATCGCTTCGTAGGCATTGATAACACCGCCAGACTTGCTTAACTGAGAGAAAGGAACCATGGTTGCATTTTCTTCTGCACCACCACGTACCGGTTTGGCCACTTTGACCTCTAACGGAGCAGCAGATTTCTCTATCGAGGCCTTTACCTGTGCAGGTGTAAGCTCCGGATAGTAAGACAAGATCAAGGCAGCAAGACCGGCTACAACCGGACTTGCCATACTCGTTCCATCTTCATTGTCGTATTGATTACCTCCAGGCACAGAAGAATAGATACTTGAGCCCGGTGCAAAAACATCCACTTCATTCTTGCTGTAGTTGGAGAAATAGGGGACAAGCTTGGATTCCGTTGGGCCGCTGGCTCCAACCGTGATCCAGTTAGTTGTTCTTTTATTCAGTTCGCTGTTAATAGGATTTGGATAGTTGTCAACTGAATCAAGGTTTGCAGATTCATTACCGGCAGCGTGCACCAGCAATACGCCTTTACTTTCGGCAAATTTGACGGCATCGTCAACCCATTTTTTGTGGGGTGAAAAACTTTTACCAAAACTCATGTTGATCACTTTGGCTCCGTTTTCTGTGGCATACCTGATGGCGTTGGCAATATCTTTATCGTGCTCATCTCCGTCAGGAACGGCCCGCAGGATCATCAGTTTCACATCATTGGCCACGCCATCCATTCCTTTACCATTGCCTCTTTTTGCCCCAATGATACCGGCAACATGTGTTCCATGCCGGGGATCGGTTCCCATGATATCATTATTGCCGTAATATCTGTCGTTGATGTCTTCATAATTATCACCCACTACTGAATTACGGTAGTCTACCGGAGGGGCTTCCATAATATCCACTTTCCCCTTCTCCCTTTCATAGTATTCTTTGATCTCAGATACCAGCCTTTTGTTTGTGTAATCTGTTTCTTCAGTGGACTGGAACAGGCCGAGCATAAGGCTTTTAGCCCTGTTTTGCTCCATATTGGCAGGCTTGAAGTTCAGCAACTGATCACCCGTGTAGATCTCTTTGCCCCAGGATGTCCTGATCACGCTGTCTGCAAACGGCACTCTTTCCACCACGTTTTTCATCAGCATAACCGTGAGAGAAGCCTCTTTGCCCTGGGTTTCGATCTGGTATTTGGCCTTCAAATACAGCCTGTACTGGTCTTTCTCCTCGGGGCTGAGACTGGTAGTGTCTGAAATATTTTCAAACCTGGGTTTATATCTATAATACATGCGGGCTGCTTCATAGCTGTCTTTGCCCACATTCCGGCCATCTTTATTGCCAAGGAAATTCCAACCATGGATATCATCCACGTAGCCATTTCCATCGTCGTCAATATTATTCCCGGGAATTTCTTTTTTATTCAGCCAGAGAACAGGCTTGAGGTCTTCGTGAGTGGTGTCAATGCCGGAATCGATAATGGCAACGATCACTTCCTGTTTCGGCTTTTTGTCTTTAAGGAGGGTGCTATAAGCTTTATCTGCTCCTATACCATAGAAACCATCTTGCTTGATATCAAGGAGATGCCAGCCTTTGGGTACTTCCTTGATAGATTTCTGGGCTTCGGATAAATAGGGCAGGGCAAGCAGAGCACAGCATGCTACTAAACAACGCAGGGTCATACTACATTTAAGTTTACGCACAAAAATAGCATTAGAGCCGGTCATTTACCGGCCGTTCATGGATTTTGGCAGATTTTTACACTAAAGCTCAAACTTGATGCCTTGAGCCAATGGCAGTTTATCTGAATAATTGATCGTATTGGTTTGCCTGCGCATATAGAGTTTCCAGGCATCACTGCCGCTTTCCCTTCCGCCGCCAGTCTCTTTTTCCCCGCCAAAAGCACCGCCGATCTCTGCCCCGCTGGTTCCTATATTGACATTGGCTATACCGCAGTCACTGCCCGTATGGGAAAGGAAATATTCAGCTTCGCGAAGATTGAGGGTCATGATGGCTGATGAAAGCCCCTGAGGAACCCCATTCTGAATGGCCACAGCTTCTTCCAGCGTTTTATACTTCATTACATACAGTATAGGCGCAAAGGTTTCATGTTTAACGATCTTAAAACCTGGTTCAACTTCAGCAATGCAGGGTTTTACATAGCATCCGCTCTCATAACCCGCTCCGGAAAGTACGCCTGGTTGTACCAGGAAACGACCTCCTTCAGCACGGCATTGTTCTACAGATTTCAAATACATCGCTACGGCATCTGTATCGATCAAGGGTCCAACATGGTTATTCTGATCCAATGGATCCCCGATCCTCAACTGGGCATAGGCTTTTTCAAGCATGCCCGTGAATCGATCATAAACAGATTCATGGATGATCAGTCTCCGGGTGGAGGTACATCTTTGACCGGCAGTGCCCACAGCACCAAATACTGCACCTATTACTGACATTTCGAGATCTGCTGAATCAGAGATGATGATGGCATTATTACCTCCCAGCTCAAGCAGGCTGCGCCCCATCCGGCCCGCTACTGAAGCTCCAACTGCCTTACCCATTCTTGTTGAACCAGTAGCGGATATCAACGGGATCCGTGTATCCGCGGCCAGCCATTCACCAGTTTCCCTTCCTCCGATCACCACACAGCTCACACCCTCGGGAACATTATTTTCCCTGAACACTTCCGCTGTTATCTTCTGGCAGGCAATGGCACAGAGCGGAGTTTTTTCAGATGGTTTCCAAACACAAACATCACCACAGACCCATGCAATGGCTGCATTCCAGCTCCAGACTGCAACCGGGAAATTAAACGCCGATATAATGCCTGTTACACCTAAAGGATGCCATTGTTCATACATTCTGTGGCCGGGCCTTTCACTGTGCATGGTAAGCCCGTAGAGTTGCCTCGACAGACCCACAGCGAAATCACAGATGTCGATCATTTCCTGCACTTCCCCTAAGCCTTCCTGGAGACTTTTACCCATTTCCCAGGATACCAGTTTGCCCAGCGGCTCTTTGTATTCACGGAGCTTGTTACCTAACTGCCGCACAATTTCACCACGGCGGGGAGCGGGCCAGGTTCTCCATTCAATAAATGCTTCCTCTGCTTTTGAGACCAACGAGTCATAAGATTCCCTGTCTGCAGTGAAAACTGATGATATGGGCTTACCGTCAACAGGTGAATAGGAGACAATTGAGGTACCGGTAGATCCCAGCCAGTGCTGGCCGGTAGATAGGCCGTGATTATGGGAAGCTATCCCGAGTTGTTCCAGGAAAGACATAAATCAATCATTAAGGCGGCAAAGTTACGGTAATTATAGAGAGCCAGAAAGGTAGAGAGTCAGAGAGTCAGATTTTAAAATTCTGACTCTCTGACTCTCAGCCTCTCTGACTCTCTATTTAATATTGTTCCTGGTCGTTTGGAAATTCTTTTGCCTTTACATCACTGATATAATGCTGTACAGCCTCGGTCATCACCTGATGCAGGTCAGCATATTGCCTGAGAAAACGAGGCTTGAATTCGTGATTGATTCCCAGCATATCGTGCATCACCAATACCTGCCCATCACAATATTTTCCCGCACCGATGCCGATGGTTGGAATGGTAAGACTTTCTGATACTTCTTTAGCCAGGGTAGCGGGTATTTTCTCCAGCACCATGGCAAAACATCCTGCTTCCTGGAGTTTCAATGCATCTTCCCGGAGTTTCTGTGCTTCGGCTTCTTCCTTGGCCCTTACCTGGTAAGTGCCGAATTTATAAATGCTCTGGGGCGTTAATCCCAGATGCCCCATTACCGGCACACCGGATCCTACGATCCTGTTGATACTTTCCACTACTTCTTCACCGCCTTCAAGTTTTACCGCATGGGCCCCGGTTTCTTTCATGATGCGAATGGCCGAATTCAAAGCTTCTTTGGAATTGCCCTGGTAGGCACCGAAAGGGAGGTCAACTACAATCAGGCACCGATGTACACCTCTTACCACAGACTGCGCGTGATAGATCATCTGATCAAGGGTAATAGGCAGGGTGGTTTCATGGCCTGCCATGACATTACTGGCAGAGTCCCCAACCAGAATTACATCTATACCTGCTTCGTCAATAATGCGGGCGGAAGAAAAATCATATGCGGTCAGCATCGATATTTTCTCACCCTTTTCTTTCATCATCATCAGGGTGTGCGTAGTGATGCGCTTTACTTCTTTATTTACGCTCATAAAATGTAAATGGTAAAAACGAAAATAGGGAAATGGCCCGGACTGGCGAATTATTAAAGTTCCATGATCTCTTCGTAAAGATGGTGGATCAGGCCGTCGGCCAAACCGATCTTTGGCACATAGATCTCTGTGCAATCTGCCCAACGCATGATGTTGATATAGATCAACAAAGCGGGGATGATCACGTCTGCACGGTCTTCACGCATTTTATAAGCATGCATCCTTTCTTCCAGCGTGAAATTGTTCAGCTCTTTGTAGTAGTCTCTTAAAGTATCAATGCCAAGCGGCTTGCCTTCTTTTCTTTTAGACAACGAAAACACTTTGTTGATGTTTCCGCCCGAACCAATGGCTGTGATATGTTTCAACCCTTTGGTCACAGATTTCACCTCATTCTTCATATCATCCCAGGTTTCATCACTGACCATGTTTTTCAACAACCTGATGGTGCCAATATTGAACGATCGCTTATATACCAGTTTGCCATCACTGAAAAAAGTAAGTTCAGTGCTGCCACCACCAACGTCAATATACAGGTAGGATTCTTCCCGGCTCATGTTCTCCGCGATATGGTTCTCGTAGATCAGGCTTGCTTCATAATCACCCGTAATGATCTCGATGTCTATTCCGGTTTCCAGCTTAACTTTCCTGATGATCTCCTTCCCGTTAGAGGCATCACGCATGGCCGAAGTAGCAGCAGCGATAACGTTCTTCACACCATAGGCATTGATCAGGTGCTTGTAGGCCAGCATGGTTTGCATGATCATGCCAATACGTTCCTGGGAAATGAATCCGGTTTCAAATACATCAAAACCAAGTCGCAGGGGAACCCTCACCAGGTTCAGTTTAAGGAACTCTGGTTCTCCGTTATTCATAGCAGTCACCTCCGTGATCAGCAGGCGCGCAGCGTTACTTCCTATGTCAATTGCAGCCAGTCTCAATATGTATGTATTATCTCAGTTCTCTTTCTCTTCCGCGTTGCCGCGAACTGTTAATATTAAGATGAAACCACGGTAAACCTGATTAGATTAATCCACAGTTGTCAATAAGTTTCTCAAACCGTCTTCAATAACTTCTTAGACTTCTCGTAAAGGTGATTATAAATCTCGATCTGTGAACGGATCTTTTTACCTTTTGCCTCCACATAATTATTGTCGAGATCGCTGGTCAGTATCCTGGCCTTTACATTGTCATGGAGCTGGATATCAATGATCTCTTTTATTTCCTGTTTCAACCTGGGTTCAAGTATGGGACAGGCCGCTTCCACACGATGATCAAGATTACGAACCATCCAATCGGCAGATGAAATGAACACTTTCTCATTCCCGCCGTTGTGGAATATCATTACTCTTGCGTGCTCCAGGTATTCATCTACAATACTGATCGCAAACAAAGGTTTCTTGAATTTCTTTATATCTGTACGGGCACAAAATATTCCCCTGATCACCATTTTGATCTCCACACCTGCCAGCGCAGCTTCGTAAAGTTTTGAGATCAGGATTTCGTCAGACAGGGAATTGAGCTTTAGCGTGATGGACGCCGATCTGCCTCCTTTTGCATGTTTGATCTCTGTATTGATCAGGGCTATCAGTTGCTTGCGCATATACATCGGGGCCACCAGCAGTGTTTTGCAAAGCTTCAGATGTTTGAGTCCTGATTTTGGCTTTTCAAGATAAGAGAACATCCTGTTCACATCTGCCATGATATGCCTGTCTGAAGTAAGAAGACATATATCTCCATAGAACCTGGCCGTACTTTCATTGAGGTTACCCGTGCTTACAAAACCATAGTGAATGGTTCTGTTGCCTTTTCGTTTTCTGATCAGGCAGATCTTGGCATGCACTTTCTGGTTCGGTTCGCCCAGCAACACTTTCACACCTTCTTCTTCAAGTACTTCTTTCCAATAAAGATTATTTTCTTCATCAAACCGGGCACGGAGTTCAAGCATTACTGTCACATTCTTTCCATTTCTCACCGCATTGATCAATGCATTGATCACTTTGGAGTTGTCAGCAAGCCTGTAGGCGGTGATCTTTATGGTGGTCACATCCGGATCGATCGCAGCTTCCCGCAACAGATCGATCACGGGATCAAAAGAATGATAAGGGAAATTCAGCATCACATCCCTGTTGAGCACTTCATCGGTCACCCTGGATGTGTTCTTTACCTGGGGATGCATGAATGGTTTTCTCCGCTCGCCTTCGTGTGGAAAGATATCCTGCGGAAACTCCATGAAATGCCTGAAATTATGTATCCGGCCTCCGGGGATGAGATGGTCTTTCTTTGTGAGTCCCATCTTGCGCACCAGGTATTCCAGCAGTGATGAATCAATTTCTTTATCATAGATCAGCCGTACTGGTTTTCCCTTTCTCCTGTTCTTGATACCCTTCTCGATCTTCTCCGATAGATTGGTAGGCTCATCATAATCCAGATCATACTCCGCATCCTTGGTCACTTTGATGATATGGGCACTGTATTCGTCGTATCCGAAATAGGAGAAGATCCTTGGCAGGCAGAACCTGATCACGTCTTCCAGCAGGATGATATATTTTCCTTTGTCGCCGCGTCCGGGCAATTGTATGAATCTTGATGCTCCTTTGGTAGGCACTTCTATCAAAGCGAACTTCCTTTGATAGGCGGAGCTTTTCTTTGACATGACAATGGCCAGGTAAATGGATTTGTCCCGGAGATAGGGCAGGGCAGGGATGCTTTCTATCATCAGCGGTATCACTGATGAACGCACTACTTCGTCAAAGAAACCGGTAACAAATTCCTGCTGCTGCCGGTCAAGTTCTTTCTCCGTCAGTAAATAGATGTTCTGTTTCTTGAGTTCAAGCAGCACATCCTGCCAGATCCGGGCAAATTCACTTTGCTGCTGCAAAACGATGAGCTGTATATTATCGAGTATGCGTTGGGGTGAGTCTTCCACATGCATGATGGAGCGGGCGCCCCATTTCATCATCCTTTTCAGGGCCGCAACCCTTACACGAAAAAATTCATCGAGATTATTGGAGAAAATGCCCAGGAATTTCAGGCGTTCTTTGAGTGGGACATTTTTATCAGCGGCTTCCTGCAGCACCCTCGCATTGAAGGCGAGCCAGCTGATATCCCTGGGTATCATGGCGTATTTCTTAAGTTCAGTTTTTCCTTTTACCATACCGGTAAATTTAAGCAAAGAGACAACAAATAGATATTAAGAATTGCCGACTGCAGTTTCCGAATGCCGAAAACGCCATCCGAATTAGTCAAAGTTTCTGTATGGCGTCTATGATCCCGGTGGTCGAGTATCCTTTCACGATAGGAACGATCTTGACCTCACCGCCATGACTGAGCACGTGGTGGGCTCCAACTACCTGGTCAACTGTATAATCGCCCCCTTTGACTATAATATCAGGTGTGATGGTTTCGATCAGTTCGGCAGGTGTTTCCTCATTGAAAAGGATAACCGCATCCACTATTTCAAGTGAAGCCATCATCCAGGTTCTGAAATCCTCGTTATTCACCGGCCTCTGTTCTCCTTTCAGCTTTTTTACCGAAGCATCTGTGTTCAGCGCCACCACCAGGATATCGCCAAACTCGGCAGATTTGGTAAGTATTTCCAGGTGCCCTTTATGCAATATGTCGAAACATCCGTTGGTGAACACTATTTTCCGGCCCTGATCCCTCCATTCAGCGCATTTGGCGGCAAGGGCGGGCCTGTTGAATATTTTATGCCGGATCCGTTCTGTTTGCTTCATGCGGTTTCCTGTTATATATAGGTAGTAAGATGAGGCAGAGTAGTCCAACTCCAAGGACCATAACGGTCTGCACAAGCCATAACAGCCATCCATAGGCGAGGCCGGCCACTTCGCTCACATCATATAAAACCAATGTTTTTTGAACGGCAAGCTGATAAGCACCAATTCCCCCCTGGGTAACGATCATGGCCAGGCTGCCAAATGACAAGATCGTAAAGGATGGTTTGATCCCCAGGTGTGAAACCGATTCCATGGCATAGAAACCCAGCCGGATACTCATCAGGTACATGGTCCAGATGAAGATAGTATGTAGGAAGAATGCCGTTTTGCGCTTGACGTTCTTTACGCTGGTCAGACCTTCCCAGATCCCTTTGATAATGGCTTTGATCTTCCCGATCACACTGATATGAGCAAATCTGTGGAGGATAAATCGCACGATCAGCAATGCCGCCACGCCGATCACCCCGATCATGACCAATCTGCCGGCGTTGAGATTGCCTTTGTACAGTTTGCTTAATTCGGTGGAAGCGTATTCACCAACAACATTGATCTGCAGTACGATGGTGAGGAAGATCACAATGAGCAGGCATATGAAATCAAAAGCACGTTCTGCCACCATGGTTCCTATCAGTTTGTCAACCGGGGTTTTTTCATACCTCGCCAGCAGGGTGCATTTCATCACTTCACCCAGTCTGGGCACAAGCAGGTTGAAGAAATATCCAAGCATCACGGCGAAAAATGTATTGACCGTTGAAGGCCGGAAGCCCAGGGGCTCCATCAGTATTTTCCATCTCAATGCCCTGCTGTAGTGACTGGCCAACAGCAACACCATGGCCGGAAGTATCAACAGGTAATTGGCATTACGCAGCGAATCTTTCATCATGGCCACTTCCTCATCAGTGAGGTTGCGGGTGGTGAACCACAGTAGAAATAATCCCAGGCCGAGAAAGAAAACGTACTGAACAACAGTGGTGATAGTTTTTCGCATGTAATACGGGTTGACCCGTCACAGTTTATTTTCCTTACCGGGAAATATTACCCAGGGCTTGAACGTCTTCGCCAATTCAAAATCCATGCGGGCATAGGAGAAGATAATAACGGTATCACCAACTGCGCCTAGCCTTGCCGATGGGCCATTCATGCAGATGACCCCTGAACCCCTTTTTCCGCGTATCAGGTAGGTTTCATACCTGCTGCCCGTGTTCACATTGACCACGGTCACTTTCTCATGTTCGATCAGGTTGGCGGCATCCATAAGATCCTCATCAACAGTCAAACTACCTACATAATGAAGGTTGGCTTCAGTAATTACAACTCGATGGATCTTTGATTTCAGAACTTCGATATCCATAGGGGGGCAAAGTTAATTCAATTGTATTAGTTAAATGAATCGCTGCTGTTAAGAATCATGTTGTCGATCAGCCTTATTTCACCCAGGAAAGCGGCTACCAAAGCAACCAGCGGTTGCCTACCGTCCCACTCCTGCACGATCTCAAGGGTATCAGCTTTGGCAAATTCAAAATAGTCAGGTCTGAACCCACCATTTTCCAGATGTTCGAGGGCCTGTTGCTGTAGTTGCAACAGGCTTCCATTTCTCAGTTCTTTCCGGGTCTGATCAAGAACTTTAAAAATGATGGGGGCTTTTTGCCTTTGTTCAGGCGACAATCTCATGTTCCTGCTGCTCATAGCCAGACCATCCGCCTCCCTGACCGTTTCACAAATTCGCAATGCGGTCGACTTTCCTGTTAATGATATCATTTTTTGGATCACCATACATTGCTGGTAATCTTTTTGTCCAAGATAAAGCCTGTCCGGTTCGGTGATGCTGAGAAGAATATCAACCACCTGGCAAACACCCTGGAAATGTCCGGGCCTGAATTTGCCTTCCAGGATCTGCTCCAACCGGCCTAATTCATAGTACGGGGCCTTACCCATGCCCCCGGGGTAGATCTCTTCAGTGGTGGGTAGGAACAAGATATCGCAGCCCTGTTTTTCCAGTTTCAAAATGTCGGCTTCAATGGTGACAGGATATTTCTGAAAATCCTGAGGATCATTGAATTGTGTGGGGTTAACAAAAATACTGCATAAACTGTGGGCATTCTCGTTTTTGGAACGGCTGATCAGTTGCAGATGGCCCTGGTGAAGCGCTCCCATGGTAGGAACAAAACCGATCTTTCCCTGTTGTCTCAACCCGGAAAGATATTTTTTTAACAGACCTATTTTCCTGAAAATGATCATATAGCAGCGGGTTGAGTTAAAATCAATCTGCCCGTTTTAGCAAGAATCCTTACCTTTGCAAACCTTTTCGACCCTTAATTTCATTTAACACGTAAACGGGAAATGGTAGCAAAGAAAAGAATTTTATTCATTGCCAACGAAATGTCTCCCTATCTGGAACTCACTGAGTTTTCAGAGATCGTCAACAAGCTTGCCATCAAGGCAAATGACAGTGGATTCGAAGTGAGATGCATCATGCCTCGGTTCGGAGTGATCAATGAGAGGAGGCATAGG
>DATGXN010000194.1:0-2612 GCA_035298945.1 Chitinophagaceae bacterium | reverse complement strand
TTAGTGTTCCCAACTGTATTTTTCTGTTTTAATGCTTTCTGCCTGGCCGGGTAGATTTGCTATGGTAACCACTTGCAGACTCTTGCCGCTGGTCCACACCATCTTCCTGTTATACGCCGAGTCGCCCGACTTTTCCAGTTTCTCCACATAGATGGATTTTACTTTTTCGGTCTCCGGATGTATCATGACTTCAATTTTCCTTACCACCGGTTTATCGGATTGGGTTGTATAGCTCATGGTAACGGTATTGATCGTATTGTCCATGAATACAGCTTCTTTATAATATTTCTTCAATTCAGGGGAACTGATATCCGGGTTGGTCAACATGGCAGATACGTTTTTAAGCTCCGACTTTTCCGCTAAAGCAGTATCTGTTTTATCGCCTATCGTGGTGTATTTGATCACGGCGATGGGCAGGGAATCGATCTCTTTCAGTTCCGTATTAATATTGCCGGCGATAGGGAAGAAAGTCTTGTTGACATCACCATTCGTTTCTTCATCAGATCCGGAGGAAGAACAAGCGGAAAGAAATAACATCAGAATGAGTGTAATACGCATATTGGAATGTAATAAACCCCGAGCCTGTCGGGGCAAGTTATGATTTAATGTGACCTCCGACGGGGTCGGGGCATGTTGTAAAAAATGAAATCTGATAATTGACCTGCAAAATTAGGTAAACTAATTATACGTTGACTTCACCGAAATATCACTCATTAAACTATCTGCTGATGCCGATCTTGAACCCGTAGTCTGTCAGGTGTTCGGTAATGGGGTATTCTTTCTTATAACTGGAGAAGATCTGGTAGCGGAACTGGGGTCCGATCATCCATTTGTAAGAACCTGATTTGATGCTGACGTAGGCTTCTGCCCCCGCTGCAACATTGAAGCGTTTGTACAGGGATGGTTCCTGTGCATAATTCTTCATATTGGTGGAGATCATGTATGCCTGGTTGTTGAGAACATAGGTTGGCTGTAAAGTACCACCGATATTAAACTTGACATTTTCACCGCCAAACAGGGTCAGTTCAGCTCCCAACGGGATCGACATCATGATATGCTGGTTCTTTAGCCAGGTTTTGGAGAATCCGTTATAATTTCTGTAGGTGCTGATGGCGTTGATAGTGGTATGGCCGATGCCAGACTGGGTCATTGGCGCAACTTCCGGTACATAACTGTAAGCCTGAACTTCATACCTGTTGATGTTCAGCTGTAAACCGGTTTTAAACCTGAAATTAGGCCCGGTAGCATAAGTCAATGCTGTTCCCAGCTCAAATCCAACAGATGGTTTATGCCTTACAGATTTTTCAACGTCAGGAGAAAATACGGAACTCAGGCTGCTGCTGTTGTAATAACTCATGCCTTCACCGCTGAGTTTGCGATAGCTCACAGTGGGTGATGCATATAACTGCCATCCAATATTAAGATGGCGGGGTTTCAATACTTTAATGGAAGAAGCTTTTTCCGGCGCAGGGATCTTTGCCACCGCTAGGTCTTTCCGACCAATCCCGGAAAACTGGGTTGCCGTGATGGAAGCCATTGATTTGGCATGCAGGCCACCAGTCTCAGAAACATCATGTACGGCAGTTTCGTCAAGGATCTCGTTACCCGTTACGTCATGGCCGGAAGCTGCACTCACGCTTTGGTCCTGACTAGTCACAACATGTCCAGGCTGATCATTTTCATCATTGATGATCAGGCCGGAAATTCCGTCCGACTCAGTGGCAAATAAAGGAACCACCCTGGTTTCCATCTGAGTGACTGAATAACCCGGCGATGTAACAGCCGAAGAGGTATTTTGATTGTTGGAGGTTGAGAATGAAGAACGCGACCCTGAATTGATCGGTACCACAGGAGCCAGATCTTCAACCAAAGAATTGTCAGACAACTGCTGATCAGCACTCTCTCGGTCGTTCACATTCTGTTGCGCCACTAATTCCCTGGCAAATGAACTGTCATACACCTTTCCACCTATCCCTAAGCCTAAGAACATTGCAGCTACAACCAGGTAAGACCATTTAGTGCGGGGGTGAAGTTTATTGTTGATGGCATTCCAAACCCTGTCAGATGGGTACAGCTTATACTGATCCGCTTTCTCTTGTAAGAAATCTTCAAATCCTTCTTTATAGTCACGACTCTCCATACGCAGTGAAAAGCTGGTTATCTTGTGCTCTTGGGTTTAATTATGTTCTTTTCGGTTTTCAGGATAATCGGCAACTCAACGTTGCCAATTTGCATCTTACCGGACAGCTGATAACCAAATGGTTCTTTCAGACTGTTTCGTAAGTATGTTTTTCTTGATGAGGATATCTTCCAGCATCGCCTTTGCCCTTGTGTATTGGGAACGGCTGGTACTCTCTTCAATATCGAGTATATCAGCAATTTCCTTATGCGAATAGCCTTCTATGGCGTAAAGGTTAAGAACTGTCCGGTACCCCAGCGGGAGTAACCGTATACACTCTACCACCTGCTTTGCCTGCAGGATGGATGGTATATTTTCTTCCCTCACTGGAACACTGGCCGCATGTATGATATCCACACTTTCTGAAAACTTCTTGTTCTTCTTAAGGTTGTTGATGCAGGTGTGGACAATGATCCTTCTGATCCATCCCTCC
>DATGXN010000193.1:0-1704 GCA_035298945.1 Chitinophagaceae bacterium | reverse complement strand
CGGAACGATCTGAGAGAGGGTAAACTGGGGGAGGCGAATCAATTCCTCGGTTACCCCTACCCGCTTACGGGGACTGTTGTGGAGGGAGACAAAAGGGGAAGAACAATAGGTTATCCAACCGCGAATATCAGCATTGAGGATCAGGAGAAACTGGTTCCGGCCGATGGCGTCTATGCAGTCACCCTGTCAATCGGCGAAAAAGAAAATATTTACCGCGGCATGATGAACATCGGTTTCAGGCCAACGGTAGGCGGTACCCGAAGATCAGTGGAAGTCCATATCCTGAATTTCTCGGAAGATATCTATGGTCAGGAACTGCATCTTAAACTGCATTATTATGTGAGGAAAGAAAAGAAATTCGCCTCCCTGGAGGAATTGAAAGGGCAACTTAGTTTAGATAAGGAAGAAGTTATTCGGTTACTAACGGACCTGTGAAGCAGGTTGCAGGTGGCAGGTTGCAGGTTGCATTGCAACCTGCAACCTGCTACTACCTGTCCATCATTTTTACTACAAGTTCCTTCAGTAAAGAAGCGTCTGTTGTTCCCGCATCATTGATACCTATGCTGCGCAGATTGTATTCATGCAACAGCATCAGCACCTGTTCAATTCCCTGGAGGGAATAGTTTCTTGCTGCTGCGAGATTCTCACGGATAAAAAATGGTTGAACACCAATTGCTGCTGCAGCTGCTTTTTCATCATCCATAGGATAACTGAACAGCATATAAGTTTTGCTGAAGAACGAATGCAGTGCCGGAAGGATCATCTGAATTGGGGCAGCTTTGGGATTATGGTCAAAATACTCCACTATTCTGATGGCCTTTGACATTTCTTTTTTGGCCAATGCGCTTTGCAGCTCAAAAACATTGAACTCCCGACTGACACCTATGAATTGTTCTATATCCTCATCCCTGATCTCCCTCCTGCTTCCCAGGTTCACAGTGAGTTTATCCACCTCGTTTGAAAGCCTGCTCAGATCGTTCCCGATATGATCCACCAGCATGGCCAAAGCGGGCGGACTGATAACATAACCTTTATTGTGCACTAACTGGGAGGTCCACTCGGCCAGTTGGTAATCCGGGATCTTTTTGGTGACCAGGTGTTCCGTTTTCTTCGGCAACATCTTACCCATCTTACTTCTCC
The DNA here is from genome assembly GCA_035298945.1 of Chitinophagaceae bacterium. Taxonomy (GTDB): domain Bacteria; phylum Bacteroidota; class Bacteroidia; order Chitinophagales; family Chitinophagaceae; genus Pollutibacter. The sequence continues at coordinate 564 of DATGXN010000193.1, read as the reverse complement.
CGTCCATTTTCTTCTCCTTGTAGCCCACTACGAAAATGGTTGAATCCAGCGGTTGTTCTATATATGGCTCCAGTTTATCAATATCCCTCATCTGTTGCGCTTCTTTAAGTAGAACAACCTGCTTCTCCGCAAACATGGGGTATCTCCTGCATGCATTGATCACTTCTGACCACACTGCATCCCTCCCATAAAACACAGTAAGATTAAATGATGCCTCCTGCTCGTTGAGGATATGATGCTCGGCATGATCCATCAGGATATCTATGAAATATCCTTCCTCTCCCTCCAGCCAATAAATTGGTTTGAATTGCTTTTTTTTCCATTCCTGCAGAATTTTCTCCGTACTCGTACTCATAATAATATAATGCGAAGTTAACCCTCAACCTTCATTTGTACCTGCAAAATAGATGTATAGAAAGATTCTGAACAAAACAAAATACCTTTAATAACCCCATGATATTCATCATTTACGATTTTCTGGCATGATTTTGGAAAATAACCGTGTGAAGTGCCTTTTTAAGGGGAAAACATCCCCGCAGAGGCTGGATGGTTAGCGTGCCACGG
>DATGXN010000192.1:0-19256 GCA_035298945.1 Chitinophagaceae bacterium | reverse complement strand
TGATCTGCTTGATCATGTTGTTATTGTCTGAAGGCCTGTTGATCAGTAAAGATGATACCAGGCAAAGTACTACTACGATACCGGCAAGGATCCAGGTTCCTTTCTCCAGTACATCGGTTGTTTGCTTCACACCCATGAACTGGTTGCTGAAACCGGCAATATTACCTGCCAGACCGCCACCTTTAGGGTTTTGGATCAAAACGATAAGGCCTAAAAGGGCAGAAGCTGTAATGATCAATATTAAAAACAAGATAGCCATGTCAGATCTCTTTTATTTCACGAATTCGAGCTGCAAAATAAGCGCTTTTGGAGGGATCAAGCAAACTTAATTTTTTATACACCTCTATTGCTTTGTCTTCCAGCCCCTGTTTCTGGTAAACTTCTGCAAGTGCTTCAGTATAAACCTCTTCGCTGTCGTTTGAATGTTCTGCAACTATCCGTATATGGTTTTCGGTATCCTTATCCATTTGACGGTCCACTTTTTCGGGGTGGAGCTTTTTCATGGACTTAAGCCATTGGGTGAAGCTTTTCAGTTTCTTGCCCAGCTGGTCATCAGGGATCTCGTCAACGGGTAATTTAATTCCCTGGGAAGCAAAATAATCTATGGTATAAAGGGGCTCTATAGGTATGAATGAACCGGCAGAAACTTCGGGGGCCGGCGTATTTTCGGCCAACGCAGCGTTTTCAGCCGGCAGCTCTTCTTTCAGAACCGGCTCTTCCTCAGGGGCTATATCGGTTTCTTCAGGAATGCTCCCGGGATTGCTTGTTATTTCACCGGTGCTGTCAACCATCCACTCATTGTCCACAGCCGGCACTATTTCATCCGGTATGGTTTCATCTTCCCATTGGTTCTCGATCGCAGGGACAATTTCATCAATGATCGTTTCTTCCGTTTCAATCAATTCAACGGCTGGAACAATATCATCTTTTTCTATTACTATTTCTTCCTGGGCATAGATCCTTTTATCGTCATATTCCTCTTCAAGATCTTCCTGTTCGATCTCAGCTTCCGGAATGATCGTTTCTTCTTCCAATTCTTCATATACCTCTGGATCCGTATGCGTTGTCAGGATCTCGGCCATTGATTCCTCTGCCTCGTCAGTATGCTGCACGCGGTTAAGCTGGTGATGAAGCCAATGAGGATTGGAAAAATACAGCGCAGTTTTGGAAGCAGAACTGTCAGCGTCCGGATTTCCTTCTGCCATCAGCTTGCCTGTTTTGATAAAATGAAGCACCGCGAAATAGGGATATCTTTCGATCACCTGGTCTATCTCTTCAACAGTAAGCTGCTGAGGATCCTGTTTCTCGAAAACAGACATGGCCATATGTCGCCAGACGGGGTTCATGCGGTGAAGATAGGAACTACCAGTTAGAAAAAATTCGGTTAAAGATCTCGTCAGACAGGTTATTTATGATATCATTTGCAAGCTGCTGCTCGGCCTGGGTAAGACTGAGCGAAGCTGAAAATGGAAAGTTCCGGGTGATATCGGCTTCAAAGTTCTTGGTGTTGTCCAACCTGTTCACGAATATGATATGCACCGATACATTTAGATTATTACTGGCACTTTGCTGGTTGGAAATACCTGAAGTGCTCACACTGTAATCAGTGATCTTGCCGCTGATCTCATAATGGGCTTCAGAGTTGGTTTGAGATAGCCTGGTCTGGTTAACGATCTTCTGACGAAGTTTATCCGTAAGCTTGGGACTAAGCTGGGGATTGACGTATCGTGCTTCGTTGGTGATATAATTCACCTTGACCGTTTTAACTTCCGGAGGTATGGATACATCCCGCATCGAATACCTGCAGCTTCCATACAGATTCAAAAAGGCGATTACGATCAGCAGTATCTTCTTCATCACTCTTCAATATTATACTCTTTCAGTTTCCTGTACAAAGTTCTTTCACTGATGCCGAGGTCTGAAGCTGCATCTTTTCTTTTCCCCTTGTGTTTCTTAAGTGCTTTTTCAATAAGCTCTTTTTCTTTATCCATGATGTTCAGCGATTCCTCCACTTCAATATGCTCGTGGATATCTTCGCCATTATAGATCACAGGCTGTTGCTGTTGTGGAAGCACCGGCGTTTCGATTTCTTTAACGGGGGCATAGTCGTGCAACAACGACTCACGCGCATAAGCCGCTGCAGCCGGGGCTGCCGATGGGTTGTGCATCACTTCAAAAAACATTTTCTTCAATTCGGTGACATCTTTTTTCATGTCGAAGAAAAGCTTGTACATGATGTCTCTTTCAGAAGCAAAATCAGCGTGCGGATGACCGTTGTTATGACTGGCAAGAACTGGTAGCATACTGTGCTGCCTGTTCTCGGGCAGAAATTTGCGAAGCTCCGGCGCACTGACCTGTTTATCTTTAGCCAGTACTGAAACCTGTTCGGCGATATTCTTCAATTCCCTCACGTTTCCAGGCCAGGTATAGCTTAACAGGGCTTGCTTGGCGTCATCATCAAGCTGAACCGGGGAGGTTTTATATTTCTCTGCAAAGTCTACGCAGAATTTCCTGAATAACAGGATCACATCTTCTTTACGGTCTCTCAAAGAAGGAACCCTGATAGGAACCGTATTCAGCCTGTAATAAAGGTCTTCGCGGAATTTTCCATTCTGGGTAGCTACCAAAAGATCCCTGTTGGTAGCAGCAATGACACGTACATCGGTTTTCTGAACCTTTGATGAACCCACCCGGATATACTCACCGGTTTCAAGTACCCTGAGTAAACGGGCCTGTGTGCCCAAAGGCATTTCACCTATTTCATCCAGGAATATCGTGCCGCCATTGACGGTTTCAAAATATCCCTTGCGGCTGTCCATCGCCCCTGTAAATGATCCTTTTTCGTGGCCGAATAATTCAGAGTCAATGGTCCCTTCCGGGATGGCTCCGCAGTTTACAGCAATGAAAGGATTATGCTTTCTGGACGAAAGGGAGTGAATGATCTGGGAAAATACTTCTTTACCCACACCACTTTCTCCATATATCAGTACGGTAAGGTCAGTATTCGCCACCTGCTCTGCCACCTGTAAGGCATAATTCAGGGCGGGTGAGTTACCAATTATTCCGAACCTGTTTTTTATTTGTTGTTGATCCATTCTTTTAAATTATCGTTCCCAATAAAGTGCCCTGGGTACAGTCGTTCACTTTTACAAACACATAATCGCCAGGTTTGAGATCTCCTTCTTTTGGAAATACCACTACTTTATTCTGGCTGTTCCTTCCCATCCAGTGCTGATCACTTTTTTTGGAATGACCTTCGATCAACACTTTACAGGTTTTACCAAGATCTTTTTTATTGCTCTCCAGGGAAAGCCTGTTTTGCATGCTGACGATCTCTTCAAGCCTTCTTTTCTTCACCTCCTGTGGGATATCGTCGGCATATCTTTTTGCCGCCAGCGTGCCCGGACGTTCCGAATACATGAACATATAGGAAAAGTCGTATCCGCTTTGGGTCATCACATCGAGGGTATCCTGGTGGTCTTCTTCTGTTTCCGTGCAAAAACCGGCAATGATGTCCGAACTGATCCCACAGTCAGGCATGATCTCCTTTATTCTTTTCACCTTGGCCAGGTACCACTCACGTGTATAGGTTCTGTTCATCAATTGCAGCACCCTGGTTGATCCGCTTTGCACGGGCAGATGAATGTACTTGCAGATATTCTCGTGCGCAGCCATGGTGTGCAGCACATCGTCCGTAATGTCTTTAGGATGTGAAGTGCTGAATCGTACCCTCAGCTGCGGGCTTATTGATGCTACCATTTCTAAAAGGGTAGCAAAAGTGACATCGGCTTCTGTTTCCGGATTTCTCCAATAATAGCTGTCAACGTTTTGGCCCAGCAGGGTCACTTCTTTATAACCATTGGCAACCAGGTCAGCACATTCCGCCACTATGGAAAAAGCATCACGACTTCTCTCGCGGCCCCGGGTGAAGGGAACCACGCAAAAAGAGCACATGTTATTACAACCCCTCATGATGCTGACAAAGGCAGTGATGCCATTGCTGTTGAGGCGAACCGGTGCTATATCGGCATAGGTTTCTTCACGGCTCAATAAAACATTCACTGCTTTCTGTCCTCCATCGGCCTGGCCGATCAGGTCCGGCAGGCTGCGATATGCATCAGGGCCCACCACGATGTCAACCAGCCTTTCTTCTTCAAGTAGTTTTGTTTTCAGTCTTTCAGCCATGCATCCCAGCATGCCGATGAGCAATGAAGGGTTTGATTTCTTAAGATGCTTGAATTCAGACAGCCTTTTCCGCACTGTCTGTTCTGCTTTTTCCCTGATGGAACAGGTATTGAGGAAGATCAGATCGGCTTCTTCCATATTCCTGGTAGCACCAAATCCCTGGTTCTCCAATATGGAGGCAATGATCTCGCTGTCAGAAAAATTCATCTGACATCCATAACTCTCTATGTAGAATTTCTTATCGAACTGGCGGATCTGTTCCGCTGATGGAGCATATGCTTCTCCCTGCCTTAATTCATCTTGCACTTTGTTTGAGATATCCAGCATTGGTCCCGGTTTATAGGGCAACAAAATTACGGGTTTTTAATGACAATGTGTCATGTGTAGCAGGTTGCAGGTTACAGGTAGCAGGTTGCAGAGCGAGCTGCAAACTTTGGTTTCATTTGCCGTCTAATTTTCTGATACGAACAATTATTCGAGGCTTGCTATGCTTAACTTTACGCCGTTGAAAAAATTAGGGCTGATATTAGTGGTGCATTTGTTGCCTTTCCTACTGAAGGCACAGGCAAAAGACGGCGGATTGGAAGGTACTCTCATTGATTCTGTAAGCCGCCAGGCTGTTCAGGGCGCAACGGTTGAACTCAGTAGCTTCAATGGCCTGAAAAAAAGCATCTTATCAGATAAAACCGGTTTTTTCAGCTTTGATTCCCTTCCCAATGCTTTCTACAGGTTGAAGATCAGCTATATGGGCTTCGGGTCCATCCTGATCGACAGTATTCAGATCCATTCTGAGAAGAAAGACATTATCCTTGGGGAGATCAATCTCAAACCCTCAGCTTCCAATATGGATGCCATCGTGATCTACAGTGAGAAACCCCTGATCCAGACTAAAGAGGGGAATATCATCTTAAATGTTGGAGAGTCTCCACTGGCGGCAGGGTCCAATGCGGCGGACCTCTTGAAGAATATGCCCCTGGTCAATACCGATCCTGATGGAAAGGTATCAGTTCGTGGCCGGGAGCCCAGGATCCTGGTGGACGAAAAACCAGTGGAATTGAATGGCCAGCAGCTGAATGATTTCCTGGAATCTTTTCCGGGAGGTATGATTGAAAAAATAGAAGTAATGACCAATCCGCCACCCCAGTTCGCCAACGAGCCGGGAGGCGTGATCAATATTGTGACGAGGAAAGGTAAAACCGGAACCACAGGCCGGGTCACAGTTTTTGGAGGAACCCGGGGTGAACTGGGAGCCAATGCAAGTATCAATTTCAGGAAGAAAGGGCTATCCATGAGTTTTGTGGCCGGCAATAATTACAACGAATTCCAGGGCAATGGCAGTGGAAGCAGGGAAAACTATTATGCTGATTCTTCCAACGAGCTCAGGACTGAAAATCAATACCTGAATAAATCTACCAGGCCTTACCTGAGGTTTAACCTGGACTACGACCTGAGTGCAAAGAATAATCTGAACCTGCAGGCCCTGTACAATGGTAATAAGTTTGAAAACGACGGCCTCACTACTTACCGTAACATCAATGACGCCGGTGAATTATATAAGATCTCCGACAGGAATATTATTTCTGAAGGCAACAGCATGAATCCCTCCATGAACATGACCTACACCCACAGGGGGAAGGCACAAGGGGAGCAGCTCAGGGTGATCTTTAATATCAATACGGCCGACCAGAATAATAACAAGTATTTCCGGCAGGAATACTATGATGCTAACTATCAATCTACAGGGCCTGATTCAGTTCAGTCCCAGTTAGGTGATACCCGCAACCTGGGCTACAATATCCGGTTGAACTACGACAAACCCTATAACCAGGGAAAAACCACGGTGTCAACCGGCGCTTCCTGGAATGATTACAGGAGCCGTGTGATCCTGAATTCATATTACCAGCTTCCAACCGGGGAAGATATTTTCAGCGATCTGTTCAGCAGTGACCTCCTGTTCAACCAGCGTTATTACAATCTTCGGGCATCGATAAAGCAACAAATTGCTAAATCATTCTACGTTACTGCGGGTTCGGTATTCAGCGAAACCGAGGTTTCCTTTGATGTATACTCCCAAAAAACGCAGTCAAAAAATAGTTACCAGAATCTCCTGCCTTTCGTCAATTTCAATAAGTCGTACGAAAACGGGGTGAACCTGAATGCCTCTTATCGTAAGGCGATCAGGAGGCCAGGCATAGGAGAAATGAACCCTGCGATCGATTATACTGACCCTTATAATATCAGGTATGGCAATCCCGAATTGCTGCCATCCATATCCCATAATTTCGATATTGTTGGTGGCCGCACCGTAAAGAAATATTATTTTAACCTGGGGTTGGGCTACAATATTGTTGACGATATTTTCGCCAGGGTAAGAACGCTGATCGAAGGGGGCAAGACGACCATCACCTGGGAGAATATCAGTGCCAAAAAAGAATATGAGGTCAGTGGCTGGGCAGGCTATAATTTCTCAAGATCTTTCCGGGTCAATATCAATGCTGGGTATACCTATTCAGCCTATAGCGATTACGATATCACGGTCAACAAATACCAGAATGGGGGCTCATGGACCTCCAAATTGAATATCACTTACAGCCCCGGGGAGCTCTGGAATATTACAGGCAATACAAATTTCAACAGGTATGCCAACCCGCAGGGATCGGTGAGGAGCACGGTGGCGATGAATATCGGTATACAGCGGAAATTCCTGGAAAAGAAACTCCTGGCCACCATAAATATGGTTGACCCCATCATACAACAGTCGTACGATAACGTTACCGTAGGTCCAAATTTCAAAGTGGTTAGTACCGGATTGACAGAAACCAGGAATTTCCGGTTAACGCTTACTTATCTTTTCAGTGTGAAGAAAAAAGAAAAAGAAAGTTGATCAGACCGCCTGGGGTAATTTCCTGGCAAGCCAGCTTTCCCTGACCGGGATGATCCATTTTTCCAAGAGCTCTTTTTTGTCAAGAACCGTATTGTTAAAGTATAAAGTTTCAGATGAAATAAATCCATTCTGAACAGCGTAATTCAATTGATTAAGAGGAAGTAATTGAATTTTTTCTTTAATCACAAATGCCAGCAATTGGCGATCGAACAGATTGACATTGAAAGCCTTTTCGATATCTTTTACCAGGCGTACTGAACTGTCCGTACTGCATCCACTCACCCCTGTTGCTGATTCGTCTGCCATCAGAATGATAAACTGCCCGAAGAAGAGTGTACCAAAACCCTTCACGGGGTCCCCATGTGAATTCCATTGGGCAACAAAATGGTTGATCATATCTTCTATGGTCAGCGCTTCGCTCATTGAGAACAGCCTGTTGGACTGGTAGATCCACACCCTGGAACTGGGGGAAAAATCTTCAGGCAAAAGGTCGCGGTAATTCAGATTCATAAGGCAAAGATAAAAATTATGCAGGGTTATCCGTCATTGAGGCGGCTATGAGCTCGGCAATATCAAGCACTTTCACTGTTTCTTCTTTTTCCCTGACTTTTACACCGTCTGTCAGCATCGTATTACAAAACGGGCAGGCGGAGGCAATAATGGATGCGCCAGTATCAATGGCCTCGTCAGTACGTTCCTGGTTCACTCTTTTAGCGCCTTTTTCTTCTTCTTTGAACATTTGTGCCCCTCCGGCGCCACAGCAAAGTCCATTGGACCGGCACCTCTTCATCTCCACCAATTCGGCATCCAGGATCTCCAGCACTTCACGCGGCGCCTCATAGATGCCATTGGCCCGGCCCAGGTAACAGGAATCATGATAGGTGATCCTTTGGCCTTTAAAACTTCCGCCACCTTTGAGTTTGATGCGGCCCTCATTGATCAGGGACTGCAAAAAACTGCTATGGTGCATCACCTCGTAATTTCCCCCCAGTTCAGCATACTCATTCTTAAGAATGTTGAAGCAATGGGGGCAAGTGGTCACGATCTTTTTAACATTATACTGGTTCAGTAAATTGATATTCTGATAAGCCATCATCTGGAACATGAATTCATTCCCTGCTCTGCGCACCGGATCGCCGGTACAACTTTCCTCTTTTCCGAGAACCGCATAACTGATGTCTAATTGGTTGAGTATTGTGGCGAAGGCCCGGGTGATCTTTTGGGCACGTTGATCGAAACTGCCTGCACAACCCACCCAAAAAAGGATTTCAGGTGTTTTTCCCTGAGCAATAACGTCCGCCATTATCGGGATCTGCATATAGTGTCTTTGATTCAAATATAAAGAAGAAGGGCCACTTCAGATCAATTACAGTTTGAACCTTTCCTGCTGAACATGTCAGGATCCAGGGGTTGATAGTGTTCATTTCACCGAGTAACAATTTGAGTATATCTTTGCAAATCCAAACGAAACAAACGCTTGTTAATAAAAAGTACTGACTGATGCAACTGCAACTTGCCGTAAGTAATGTATTTACCCAATTGTCTTTATCCCTGGATCAGTTAACCCCTGAACAATATATTCAACCTTGTTCAAATCTTTCGGACTCCACTATCGGGCAACATGTGAGGCATATCGTAGAGATGTTCCAGTGCCTTGAGATCGGGTATACAACCGGGGTGGTCAATTATGAGAACCGCAAGCGTGACAAGGCCATCGAAACAGATAAGTACATGGCCGTGGAGCTGCTGGACATGATCAACCGGGGATTGGGCAAAGCAGACAGGAGCCTGGTGCTTGAAGGGGTATACCACGACGATTCTACAGAACTGATGCAGTTCGAAACCAATTATTACAGGGAGATCGTCTATAATCTTGAACATACCATCCATCATATGGCTTTGATCAGGGTGGGGTTGAAAGAACTTAAAGACCTGGAACTGCCTGAAAGTTTTGGATTGGCTTCTGCAACCATCAAGCACAAGAAGTCATGTGCACAGTAACCTTTATACCCTCGGGTGAAGGTGCCTACCTGGTATCCAACCGGGACGAAAAACATTACAGGGCAGATGCCATTTCCCCGCAGGCTTATCAGTTTCCATCCGGCGAGATAATCTTCCCTAAAGATGCTGATGCCGGAGGCACATGGATCGCTATGCATGGCAATGGCCATGCGATCGTTTTTTTAAATGGAGGACTGGAAGCGCATACTCCCGAGCCACCCTATCGTAAAAGCAGGGGAAAAATATTGCTGGACCTGATCAATGCTGAAAGCTCATCCACCGAGTTCAGGTCTTTGACTTTCGATGCCATTGAACCTTTTACCGCTGTGATCTGGGAGAATGAAAGATTGTACGAGTGCATCTGGGACGGTCAAGAGAAATATTTTATTGAGAAAGATAAAAATCAACCTCATATTTGGTCGTCAGTAACACTTTACGAAGAAACCATCAGGAGTAAAAGAAGGCAGTGGTTCAACCAGTGGCTGGAGCATCACCCGGAACCGGGACTATCGGACATTCTGCATTTTCACCAATTCACTGGTGAAGGAGATACTCAAAATGACCTGCTGATGAACCGTGATGGTTACGTTTTCACTGTGAGTATTACTGGCATGCAACTTTCCCGGACTAAGGGCGAGATGGTTTACCTTGATCTGAAAAATAACCGGAGATCATTTATTGAAATGATTTTCCAACAACCAACAGCAGCAGACCAACGATGAGAAAAATTTTCCATCATCCTTTTTTTATCAGGTTATTAAACTGGGAGTACTGGCCATTTGAAGCGGTATATGTCTGGACGCTTCCGGCGCTGGCATTCTTCTGGTTAAGGGCCCGTTCTTTTTTCTTTTTCACCGCATCAAATCCCTGCATCAAGAACGGGGGTCTGATAGGAGAGTCGAAGAAAGATATACATGAGATCCTCCCCGTTGATGTTTATCCCCGTACGGTACATTTTCCGGTGGGAATTTCTGCTGAACAGGTGCTGGCAGGTGTGGAGTCGAAAGGATTGTCTTTGCCATTGGTTGGAAAACCTGATATTGGCGGCCGGGGCAGAGGTGTGAAGATCCTGAGGTCGATGGAAGACGTGATTGCTTATTCGAAAAAGGCCACGCTGGATTTTCATTTCCAGGAATATGTGGATTATCCCCTTGAAGTGGGCATATTTTACCATCGGTTTCCCAATGAAGACCGTGGCCGGCTTACCGGTATAGTGAGCAAACAGTTTCTAACGGCAAAGGGTAATGGAAAAGACAGCCTCCACACGCTCATGAAAAATGACAGGAGAAGCATCATGTATCTGTCCAGCCTGGAAAATATTCACCGTGATCATCTTTCCTATGTTCCTGCAAACGGGGAGGAAATCATGCTTTCCCAGATCGGGAATCATGCCCGGGGTTCAAAGTTCCTGGACAGATCGGTATGGATCGATCCACAGCTGACTGAAACTATAGATAAGCTGAGCAAACGGATCGATGGATTTTATTTTGGTCGTTTTGATATCAGGTATAACAGCCTGGAGGAGTTGAAAAAAGGAGAGAAATTTGTAGTGATAGAACTCAATGGGGCAGGTGCTGAACCCACCCATATGTATGACCCCGACCATTCAGTTTTCTTTGCAATAAAAGAGATCATCCGCCATTGGAATATTATGGAGAAGATCAGCAGGATGAACCACAAAAGAGGTGTACCTTATCCATCATTCAGAGAAGGAGTGAAAATATTCACGCAGGATAAAGAGGATTCCAGGAAGCTGGAAGAAATGAGTGAATAGTCCAAATAAATAAATCCCGCTTGCTACGCATATTCATGACCGGTATGTTCATCAGTTTCCTTGGCACTTTGCCCATGGGAACATTGAATATTTCCGCTATGGAGATATCTATATCCGATGGCTACAGGCCTGCACTGTATTTCTCTGCAGGCGCCCTCCTGGTGGAAGTAGTGTACGTAAGGTTTACACTTGTTGCCATGGGCTGGTTCCGGCAGCATAAAAAGCTCCTGATGGGTATGGAATGGTTTACCCTTATCATCATACTCGCGCTGGCTGTCTCAAGTTTTTATGCCGCAATGAATCCTTCAGTGAGATCCAGTCCTATTCTTTCCAACGCCATTCACCGTTTCTGGCTAGGAGCGGGCATGAGTGCGGTGAATCCTCTCCAGGTGCCGTTCTGGTTTGGATGGAGTACAGTATTAAGCAACAGGAATGTGCTGGACAGGAATAAGAATCATTATGTTCCCTATATTTTTGGGATAGGCATCGGTACATTTATTGGCCATTGCATTTTTATATTCGGAGGAAAATTCCTGGTGGATTCAATGAATGCAAAGCAGGATGTTATTCAATGGACCATTGGCGGTATTTTCCTGGTCACCGCCATCATACAATGGATCAAAATGGTGAAACACAAAGACGCCATTTCAGAAATGAAGGAAAGCTGACTATCTCCCTATCTCTCTAACTCTCTATCCATTTGTCTCTATCGTCCGGCGAGAATTTCCAGGGAGCAAAATTATTTTCTGTATTGCTGAACATGGCTGTCCATTCTGCAGGCACATTGCTTTCTTCCATGGCCTGGTAACGGCGTAACTGGACAATAATATCAAGTGGACTGATTGCAACAGGGCAGGCCTCTACACAGGCATTGCAGGTGGTGCATGCACGGATCTCTTCCTGGCTGATATAATCATGCAGCAACGCCTTGCCATCATCTTTGAATGATTCATTGACCCTGATATTCCTGCCCACATCTTCCATCCTGTCGCGCGTGGCCATCATGATCTTTCGGGGTGAGAGGAGCTTACCAGTGATGTTAGCAGGGCAGGAAGCCGTGCATCGTCCGCATTCCGTGCAGCTGTAGGCGTCAAGAAGGTTTCTCCAGCTGAGATCAAATATATCTTTGGCGCCAAACCGTTTTGGCGGTTCTTCACTGCCTGTTGGTGCAAGTTCCGGTTGCATGGCATACAACACTTCTTTTTGAATCTCCGGCATGTTCTGCATCTTGCCCTGTGGCTGTAACCTTGCATAGTAGGCATTTGGGAAAGCAAATAATATATGCAGATGTTTTGAATAGGGCAGGTAGTTCAGAAAAGCAAAAATCCCAATGATATGCATCCACCAGGCAGCTCTTTCCACGCCAATCAATGTGCTGTCACCCAATCTTTCAAATAAAGGATGTAAGAGGGAAGAAAATGCAAAATTACCGGTTGAATTATCGGCATAGGGATAAACACCCCTTACCTGTAAAATGGTATCGGTGGCGTTGAGGGTGAGAAATAAAGACATCAGGATGATCTCGGTGATCAGGATGATGTTGGCATCATTCCGGGGCCATCCTTCCAGTTCCGGAAGATTGAGGCGCCTTACTTTAAATACATTTCTTCTGATCAGGAATATCACACAAACAAAGATCACACCCACAGCAAGGAATTCAAAAGCATTGATCAGCCAGGGATAGAAAGCATCAAGGGGAGAGGCCAGAATCCGGTGAAAGCCGAATAATCCGTCCATAAGGATCTCCAGCACTTCGATATTGATGATGATGAAACCGGCATAGATCACAAAATGCATCAGGGCTACCAGCGGCTTGGCGAACATTTTCTTCTGGCCAAATGCAAGAAGCATAACATTCTTCCACCTTTCTGCAGAATGATCACTGAAGTCTTCAGGCCTTCCAAGATTGATATTCCTTCTGAGTTCATTGATCTTTCTGCTGAACAGCCAGATAGCTGCAGCAGTTATAAGCAGGAAAAGAATTTGCTGGATGAATTCCATAAGCAATGGTTACTATTTGCTAATTTACATGTAATATAAACCGAAAGCAATGCCCTCTATTGAAAAAAATTACATCCTCAGTGCTGATGCTGCCAAAAAGAAGATGAGGAGGATGGCTTATGAAATACTGGAGAACAATACTGAAGCAGATCATATCCTTTTTGCCGGAATAGCTGATAATGGACTGATAGTGGCCCATACCATAGCTGCAATTGTTCATGAGATCTCAGGGAAATCAACGGAAGTAATATCGCTTTCCCTGGACAAAAAACATCCTTCGGTGGTGTCCATTGATCGTCCGGTGGACTTTAATAACCAGGTAGTGATCATTGTAGATGATGTGACCAACAGCGGTAAAACCCTTACTTATGCGTTAAAACCATTTTTAGAATCCTATCCCCGTAAAATACAGACGCTGGTGATGGTAGAACGCAGTCACAAGAAATATCCCGTACATCCTGATTATGTGGGCCTTTCCCTGTCCACTTTCCTGCACGAGCATATTTTTATGGAAGTGTCTGGCAGTACTATTGAGGGTGCTTATGTTGTCTGATCAGAAATAAATACCATGGAATTTCCATTGGCCCTGGGTGTTGTACTCAAGTGCCGGCGCCGGTATCTTGATCATATTCAAAGCTGAAAACACTGATCGCAGGAAAGGGCTTTTAGTTCTGATCCTGGTCAGATCGATATCGGCAGATAAAAAGAATCTCCGGTAACGGGGTATATCTGAGTAATCATAGATCTGCCCTGTTTCATCTTCCCAGACATTCTCACGCCCTCCAAGCATAAGCCTGGCGTTATAACCTAATGAAAGATTCAACCATTTCGGAATTCCACTGCCAGGGAAGAAATCCCTGAGGTTTATATTCAGCCAGTATGTCTGGCTGTTGTAGTCTTTCAACGTTCGCTCAATACCCTGCGCACCAAAAAGATCATCGGCCCTGGGCTGGAGTTCCGGCGGGTATGCGTAAGGGTAATAACTGAACTTCACCTGCAATCTTTGTTGTTTCCAGAGCAGGGCCTGGCTGACATATAATCCAGAACCCACCACGTTGGCAGCCATATCATACAAGCTGAATCCCCATTTCTCTGAAAATCCATCCTGTATTTCGATAATACTCTGGAAAGCCAGTCCGCTGATACCACCCAGCCAGATCGCTTTTTTCTCCCTGACGCCGGACCATTTCCACACATCGCCAGATAACCTGCTTAACTGGTAACTGGTCCATACATGGCCGGCTTTATCCATCTGCTGCCATTCTTCCCAGTCGTTAAACAGGTGAAAATCCTGCTTGGGATAGTCTGAATACCAGGCCTTATTGAGCGCAATGAAGGTCCCTGTCCATATCGCGGCATGTCCTGCAGCCACTACCCAGACTTTGGTTTTATCCGGAGAAGAGGTATCAGCAACCATATCCGAGGCCCGGGACTGGTATCCGCATAGAAGGAGAAGGAGGGATATGATGATCTTACGCAACATGGCAAAAATACAATCCGATGATCAGGATTTACAATTTGTAAAATTCAATATCTTCATCGTCTTAACCTATCATTTAAAATATTGACTTATGGATGCTGCTATTCAGCAACGCGTACAAGCCTGGTTGGACGGGAATTATGATGAAGGAACGAAATCAGAGATAAAAAAATTATCTGCCGAGAATCCCGGTGAACTGGCCGATGCATTTTACCGGAACCTGGAATTTGGTACCGGGGGATTAAGGGGGATCATGGGTGTTGGCACAAACAGGATCAATAAGTACACTATTGGTATGTGTACCCAGGGTTATGCCAATTATCTTAAAGCTTCGTTTCCGAATGAAACGGTGAAAGTGGCGATCGCCCACGACAGCCGTAATAATAGCAGGCAGTTTGCCGAGATCACGGCCAATGTAATGGCTGCCAACGGTATCAAGGTATTCCTGTTTGAAAGTTTGCGCCCTACGCCGGAATTATCTTTCACCATAAGGCATAAGCATTGCCATGGCGGTGTGGTTTGTACCGCCTCCCATAATCCGAAAGAATACAATGGATATAAAGCTTATTGGAGTGATGGAGGACAACTCGTGCCTCCGCACGATAAGAATGTGATCAGGGAGGTAGATAAGATCACAGCAGTGGAAGATGTAAAATGGAGTGGGGGAGAAGAGAACATCACCCTCATTGGTGAAGAGATGGACGAAGCTTATTATGAAATGGTAAAAGGGCTGAGTGTTTATCCTGAAGTGATTGCAAAACAGAGCAACCTTAAGATCGTTTATACGCCCATACACGGAACCGGTATAAAACTGGTACCGGAGATCCTCCGGCGTTTCGGTTTCACCAACGTGCATATCGTACAGGAACAGATCGAGCCGAACGGAAATTTCCCCACAGTGGTTTATCCCAATCCGGAGGAAAGCGAAGCCATGAGCATAGGGTTAAAAAAAGCCAAAGAGCTGGACGCGGATATTCTCCTGGGTACCGACCCTGATGCAGACCGTGTGGGAATTGGTGTCAAGGATCACAAGGGCGAGTGGGTATTGGTCAATGGAAACCAGACAGCTGTTCTCGCATTCAATTACCTGATCGAAGCCCGGAAAGCAAAAGGACTTGCGAAGCCCAATGACATGGTGGTGAAAACTATCGTTACCACAGATATGATAGATGTATTTGCAGAGAAGAACGGAGTGAAATGCTATAATGTGCTGACTGGTTTCAAATGGATCGCTGAACTGATCAAGGAAAAAGAAGGCAGCGAGCATTACGTAATCGGTGGTGAGGAATCTTATGGCCTGATGATCGGTGACAGATTGAGGGATAAAGATGCAGTGAGTGCAGTGGCCATACTTTGCGAAATGGCTGCCTATGAAAAAGATAAGGGTCGCAGTTTATATGAGAAACTTATTGACCTCTACCTGGAATATGGGTTCTACAAAGAGCACCTGATCTCTATCACAAAAAAAGGGATGGATGGCCAGCAACAGATCGCAGCGATGATGGAAAAATTCAGAACAACTCCTCCCACTTCACTCGGCGGATCGGATGTGGTTCAATTGCTTGACTACGAAAAGCAGGAAGGGAAAAACCTGAAGACGGGTGAGCATTGGAAAATCTCATTGCCTAAGAGCAATGTGCTCCAGTTTCTGCTCGCCGATGGCAGCAAGATCAGTGCGCGGCCTTCAGGCACAGAACCCAAGATCAAATTCTATTTTAGTGTGAACGCGAAACTTAATTCAAAAGAGGAATACGAACAAGTTCAGGCTATGCTTGAAGAAAAAATAAAAAGGATAATTACGGATCTGAATCCGTAATTATTGAATGTAGAAAATGTGATGAACCCCTACGGAGTCGGGGTTCATCACATTGATCACATTTCAAAATTCCGGTTAAACCGGAATTTTGAGCACTTGACCGGGATATATCTTGTCCGGATCCTTGATCGTGTCTTTATTGGCTTCAAAAATATCTTTCCAGCTGATGCCGCTATATTTACCGGCGATCTTGGAAAGATTGTCTCCTGATTTGACTTCATATGTCTGCCCTGCCGATTGATCAACAGTGACATTCAGTACCAGGTCTCCGGACCTCATTTCGGGGTCTATGCTTTCATAGATCTTCCAGAGTTCATCTTTTGCCTGGGTGGACGGAGCTGTGCAGGTAACATAAAGTACACTGTCCTGTTCAACTACTGACAAATTGGTAATCCCATTACCATTTGCGTACTGTACGAGTTGGGCGTATTTGTCCTGTAATGCCATTTTTATTTTTTTTATTTGGTTACAACCATCTGGTTCACCACTTTTTTAGGTTTTATTTCATTGGCAGCCTGCATCACTTTTTGCAGATCAGCTTTTTTCACATTGCCCGTTAGCGTTACCACGCTGCCACTCACAGTAGCAGTGATGCCGGTAATGCCCTTGGCCTTGAATGCGGAATCGATGCTGTTTCTAAGAACATCATCGGGATTGATCACCACTGGTGCCGGCGGTGGAGGAGGTGGAGGAACTGTGAGATTGTTCACCACTGATTTAACACCTTTGACATCTGATAAGGCAGCTTCTGCGGCAGATTTTGTTGCTTCATCTGCTACTTCACCAGATAGTGTAACCACGCCATCCTGCACTGCAGAATTTATTGAAGGAGACACAGCCGATACTTTGGCTTTTACTGATTCTGCGATCTGCGAATCACTGGGTTTGCAGGCAGCAAACACCAGGGCAAACCCCAGCACGAACAGCAGATTCCTGCTCACTGTTTTAATTTTCATAATATTCAAAATTTAATATCAATGTATGTGTAAAAACCAAGCCCGGAAAAAACGGCTTGGTTCAAATTAAGACATGAAACAAGCTTTGCTTTTACGTAAATTCGCAGCATATGCGCCCAACAGACGACCAATACAGGCATAAAGGGTTAAGGAAAAAACTTGTAGAAGAAGTAAGGAGCAAAGGAATAAGCGATGAAAGGGTGCTGGAAGCGTTGATGAATGTGCCGCGTCATTTTTTTCTGGACTCGGCATTTGACCAGCAGGCATATGTGGATAAAGCTTTTCCGATAAGCGCGGGGCAAACAATTTCCCAGCCCTATACTGTGGCGTATCAGACACAATTATTACAGTGTAAGCCGTTTGACAAAGTGTTGGAAATTGGAACAGGCAGTGGCTATCAATGTGCCGTACTGGCAGCCATGGGAGTGCAGGTATTTACCATTGAAAGGCAGAAATTATTATACGACGGCAATAAAGATTTTGCCTACCTGAGATCTTTTCCCAATATCAAGTTCTTTTATGGAGACGGGTATGAAGGTTTGCCAAGCTATGCACCTTTTGATAAAGTGATCGTTACTGCTGCAGCACCTTTCATTCCAACAAAACTGATCGAGCAAATGAAGATCGGAGGACTGATGGTGATCCCGGTAAATGAAGGCGACCTTCAGCGAATGCTGAGAATTACAAAGATTTCTGAAACTGAAACCCGCGAAGAAAAATTCGATCGGTTTTCTTTTGTGCCCATGCTCGAAGGAAAAAACAATCATTGAACAAGAGACGCAGAGTTAAACACGGAGACACAGAGGAACTCCGCGTCTCCGCGTTATTCTCTGTGTCTCCGTGTTTAACTCTGTGTCTCCGCATCCCACTCCGCGTCTCCGCGTCCCTCTCTGTGTCTCCGCGTCCCTCTCCGCGTCTCCGCGTTATTATGGTTTCTGCTGCATTTGCATATCCTGTCCGCCTTCCATACCACTGCGGGTATTCTTCCTCTTGAATAATGTTGCGTCAAACTTGCCAAACCGGTAGTTGAAGTTAAGCCTTACAACTCTCCAATCCTGGCGGCGTTCGAACTCCTGTATGAAGAATTCAGATTCGCTGAATGTGGCATATCTCCTGGTTTTGAAAATATCGTTTATACCCAGCGAAATAGATGCTTTTTTATCTTTCATGAATTCTTTACGAACTGCAAGGTCAACTGCTCCCGAAGGTTTAACATAGCCCTGGGCTGTTGTTTGCGTGAATCCGCCAAATCCACCACCGCCTCCACCGCCACGGCCGCCACCACCCATACCACCACGTCCGCCGCCACCCTGGGGTACAATGGCTTTGCTCTGGTAATCTGCACTTAACTGGATAGAGTAATTCTTAGGCAGTTTGAACTGTGCATTCAACTTCGCAAAATAACTGATCATTCCGTCCACGCTCACCGTACTGATATTATCTGTATTGATATCAGAATTAAAGAAGTTGACATTGGTAGTAAGATCCAGCCATTTGGTCACCGGATTGCGTGCAGTGATCTCAAGACCATATGCCATCATATAATTGGCATTGATATAGGTGTTGATGATCACGTCACGGCCGGGGATGGAACTGGGTTCCTTGATCTGGTATCTTGTGATCAGATCATTGGTATACTTGAACCATCCCGATAAGAGGATGCTGTGGTTGTTCTTGAATGTTTTCTGGTAACTCAACTCCAGTGATGTAGTGAACTCCGGCACCAGGGCGGGATTACCACGACTGATATTCAGTGAGTCTGTGAAATCTACAAATGGCAATAGCTGGAAGAAGTTCGGCCGGTTGATCCTCCTGGAATAACTCAGTTGAAGATCCTGGTCGTTCTTCATTTTGTAAGTAAGGAATACACTTGGGAATAAACTGAATGGGAACGAATTGCTGAATGAGGAATCGTTGGTCAGCAGTTTACCATCGTATTTTGAACTTTCAGCCCTCAGGCCCACCATATAAGTGAAATTCTTTCCGATCTTGCTGGAGTAAGTTGAATACGCAGCATATATCTTTTCAGTGTATTTGAAATTCGCGTTTATGGCGGCAATAGGCACCAGTTCACCCGTGATAGGGTTCTGGATATAATTCAGGTTCTCATTCTGCACATCCCTGATCGCGGCCCTCACACCCATTTCTATCTTTGAATT
>DATGXN010000191.1:0-4661 GCA_035298945.1 Chitinophagaceae bacterium | reverse complement strand
AAGTGGATCCATAATTGATTTTCAGACCTGAATTAATAACAGTTGCATATATCCGTAAAGGAAAGGCTATTGTAGAGTGCTAATTGCAAATTCTGCAAATACCGGCCTTGAATTGGGATCATCGGGGGAAAAGATTAATTTAAATGTGTAGCCAGCCAATTTTATGTCTATCAACAAATCGATTTTTCTTGTTGCCAGCTTTTACTTCATCCTGTTATTCACAGGGTGTTCGGTAAATAGAAAAATGAGTTTCGAGAATAAGAATATTAATCCCGACTACTCAACAGCAAAAGCCATGATAGTGGGCTTCCAGGATAACCGGGCATATGTTCTGGACAGAAAACAACTTCCCAGTTTTTGCGGGCAGATGAAATCCACGGCCCAGATACCTTATAATATTCAAACGCAAAGCGGAAAACCTCTTGCAGTGGAGTTCACTAATTCTGTAGTGGGTTCACTGGCCAAACTGGGGATCAAAGCCCAGCCTATGACCATTGGACTGAATACCCAGCAAGACAGTATCCTGGCCCAATTCAACCGCACTGATGCGGAGAGACTGGTCTATTTTAATATCAAACAATGGGAATCGAATATGACCCCCCGTGTGGTAGACATCCGTTATGATGTGACCTGGGAACTGATCATTTCAGTGTACGACAGAATGGGCAATCTGCTGGCCACTAAATCCACAGTTGACAGGATGACAACAGAGGAACCTCAACTGGCAGGTTCGCAGAAATTCCTGCAGCAAACTGCTGACAAGGTTTTTGTTGCCCAGGTGAAAGCACTTCTTAATGATCCGGGTGTAAAGGCAAGCCTGGTGAACTAGCTCTTCTTTTTGATCATATCCTTATACTCTATTTCCACGGGTTTCACAGTTTGAATGAAACGGTAGACTGCTTTCAGGTCAATTTCATCAAGCCTTGAAAAAGGTCCCCAGGGCATAGGGGAGTTCGCTACTTTCTTCCCTTCACGGAAACGTTGAATAAAACGTTCTTCGCTCCAACCCGTAATTCTGCCGGTTTTCGCGGGTGTGATGTTTGGTGAGGTGAGTATATAACCAGGAACGTCCATTTCAAATCCGCCGGCAAAAGGTTCACCGATATAGGCTCCTGTTTTAAGATCTCTTTTGGTGTGGCAACCACGGCAATTGGCCACACTGAATGCAAGATATCTGCCGTATTCTATAGTGGAATCGCGCTTTACTGCCTTCAGCACTTCACCTTCAGGACCTACAGGTTTCAACACATAAGAGAAAACCATTTTCCCCAGGGGCGTATATTCATTTTCGGGAACCATATTTTTCACTGGCTTGGACGCGCGCAGATAGGATATAATGGCCTGCAGGTCTTCATCGCTGGTATTGTGGAAGGGCATGATGTCGATCATGTTACGCCCATCGTGTCCCACGCCATAACGAAGTGACCTGGCAATTTCTTCATCTTTCAAATTACCAATACCGGTTTCGTCCGGCGTGATATTGCGGGGATAGAATTTACCGGGAGGAATGTCGAACACACGGCCCCCTTGTAATGGAATTTCCTCTCCGCGGTCTACTGCCGCTTCAGTGCCAGGAGCACCGTGGCAATCTGCACAATGCGCCGGGCCCATCACCAGGTATTTACCGCGCGCGATCACTGCACTGTCAGTAGACGCATGGATATTGGGATATGGGGCTTCGTATTTTTTCTTGTGCAGGAATTGAGCGGAAACGAGAAGGAGGGCCACTAATGTAAGAATGGACAGCAACGTCCATTTAAGAATTTTCTTCAACATGTTGTTTTGAGGGATTGAGTTGAATAGAAAGATATTTAATTATTCAGAGATATGAAATTTTCATAGTATGAAATTTATGATGCGCCGGACTAATTGATTATATTAAAAAACCAAAACTTCAAAAATGAAACCTGTTGCCAACCTGCTCATGTTCGTCCTCTTCATTTTAGTTTTCAATACGGCCAAAGCGCAAGACACTGCATTCAAAGAACCCATTGCATTGATAGATACCTGGATCGAGGCGCAGCTGGCATTTGAGAATATTCCCGGGGTTTCGGTGGCTATCATCAAAGACCAGCAGTTGATCTGGAGCAAGGGTTATGGCTTTGCCGATGTGGAGAATAAAGTGCCGATGAAGGCCGAGACCATCTGCAGCATCTGCTCCATATCCAAGCTGTTCACTTCAGTGGCGATCATGCAGCTTTGGGAGCAGGGCAAAATTCGGTTAGACGACTCAGTGAGTATGTACCTGCCGGACTTCAAAGTGAAGCAGGAATATGAATCGGTGCCCATCACCATCAGGGGCTTGCTGACCCATAGTGCAGGTTTGCCAAGAGAGTCGGACCAGGGATATTGGACCTGGCCATTCAATTTTCCAACGGAGAAAGAGATCAACGACAGGCTGGACGATCAGAGCACCTTATATCCTTCATCAAGGGAGTTCCAGTACAGTAATCTTGGGATGGCTTTGCTGGGGCAGATCGTGGCCAAGGTTTCGGGCATGCCTTACGAGCAGTATGTGCAGGAGAAGATCATCAGGCCGCTTGGACTTTCAAATACCAGGCCTTATATGCCGAAGGAGTTATGGGGCAGTGAACTGGCCAAGGGCTACAGCGGATTATCGCGGGATGGCAAGCGGAGGCTGATGCCATTTTTCCAGGCCAATGGGATAGCGCCTGCAGCCGGATTCACCTCCACGGTGGTTGACCTTGGGAAATTTGCGCAATGGCAGAACAGGTTATATAAGGCAAAATCCCCTGAGGTGCTGAAACAATCCACGCTAAGAGAGATGCAGCGGGTACAGTGGTACGATCCGGCCGGCAACAGCAATTGGGGTTTGGGATTTGCGGTAAGAAATGATGGCGGAAAAACGATCGTGGGTCATGGTGGATCCTGCCCGGGTTACAGATCCATCCTCCGTCTCGATCCTGCATCAGGCATTGGCGTAGTGGTATTCAGCAATGCTGCGGGAGTAAGTCCTGAAAAATTCGCCGACGGTATTTTGAAGATCCTTGACAAGTATAAATCCACGCCTGCATCAGCCACTACGGTGAACCTGGTGGACTATGTGGGCATTTATGATGGCACGGACTGGGGTTCCGAGTCTGCAATAGCCAGCTGGAAGGGTCGCTTGTTGATGTTCAGCCTGCCTTCCAACGATCCCCTCGCTGCCAACACCTTGCCATTATTCAAGCCCACCGCCGTGGCCAACGAATTCCGTTTCGAACGCAAGGATGATCTCACAGGTGTCCCTCTCCGTTTCCAGCGCGATGCGGCTGAGAAAGTAAGCAGCTTTACCGTACATAATAACACGACGAAGAAGGTGAGGTAGGGGGGATATCCATTAGATAACTTGAAATCCAATAGATGCTAAATATTTAAATGTAGAGTCATAATAAATTGACTTTCGGGTATGATCTTCGTCGTTGCCTTCAGGGACTACGATAACCATGCCTTGCCTCGCCCTAGTTAATAATACTCGGTAGGCGTTCTTAAGGTATTTCCTCTTTTCTTCCTTATTAATGTTTTGCCATTTATATCCTTTGAATGAGAAATATTGCCATTCTCCGTTTCCTTTAAATCTAAAATCCCCATCCCAAGTCACACAAGCCCAGTCCAATTCAAGACCTTGAACATGGAATTCAGTTGCCACATCTTCAAGATAATAGGAAGATCTAACGTCATCTTTTCCATCAAGAAACCAATGAATTGGATCGATAGGGGATTTTACATCTATGGCAAAAGGCTTTAACCTTTGGGCTTGTGAAGAAACTATTATTCCATATCGTTCACTTCCTCTTGCTTTCTGTTTCAGCCATTTTTTCGCATTCAACAAGTTTCTAGTAATCACAATGGGGTATTTGTCTTTAAGTGCTTGATAATGGTCAGTGGCTGCTTCAATATTTTGATCTAGGAGATGTTTAATTAGAGTTGAAAGATGTTCTGCTCGGAATGATCGCATAGAAACTGATAAATGCAAACTTTCATTCCAGAATACATTATTTCTATTATTTAATCTTGTCAGGGAATCATTTGAGGAATATTCGCTATCAGTTAGATGCGGTGAAATATGGATATCCCAGTCTTTGAATGATCTTTCTATAGATTCTATCCACTCACTTATTCCCGCCTCTCCAGTATTTATTTCTTGCCCTCCTCCAACTAAGCAAACTACAACTGCCCAATCTTTATGTCTATCTAGACAATTAATTAGAAACTCAGGCTCGGATTGCGAAAAATTAAGAAAATTCTTTTTTCGCTGCATGAAACTAATTGTTTGTTCTTTGTTCCAAGCTCTCTGGGCTTCGTCAAATATCGCAACATGATCAAATGGGGCTCCTGAGTCTCTCAAATATTCGTCTCTAAAATGGTGAACGTTTTGAATGAATGCTTTAACGTTAGAAAATATTTCCCCTTTCTTAACTTTCTTTCCAAGAGCCTTTTCTTTTTGATATCGATCTCGAGTAAGTGCTTCTCTTAAAATTGCCACTAACGGTCCGTTACCAGAAAGGAAAACGCTTCCTTCATCCTTATTCATATTTCGGGTAGCAATATCGAGTCCGACTAAAGTCTTTCCTGCGCCTGGAACACCAGTGACAAAACATATACTTTTCCTATTATCTAATTTTGATTTGTAGATAATATCGTGGACAGCCGTACTTGTT
>DATGXN010000190.1:0-2914 GCA_035298945.1 Chitinophagaceae bacterium | reverse complement strand
ATTCTTATTGATATCCCGCGATGCAGGGCCTTGCGGCCATGTGTTAGCCGGGGCTTGTGTTAGCCGGAGAGTGCATAAGATAAGTATGTTAGAGCATTGTCTCTATCCCGCTTATCTGATGCATTCTCCGGCTAATTTGTTAACCGACAAGCACACGCCCGTAGGGGCAGTTCCAAAATAAAGTTGCACTCAAAGATTCGATCGGTGCTGTCCTCCATCAACCGATATGCAGGTTCCCGTGAGCAAACTGGCGCGGGGTGAAACCATGAATGCGGCTACATCTCCAATTTCATCGGGCTTTCCCAGGCGACCGAGAGGTGAGGATGCCAAAACCAGATCGTATAAAGGCCGGTTATGTAGCTTCGCCATATCCCAGACTCCTCCATCAAATTCTACAGAGCCTGGCGCTATCGTGTTCACCCTGATATTTTTGCTGGCAAGCTGCACTGCCATCGTTTTTGAATAGCTGATCACTGCAGCTTTCATGGCGGCATATGATGGGGGAGAGCCCGCTTCCAGTGCAGAAATAGATGAAACAAATAGAATGCTTCCACTTCCCGCTTCTATCATCCAGGGAATGACTTTTTTTGTGGCCCAAACAGAGCCCATCAGGTCAATATTGATCGAGGCTTCCCAATCAGCATCATCGTCGCCAGATCTTAAAGCCGAGACGTTGTTGACCAGGATGTCTACGCTGCCCAGATGAGTTCTGGCATTTTCCAAAAATTCATCTAAGGATTGATGGTTGCCAACATCACAGACTGCAGCAAAAACTTTAACTCCTGTTGAAGCCATTTCTTTCTCTGCCAATCGAAGGGCCTCTTCGCCCCGGGCACAAATGGCAACATTCGCCCCTTCTTTCGCGAGTGACATTGCAATACTTTTCCCAATCCCTTTACTTGCTCCTGTGACCACAGCGTTTTTCCCTGTTAATCCTAAGTCCATGAATGATTGATTATGTAAGTTGAATATAATCAGAAAGGGTGGAAATGTATAGGACATTTACCTCCGAATACGTATCTTTTTCTTTATGAAAAGCGAAGTATTCACTTTCATAGATATTATCGGAACGGCTGCGTTCAGTATTTCTGGTGTATATGCAGCCATGGAAAAGAAGCTGGATATTTTTGGCATTTTTATCATTGCATTTATCACAGCAATCGGAGGTGGCACGATCCGGGATGTTTTGATTGGTGATCTTCCGGTGAACTGGATCAGGACAAATAATTACAGCATCGTGATTTTCCTGAGTGCAGCCGCAGCCTTGTTATTCCATAAGCTGATTTTTAATTACACTAAAGTGCTGATGTTTTTTGATGCGCTGGGGCTCGGTTTTTTCACTGTAGTTGGTATCCACAAAGGAATTGAATTTGGTTTCTCCCCGGGTTTATGCATTGCACTGGGGACCATCACCGCTTGTTTCGGAGGACTGATCAGGGATATTTCATTAAGCCAGATCCCCCAGATCTTCCATAAAGAAGTTTATGCTACGGCCTGCATTTTTGGCGGGATCCTTTATTTTCTTCTTTTAAAAACAGCATTGCCCGCCGAGGTTCTGGATATGATCTGTATTTCCGTCATCGTCATCATCCGCTTTGTTGCAGTGAAATACAATTTGAGTCTGCCCGTGATCTATAGAACCACAAAATAGGAAGAGCTACTAATTCTATCCCGCTTATCTAATGCACTCCCCGGCTAACTTGCTAACCGGCCAGCACACTAATCGGTTTCCATTCTCTTTTTTGCCTCCATATACCAGATCAGGTCATCCACAAATGATCTTGCAAATTTTGGGATCTTTGGGTCTGTGGTAATTCCATTTTCATCGTAAACATCCTGCACATTGGCGACCCTGTACATGGATGGAACTACCGTTGCACCGATCTTGTGCAAAGAAAACGACAATGACGTGAGTACCTGGCTGCCGGCATACTGGCCATTGGACACTGAAGCGAGTGCAATGGGTTTTCTTTTCCACTCAGCATACAGCAGGTCAACTACATTTTTCAATGCAGCAGGATAGCCGCCATTATATTCCGGTGTTACGATGAGGATGCCATCAGCTCCTTTTACTTTTTCAGAAAATTGAACCATTTTTGGAGATGGATCTTTCATCTTGCTTAATCGTTCGTCAAATAGGGGAAACTGGTACTCCAACAGGTCCACGATATCAACAGATGCGAGTTGCGCCTCTTCAATGAACTTTTTAAAAAATAAAGCCACTCTATGACTTGCTCTTCCAATTCTGACACTTGATGAAATGAGTACGATGTTATACATGATGTTTTTTTTGGGTTAACTGCTATACATTTCCATAACTGTTGGACTGCCCTCCATCAATGGCAATGGTCTGGCCGTTGACATAGGAGCAATCTTCACTTAACAGAAATGCCACAACTTTTGCCACTTCTTCGGGTAGTCCTAACCGCTTTGTTGGATTGGCTTTTGCATAATCTGATTCAGCCGATTTAGGATCCTGTGGGTTTAACTCTCTGAACGCTTCCGCAACCATCGGTGTGAGAATAGCTCCGGGGCAATGGCATTGGTGGAAATGCCATCTTTCCCGTATTCCAGTGCTGCATTTTTGGTCATACCCGATACGGCATGTTTGGTAGCAACATAAGCGGTTTGATTTTGTACACCCCTGATGCCACCGACAGAAGCCACATTTACAATGCGACCATATTTTTGGTTCTGCATAATGGGAATGACATAGCGCATCGCATAGTACACGCCCATCAGGTTGATATCAATAACTTTTTTAAAAATGGCGATATCATATTCGGTCATACTTGCCTGCCTGCCTTCTATACCTGCATTATTATACAAACCGTCAATGCGTCCGAAAGCTTTTAATGTTTCCTCTACATATTTTTTTACCGCATCTTCATTGGAAACATCCGCAACCACAGTG
>DATGXN010000189.1:0-35940 GCA_035298945.1 Chitinophagaceae bacterium | reverse complement strand
GGCGATCCAGTATGCGTTTGGTTTAACCCTGTTAAACCAGTTTTCAAAATAGGTAAGCGGACCAATCGACAACAGGAAATTATTGGACTTACCACTGCTAACCCATCTGCCCAGCTGTTGTTCAAAATCAAGAGAAACTGACCGGCTGTCATTTTCTTCCTTCGCCCACTGCCCCAGGTAATTCCAGTTCCTGATCAGGCTTTCGTGGGTGATGTCCAGCACCTGGTCATCTTCCACATTGGATGATTCCGGCTCATCTTCCTTAATAAAAGGATGGATAAAAGTGTTTCCCGGTTCCCGGAAAATATTCAACACGCCGCATACCGCCTGGCTATCATATGAAGAATGATTCAGGATATTGGTGATCTCGTGAAGGGTCATCCGGTTGCGGACCGCCCTGCTCTGATCGATCTTTGTGAGACAAGTGAAAGCTGTTCTGATAATCAGTTTAGCATCATCATCCGGGATCTGCTTCCCGGTCTGCTCCTTATAATATCTTGATGCCTGTTCGTAAAGTTTATTGGTATGTGTATCCAGTACGTTCTGAAGATTGGGCTCATGGTAGCAGGCCTTGATCTCAGCTGGAAGTGTATTGAACCATTCCCTGAACCGCGGAACCTGCTCATCAGGAAGTTCATCCACGTGCATTCCACCAACCATGGCATAATGTAAAAGGTCCATTTCTTCATTTCCCCTGTCAGCAGCCACCCATATCTGGTTCAATGCGTGTTGAAGAATAGGCAACTGATCCACGCCTTCCGTAATATCGTGTATCAACCGCTCTGTAAGCCTCCTCGATATCCTGTTGCCACTGAGTTTGGCCGGCTCTTCTATCACTTGTTGCAATTGCACGCGATTCAGCCTCGGCACAAAGAATTGCGAAAAGCCAAGGTATTCAGGCAATCCACGGAATGCGGCACACTGACCTATATAATCCG
Source organism: Chitinophagaceae bacterium (assembly GCA_035298945.1). Taxonomy (GTDB): domain Bacteria; phylum Bacteroidota; class Bacteroidia; order Chitinophagales; family Chitinophagaceae; genus Pollutibacter. The sequence continues at coordinate 35,002 of DATGXN010000189.1, read as the reverse complement.
AACGCATGGTGAACACCACATAGATCGGCAGATCTTCATCCAGCGATATACGTGCAGTTTCCAGCAGCAGGTTCAATACGAGGTTCGATTCTTTCGAAGGCACCCCATGCTGGTAATTCTCTGTATTGGTAAAGAATTCCTCGAACTGATCCACCAGTATGATCAGGTTGGCGGCTTCCCTTTTGAATACAGTTTTCCCCTTGTCATCAGCCAACTGCCAGGCCACTGACTGGGTATCGATATATCTTTTTGAATTACGGTACAGGTCAACCAGGGCAGAGAAACCGTGCTGGAGCTCTGATGCAACTATATTGGGATCTGGTATTTCCAGTTGCCTCGCGAGAGAACGGCAGAGGTTCTGGAAAGGAGTACGTTCAGGCCTGAAATCGGCTACGCACCACTGTGAGTATTTTGATTTCAGGAAGCCCGACCTGGCATTAGGTATGATACCCGCATAGATCAAGGATGACTTACCGTCGCCGGACGCGCCGGTAAGCATCAGAAATTTGTTTTTCTGAAGCTGGCTTGTAGCCTGGTCAATGTCATCTTCCCTGCCTTTGAAATACAGTGACTCCTCTTCCGTAAAGGATCTCAAGCCAGTATACGGGCAAATTTGATATGATTCAAACATCGTTACAGTTATGGGTTGCCTCCGGCAGAACTAAAGTTTTTTAAAGTGTGCTGTACACTTTCTTTACTTCAGCCGGGATGTTCTCTTTCGGGACTATAGTGGATATTACACGAGGTGCTTTGAAATTGCGGGCAAGGTTTGTATAGGGATCGTCTTCACCAACCAGGAACATAGGTGTGGGAGAAGATGCCCCACCCACTTGTTTCCAGATCTGCTTAATAAAAGGGAGTGCCCAGTCTGCCGCATATTTAAAATACACCACGGCAAGCTTACTTCTCGGGATCTGCTGCGACGACATTTCACGGTAGGAGTCTTCACCATCCGGCAGGATGTTCATGGTTTCTACAGGATATTCAAGGCTAAGCGCATCAACGATCAGCTTGGCATCCTGCTCGTCCTGCTGATTGAAAATGAAAAAGATCTCCGTGTCTTTCGAATCATACACTTTGGCGTCATTTTTCATCATGGCCACCCTGATGTCATCAACCAGTTGCATGGGGCCCTGGCTGTTGGAGAACATCATGTTGCGGGTGATATTATTACGGATGTATTTAATGAAATTCTGCTGGGCAGGCTTCACATTTTGTGTATTGGCCGGATCTGCCCAAACAAATACATTGAACTCCACGCCGGGGGTATCAATACGTTTTTTGGCCTGCATGAACTGGTACTGGGGGAATGAAGTCTCATCATCAGATTCGAACCGTCTGCCGAATTCGCCGGAAAGCATATGAAGGGAACAAATGCATTTCTGCATTTCTTCTTCGGATTTCTGTTTGAAGGTTTCATCGTCAGCCGGGCAATCGATGGAAGGCAGTACATTAAATCCTGCTTTATTCAGGATGATCGCCATTTCTTCACGGCTTTCTTTCAGGTCGCTGGAGGTCCAGGCCAGGTAAATACTAGGCTTCTGCCTGTCTATCACCTGCACTTTGATAGCCGCCGAAATGGCTGTGGCGATCACATTAGGAACGATCTGCCTTGCAGTTGGCTGATAAGTATTTATCTCTTCCGAAGGTTGTTTATTCTTAAGCTTGATACCGTTCACCAGGTCTTTAATGGAATTAGCCAGTTTATTGATCTGGTTCCTGTATAAGGGCCCATGTGCATGCGGTATTTTATCGTCATCAACCGGCCTCAGCGGCCTGTTCACACCATCTTCCCGATATATAAAATCCACCGACCTCAGACCGCCGGAAAGCTCAGACTCCAACAGTTTAATATCATCTGAATCCAGGTCATGGATCTTCACCGGCATCACCCTGGAAGCCATATTTCCACTGGCCAGTTTCACTATATTCCCAACGCTGTCCGTCGATGACTCCTGCTGAAATCCTTTGAACTCGCCTTTCCATACGGGTGAAGAAGTATCGCAATAGGTCATGGATACAATAGGAATGAAGATCAGGGATCTGATCTTTTTCAGATCTTCCGATTTCTCCGGGTCTTTTTCGTAATAGATAGACAGCTTGTCTTTCAACATCGCACTTAACTCACGGTCAAGCTTAGATGCAAATTCGGTTACCCAGCCATCGTACTTATTATCGTTGGTCCTGTAGCTGATATAAATATCGTAGTCAAAACCCGGGACTATGGAAGATAAGCTCTGGCCAGGGCTTGCGGGTCCCTGGGCCACATCGCCCGCAGCCAGTATCCGGTATACCGGCACGGGTTCTTTTACATTCTTCAGCACTTCCACCCTCACGAATTCGGATCTGATGTCCTGCTTGTTGGAAATATTGTGGTGCACAGACTCAGACACGTGGATGCCTTTGGGGGGAGCTGTTGATTGTAACCGTGCAGCAATATTCACCGTGTCACCGAAAATGTCTCCATTTTCAAAAACCACCTCTCCCTGGTGTATGCCGATTCTTAAGGAAAATTCATTTGTTTTAGCGCAGGCTTCCTGGATCTTTAGGGCGGCATAGACCGCATTGGATACTGAGGTGAAACTCGCCATCACGCCATCTCCCAATTCTTTGATCCATATCCCACCAAATTCCTCGATCACCGGTTTTTGGATCTCCCGGTTCTTGCGAAGCAGTTCAAACGCTTTCTGCTCATTATTCCCCATCAGGGCAGTATACCCTACTATATCAGTGAACATTATGGCGGCTAACTGGCGCGTTTGAGACATTCTGGAAATTAAGAAAATAATTTTGAATTCAGAATAGTAAATAAGGGCGCAAAAAAAAGACCGATGATCACTCATCGGTCTACTATCTAAACAGGATAATCTTTAGAAATATTTCGGAGCGAGCTCTCTCTTGGTCTCAACGCGGCCCGGAAGATCGTAACGAAGCATCAGTTCATGTGTACCTCCGCTATAGTTATTCAGGTACGATGTGTTGTACTCGTAAGCATAACCAAACCTGAACTTCTCTTTGTACTTGAATTCGAACATCCCAACCACAGCATTTCCTGTGCGGTAACTGGCACCCACACCGATCATATCGTTGAACCATACATTCAGGTTGATATCTGCCTGCAATGGCGCACCGGATGTTCCTTTAAGCAAAGTGGAGGGCTTCAGCACCACAGACTCACTGACCGGGATCACATAACCTGCGGAGAGGAAATAATGTCCTTCAGCACCGGCACCCTCAACAGAGTTCTGGTCGTTTGAAACCACTTTCGTTTTAAACAAAGCAGGTGCAGAGAGGCCAACCCACCAGCTCTTGCCAGACAGTAAAGCACCGGCGCCGGCAGTGGGGAGGAATCTGTTGATAGCATTCTGCAAACCTGGATCACCAGCGTCGTAGGGGTTGGTATCCTTGTAATCTATATTATAGTTCATCACTCCAAAGCTCATACCCAAAGACAGTGTAGCGTTTTCGAACGGCGCCATGTAGGAATAGAAGCCCTGAACACCGGTGGTACTTTCAATACCGATCTTATCGTAATACATCTGTCCACCCCAGCTGTGGTTCTTCTCGCTTCTGCCATTATCATAGGTAAAGGTACCTGTTGACGGCGCGCCTTTAAAATTGACCCACTGGCTTCTGATCAGCAAAGTGGCATTGGGATTCTCCCTGATACCTGTATAAGCCGGGTTGATGTTCATCATGTTGAACATGTACTGCGAATACATAGGGGTTTGCTGGGCCAGGGCTGAGCCAGCCATGGCGACTCCTATAAAAACGATTGCTATTTTAATGATTTTCATGATCTTTCTTTTCAGGATATTAGTTGATTAGTCTCTCTTTAGTGTGATGGAACCTTTCCTTATTTCTGTTCCGTTTATACCAGCTCCGCTCAGCTCAACCACGTAGAAATAAGTTCCGTTAGGTAAATTGTTTCCAAGGAAACCTCCGGTGCCGGTACCGTTCCAGTCGTTACGGTAATCGTCACTCTTATACACCTGCTGACCCCACCTGTTGAAGATGGACGCTTTCACTTTCATGCCCGCAGGTTTCAGGATCACCCACCTGTCATTGAATCCATCACCGTTTGGAGTGATCACGTCAGGTATGGTCACATTCTCGTATTTCACGCGAACCTTCAAAGTAGTTGCAGGGCTGTTACAACCATTTGCAACGGCTATCACCGTGATATTTCCGCTGGATGAACCAGATGTTGCATTGATGCTGTTGGTTGTAGAGGTTCCGCTCCATCCTGAAGGCAGTGTCCATATATAACTGGTAGCACCTGCTGAAGGTGTTGCAGTATAGCTGTAAGGATACCTGGCAATCACCACAGTGTCGCCACTGATCGCAGCAGGAGCTGCAGGCGGATCATTCGCAATTACGGTAATCGCATTGCTTGAATCGCTCTTGCAATTATCCACATTGGTAGTGATCAACACATAACGGCCGGAGGCAGTTGCTGTGTAAGACTGTGTGGTTGCACCTGCTATAGCTGTGCCATTCTTATACCATGCATAGGTGGTTGCTGTTGAACCATTCAGTACCACGCTTCCGCCTGTACAGAATGTTGTGGCACCGGCTGCGGTTACTGTTGGTTTAGTGACCACACTAACTGTGATAGTAACTGTATTTGAAAGTACACTGGTCACTGCATCACTCACCTTCCTCCTGTAATAGGTTGTTTGCGTCAACGTACCCGGAGCATAACCTGCTGATGTTGCGCCAGCAATATCTGTGAAGGTTATATTATCTGTGCTTGACTGCCACTGGTAGGTATAAGTTCCTGAACCGCCGGTTGCTGCCGTAGTGGAAGTAAGGGCCGCCGGAGCTGTGCTCTTACAAATAGTCTGGCTGGCTGCGATTGCTCCACCATCCAGGGCTGCACTTACTGTTACAGTCACCTTCACGGAGTCAATACATCCACCAACCGCCGTTCCGGTTACTGTGTAAATGGTGGTTGCTGCTGGTGATGCTGTAACTGTTGCGCCAGTTGTGGCTGACAATCCAGTCGCAGGAGCCCATGAATAAGTGTTAGCACCTGAAGCGGTTAACGCTACGGTTCCTAATGGGAAGATCGTTGGCGCAGCAGGTGATACAGACATCACTGGTAAAAGATTCACTGTGATGGTCACTGTATTGGACAGTGCACTGGTCACCGCATCGCTTGCTTTCCTCCTGAAATATGTTGTTGCACTCAGATTGCCTGGAGCATAACTGTCTGATGTTGCACCGGCAATATCTGTGAAGTTTACATTGTCAGTGCTTGATTGCCACTGATAGGTATATGTTCCTGAACCACCTGTTGCCGCTGTGGCAGAGCTAAGGGCAGCAGGAGTTATGTTGTTACATATCGTCTGGTTGGCAGAGATAGTACCTGCATCCAAGGCTGCACCAACTGTAACTGTTACCGTTACAGAATCGACACAACCAGCAGTGGTTGTTCCGGTCACGGTATAAGTGGTTGTTGCTGCAGGAGCTGCTGTAACGGTAGCACCCGTAGTAGCAGACAATCCTGTTGCAGGAGCCCATGAATAAGTATCAGCACCTGAAGCGGTTAACGCTACATTACCTAATGGGAAGATATTAGCTGAAGCTGGTGAAACGGCCATTACTGGTAACGGATTCACTGTGATGGTCACCGTATCAGAATAGGCAGATCCCACGGCGTCAGATACTTTCCTCCTGTAATAAGTGGTTGCAGTCAGCGTACCCGGAGCATACACTGTTGTGTTTGCACCAGAAATATCAGCATAACTGACATTGTCAGAACTGCTTTGCCATTGGTAAGTATAGGTAGCTGAACCACCTGTTGCATCTGTTGCCGATGTGAGGGCCGCAGGAGCAGTACCAGAACAAATCGCCTGGCTGGCTGCGATGGTACCGGCAGCTAATGCAGGACCAACGTTCACCAACACTGTTTCTGATTTCGAACAGCCTGCAGCAGATACACCTGTTACAGTATATTCTGTAGCTACTGCCGGGCTGGCATTAACAGTTGTACCGGTTGTTGCAGAAAGACCTGTGGCCGGGCTCCATGTATAGGTGCTTCCGCCAAATGCTGTCAGCGCAACAACTTCACCAGGATAGATAGTCACTGATCCCGGGGTGATGCCAATCACTGGCAGCTCATTCACAGTAACCGTTAAAACATTTGAATATGCAGTATTGATAAAGTCTTTTACCTGTCTTCTGTAATAAGTAGTGGCAGTAAGTACACCCGGAGCATATGTTGTAGTGGTTGCACCGGCAATATCTGTAAATGTTACATTGTCAGTACTGCTCTGCCATTGGTAGTTATAGATACCTGCACCGCCTGTTGCTGATTTTGTAGAAGCAAAAGCTGCAGGAGCTGTGCCTGTACAGATCGACTGGTTTGCAGTCACGGTACCGCCTAACAATGCAGGACCCATGTTCACTTTAGAAGTGGCCGTGGCAGTACATCCCTGTTCAGAAGTACCTGTTACAGTATAGGTAGTAGTTACAGTTGGAGCAGCAGTTACAGTAGCGCCCGTTGTTGCAGAAAGACCAGTTGCAGGGCTCCATGTATACGTACTGGCACCAAAAGCATTAAGAACTACACTTCCTCCAGGGTAAATGGTTGAAGAAGGAGGTAATATGCCAAGTAGCGGCAGTTCAAATACCGTAATGGTTACTGTATTTGAATAAAGGTCCACTATCCCGTCTCCTACTTTTCTTCTGAAATATGTTGTTGCACTCAGTGCTGAAGGTGAATAATCTGTTGCATTAGCACCTGCAATGTCAGTAAAGTTCACATTATCTGTACTGCTCTCCCACTGGTAGGTATAAGTTCCTGAACCACCTGAAGCATTTGCTGATGAAGTCAGTGTTGCCGGGGTCTTGAACTTACATATCTCCTGGTTTGCAATGATTGTACCAGCAGCCAATCCGGCGCCAACAGTTACAGTAACTGTAGTTGAACTTGAACAACCTGCTGAAGAAGTGCCGGTCACAGTATAGGTGGTAGTAACAGCAGGACTTGCGGTTACCGTTGCACCGGTTGATGCAGAGAGATCTGTTGAAGGGCTCCATACATAAGTGCTGGCCCCAGAAGCCGTGAGCGATGTGTTACCACCCGGGAATATGGTTGCCGAAGCCGGTGACACGGAGACAACAGGTAATTCATTGACGGTAATGGTTACTGTATTTGAGTAAGCATCCACTACACCGTCATTCACTTTCCTGCGGTAATATCTCGTTGTATTGAGCACACCCGGAGCATATCCAGGAGCAGTTGCACCTGGCCAATCCACGAAACTTACATTATCAGTACTGACTTGCCACTGGTAGCTGTAAGATCCTGAACCACCAGTTGGAGTGCCGGTTGAAGTGAGCGCGGCCGGCGTAGTATTGATACAGATCGACTGATCAGCAGCAATTGTACCACCGGTTAATGAAGGTCCTACTGTTACGGTAACAGTAGTAGAACCTATACATCCCAATGTGGTAGTACCGGTAACGGTATAAGTAGTATTGACCAAAGGCGAAGCAATAACGGTTGCACCTGTTGTAGCAGATAGTGCTGTTGCAGGGCTCCAGGTATAAGTATCCGCACCTGATGCAGTAATTGTATTGGGTCCACCTGGATAATTAGATGGCGATGCCGGGCTGACAGAGATCGTTGGCGCACCTGTGATGGTAGCAACGCCTGTGTTGACCGTTCTTGAAGCTGCTCCGGTAGACGAAAACGTCACATCTCCCGTAGCACCATTTGAAGCAGAAGCACTAAGCCTTACATAAATTGTTGTAGTGGGCACCGTGCCACCCGTTGGGGTAAGAGTAATTGAGTTTGTATAACCTGAACCGCTGGTCAGCGAGATCTCGTAACCAGTAGGTGCAGTAACGATGATATTGGCTGTGAGGTTGGAACCATTAACGGTCACTGACTGTGGAGCCGAAGCCTGGCCACCGCAACCTGCAATGGCAGTAAGGGTGCCAGTAACATCGATACGTGGACTTTCAAGAAGTACCACGTTCAACACATCAGACACACCACTGGAGGCTGTAGAAAACGAGCCAGCTCCAGGGAACAAACTCTCAAAGCCAGGGAATACAAATAAGTAGGCTTCACCGGTTGGTTGATCGTTGGCATCCAGCACATAGAAATAGGCCCCCTGGCCTACATTTCCCTGCTTGAAAGCTCTTGTAACCATTCCTTTGATGGAAACCAGCACCCCGGAACTATTTTTATACGTAAAATATCCGGGAACATTGTTCCCATAAAACAGGGGATCACTGGGATCCAGCGAAATAAAACTGAAATTGGTTCCCGCCACTTGTGTGGCTGCGGAGATCTGGATAGACTGCGTGTTAGCGCCATAGCTTGTTCCAATGCCTTTATAAACGACATTCGAATAGATCTCGGCGGCATCTGCCTTGCCAAGACCTGCAATCATCAGAAAAACAAGCAGATAGAAGATCTTCAGAGGACGATTCTTGCTGGAAACCAGCTTCTGTTTGAGGGTTCGCACTAAATTAGGACCGGAAATAAATTCCATACAAAGGCTTTAGGATTATTGAATTCTAATAAACACAACATCTGCAAAGGCCTCATTCTCAGGGGTAAGCCAGTGCAAATCAAGGTATAAACGCAAAAAATGCTGAAGTATGCGGAACGGAAGAAGATTTTTTTTCTATATGTAACTGCGTGCGACCATTTTAACCAGATAGTGTGCTGGCCGGTTAACCAGCTAGCCGGCTAATGCGCCAGATACCCCTCTAACATGTTTATCTAGTGCACTAACCGGTTAGCATATTAACCGGCCAACACACTAATCAGTGTTTTTCCAGCGCTTCCATGGCCTTTTTCAGGATAATGACCACTCCTTCCTCCCTGCGTTTTGCCTGCAAGGCGGGCGCTCCGGCAAAGATCATGTCCAGCATTTGCTGCTGACTGATATAGGTTGCCAACGGCTTGCTGGCTACCATTGTTACGTATTGATTCTTCCTACTCATGAGCAGCATCAGGATCCGGGTTGAACTGGTAGAGTCCGGGAAATATCGTTGGTAGATCTCGCTGGTATACAAGGGGGACTTAATATCCAAACTATCTGTTGACATCAACACCACGGATCCGGTTTTTTTGTGGAAGGCAGCAAGCATGCTGTCTACCCGTGCGATCTCTTCAGCATTCAGGTATTGCTCTTTATCCAAAACATAGGATTGTGCAGATGTTTGAACTGAAATGATCAGAAAGATGACAAATAAAGCATTTCTCATAATCACGGTGTTGAGGTTATTAAACTTACTGAATATTCCTTGCCCCTAAAAGCAAAAGCCAAAAAGGCATTCTGCCATTTTTGACTTTTTACTTTCGAATTTTTACTTCTTCCTTACATCACCGGCTCCGGTTTTGGAGCTTTCTTCTCCAGCATCTTCTCAATCAGATCAGGTACTTTTTCAAATACCCCGCTCATGCCCTTACTTGTTTTGGTTGAGATGAATGAGATCTGGTCGCCACGGGTAGTAAGGAATCCAATCGGTTCTACACCCAATCCTCCGCCAGCACCTCCTCCGGTTCCCTCACCTTTACCTTTGCCAGGTGCGTCGCCCGTACCTTCTCCGCCGCCGTATCCCACGCCGATACCAAACTTCATAACAGGAACACAAGTGAATTCACCCAACTGAAAGGATTGGCCCACCACGGTCTCAGTCCTTGCCTCTGTTTTCAGGAAATCAGTAAGTTGTTTTACAGATTCCTCTAAGTTGATTGCCATAACCTGAATTTTATATTAAACAATTGATCTTCTAAAAAACGCGAATATTATTTTCCAGGGACGGTTCCGGATCTTCAAAACCAAATAGTTTTCATCATTGAAATTCATAAAGAGATGTCCTCTTGTGAGAGGGGCATAATTCAAAAAATATAAGCGGGCATTGGTTGTGTAATCTCCGGTGTCCATGGCCAGTGTACATTCGGTCACGGTAAACGACCTCACCACATTCAAAAACCTCCCGGGCATATTCTTCAACCTGGATGGTTTGCTTTTACGCGCCGTAACTTTCTTTGCCTTCCCAGGACTTCTCTTCAACTCGGTAAGCCGAACTGTTTTGGAAAAAAAGAAAATCCTGAATCGAATCAACCAGGCATGTTCGTACCAGACCCTGGCCCTGGCAATAGTTTTCCAGGTCAGCTCTGCCGCAGGTATCCTGGTATCCAGTTTCATCTCAAGTGGAGCGGTCATCAGCCATGTGATGAGCAGAAGAATAAGCATCAGCAATCCCAATAACCAGAACATATGATGCCGTTTTAAAAATGGGCCGAAAGCTAGCGGAATTTCCCTCAGCAGACAATGAGGAATGTCATATAACACATTTAGATGGGTAATAATACGGTGAAGGTGGTTCCATCGCCTTCGATACTATCCACCTTGAATTCTCCTCCATGCGCTTTGACAATATCGTAACTCAATGAAAGACCAAGACCGGTGCCTTGTCCAGTTGGCTTGGTAGTGAAGAAAGGCTGAAAGATCTTTTCCCTGACTTTTTCCGGGATGCCTTTCCCATTGTCCTGTATGACGATCAGGATGCTGCTGCCATTTTTTGATGTAGTTAAACGAACCTTGGGTTCAAAGCCAGGTAGCTTTGATTTCTCATTCACCGCATAAAATGCATTGTTGTACAAATTCAACAGCACACGACCCAGTTCCTGGGGTACTGCTTTGATCTGACCTATGGACTTGTCCAGTTCCGTTTCCAGAATAGCATTGAAACTCTTTTCCTTGGCCCTGAACCCATGATAAGCCAGTCGCAGGTATTCATCTGCCAGTGCATTGATGTCTGTCGGTTCTTTTTCACCCGTGCTGGCCCGGCTGTGTTGCAGCATTCCTTTCACTATCGAATCGGCACGACGTCCATGCTGATTTATCTTTTCCAGGTTGCTGCGAAGGTCACTGATGATGCTGTCCACTTCTTCCTTATTCCCCTTTGCCATTTCCTCTGCCATTTCTTCGATCAGCTCATTGCTCAGTTCAGAAAAATTATTGACAAAGTTCAGCGGGTTCTGGATCTCGTGCGCAATGCCAGCCGTAAGTTCACCGAGACTGGCCATTTTCTCCGACTGCACCAACTGCGACTGTGTGGCTTTCAGTTCGTCAAGGGTAGTTTCAATCCTGTTCTTGGCATCTTCCAATAAACGGAAATCCTCATACCGTGAATACGCAATGGAAAAAGTACTGGCCAGTGTTTTTAGCAGCTCAATGGTATCGTGATGCAGAGCCTCTGCACTGCCCACATAGATCATTCCCTGTTTGAATGGAACGAAATGAAGGTAAAGCGATTCGGGTGGAGCAACCGAGCCCTGGTAGGTGGAGGAATCATGTACCTGCCCTGAAGCGATCAGCGTTTGCATCCAGGCAATAAATTCTTCTTTATTCCAGTGTTCTTTATACACCTTTTTTTTGCGCCAGTGTTCCACTGCGTTTTGAGTTACACCACCTGCATCGAAAGGAAGATGCAATAACCCAAGTGACTTGCCATCAGGAGAAGAAAGATATACATTAACGATAGATTCTGCTTCATTCATGATGAACAGTCCGCAACGGATGAATGGCACATTGAGCATACTTAATTCATGCCAAAGCATAGGAATGATATGTTCCAGGTCTTCCGCAGAACGCATACTGGCAACCTGTCCCCGGATCCTGTCCAATGACGCCTGTTTAAGTGCTTCTTTCGCCAGGGCTTCCGCTTTTTTCAAGTCAAGGAAACGGGTATAGGTCTGTTCAAATACTTTTGCGAAACGCATGAAAAGATCATGTGCTTCGGGTACCGGCTCAAAACTGATGAACATCAGATAGCCCTGGGAGAAAAAAGCACAATGAATGATCTGGAATTCCGGAATGGGGAAATTAAATTGCTCAACAATTTTCCTAAAATCAGGTATACTCAACATATACCTGTAATGCGTTTGATTTACCTCCCCGCGCATTTCTTCTACAAACAGGCGTTCTCCGTTTTGCTCCGCTTCAAAAATGCGTTGGAAAACATCTTCAGAGCTCGAGGTCTTAAAAGGAGGCTGGATACGGTCTTCCGCGGCCATCCATGCAGTAGCGGCTTTTTTGTCCTCATCCCAGATATTAAATCCGCAGCCAAATAGTTTCTCTCCCAGTATTTTCACCTGTTGAAACAGCAGGAAAGCAGCATCCCCCAACTCATCACTATGTTGCATAGCCATGGTTCTGCTTCTCACTTTTTCCAATGCAGATTCGATTTGCGCTTCACGGGCCTGTGATTCAGCTTTTTGAAGGTCAAGAAACCTGGTATAAGTTTGGTCGAATACTTTGGCAAAGCGCTTGAAAACATCGTGCATTTCAGGGAAATGCTCGTATGTAATGAACAGAAGATTACCGTGGGAAAAATTGGCTATATGGTCGATCTGAAAATCAGGGAACGTTAAGCCGGTATCCAACATGCTTTGTAAAAGATCTCCCAATCCGCCTGGAAGATTGTGCATATACCGGTAATGTTCTTTTTGAATTTCGCCTTTGCTCTCGTAGATGCAAAGCTCATCGCCTCTTCTCCTGGATTCATCAAATAGAATAAACACATAGTCCTCTGTTAATGGCACCTTGCAAGGCGGCAGGATATCTCCATCAGGACTGCCTGGGTAAAATGTAAATTCCTTATCGCCGATTTCCCAAATATTGAAACCGCAACTCCATTGGGGAATTCCCAATGCCTTCACCTGTTGGAATAGCACGGTAGCAACATCGGCCAGTTCACTGCTTCGCTGCATGGCCATGGTTCTCGAACGAACTTTTTCCAGCGCCGCCTCCACCTTTGCTTCCCTTGCCTGGGCTTCAGCTTTTTGGAGATCAAGAAAACGCGTATAGGTCCTTTCAAATTCGATGGCAAATCGATTGAGAATTTTCTTTTCTTCTTCGGGTAATTCGCTTCTGATCATTACCCCAAAACAGCCATATTTCATGAAGGCCTCTACATAGTACAGACCATCGGAAAAATATTCCGGTTTCAGCTGCTCTGCCCCTTCCACTAATTCCTGCCATGCAGCAAAATAACTTTCAACGCCTGCCGGTGGTACATGATAGGAAACAACGGATTGTATGCCCTTCCAATCAACAAGACATTGCGCGGTTGCAGGCTCATCTCTTTCGAGAGGATAATCGATGGCCTTGCTTTTGAAAACTGAAGACCCTTTTTTTGCCAAAGGATCAATGGAAATATCTTCGGCCCATGCCGCCCAAAAAATGTGTCGGTCTTTATCTTCGTCAGGCAACCATAAAAATGAAAATTCAGAATGAATGCCCAGCAAAAGAACTTGTTCGTGAAAAACCCGCAAGGCGTCATCCAGCTCATTTGAATGCTGCATGAGCATACTCTGTGTACGCGTACGTTCCAATGCTGCTTCAATCTTTGCTTCCCGGGCCTGGGATTCTGCTTTCTGAAGATCAAGAAACCGCGTATACGTTTGTTGGAATACTTTCCCAAAACGCATCAGTATCGCATTTTCTTCATCAGTATAGGGAGTTCTCGTAAAATTCTCGATGTACAGGCCAATGTTCTCTAACAACACTGTTGATGCGGCAAGGCCAGGGCAACTGAAATAAAAATTCTTGGCCTCTTCTGACAATCCCGGGACATACTCAAAAAGCTTTTGATAAAATCTGTTTTTCTCTTCAAAACTCAGATTGGTGGCGAAGAAATCCAACCCTTTTTCTTTCGCTTCATTGAACTGATTGTAATACACAGAATCAAAATAAGGGATCGTCAACTGGGAAGGAACCCCGAGGGGATCTGCTATCCAGATAACATAATCATCCCTCTCTTTATAATCTATCACAAATCCCGTATGTCCAATATTAATATCTAATTGAATGAATTGGTCAAATACAACCTGGATCACATCTTTGAGCTCTCCACTTTTCTGCATGGCCATAGAGCGGCTCCTCACTCTCTCCAGCGCAGCTTCTATTTTTGCCTCTCTTGCCTGCGCTTCCGATTTTTTGAGATCAAGAAAACGCGTATAGGTCTGTTCGAAAACTTTGGTAAATCGTTTGAATATATCCCATGCTTCGGGATGCGGCTCAAGTGTAATGAACATTAGATGTCCTTCGGGAAAGAAACCACAATGAGTGACCTGGTATTTTGGTAACTCATAGCCCGAACTAACAATGCCTCTCATGACTTCCCCCACAACGGGAAGCATGTCCATATAACGATAGGTCTCAACCAGGGATTCCCCTTCCGACTCAAAAACCAGAAAATCTTCACCTCTTCTCTTTGCTTCCCGTATTGTTTTAAAAAATACGTCTTCGGTTAATGGAATGACGAATGGAGCACCGATGCCACCTGTTGGATTTGTGTTATACCCAACAAAAGATGAGTCATCATCCTGCCAGATACTAAAGCCAGCTGACCAGGCATTTATGCCTAGTTCGCCTACCTGTTGAAACAATAATACCGCACATTCCTCCAGCTCCTCACTTTTTTGCATCGCCATGGTTCTTGCCCGAACCCTTTCTAACGCAAGTTGAATCTTTGCCTCTCTTGCCTGGGCAGCAGCATTGGTGATGTCCACATACCGCTGATACGCGAGTATGAAAACATTCCGGAAACGCTTCAGTAATGCCAGCTTTTCACTGTCAATAGGTGCAAAAGTTGAAATACCTATCGAGCCGTTGCCTATAGAATAGAAATAGTAATGAAGCCCATTGATATCATCTATTCGTGGATCATCTTTCTCTCCTCTTTCTTTCCGGAACTTTTTCCATTCTTCCAGGTCTTTACCAGCAAATACCGTTTCAGAAAAAGCATCGTCAGCACTCCTGATCTCGCGGATCTGTTTCTCGATCACAGGATGTATATTATACACCAGTGGCGTTATGCTCTTTCCTATCTCATCGGAATAATCATAATTCACAAAGGATGAATGCTCATCGTCATGAATATTGATCATGGCATTCCGCATAACATCAAAACCAAGGATACGGAATTCCTTAAACAGGATTTCACAGATATCTGCCAGGTGTTCCGGCTTACTCATCCCCATCGCTACGGCCCTCACTTTTTCCAGCGCCGTCTCAATTTCAAGCTCCTTGTTCTGCGCTTCCACGGCCCGCCTTTTTTTCTCCAGCTCCTCAATGGTTTCTTCTAACAGGATCGCTGTTGTCTTCTTCACTTTCTCTGTACGGTCCAGTTTGAAATCTGTAATGGTCCACTGCTTGTCAGCATCCGATAATGACTTCAGCAAGGCCTGCTTGTCTAGTTCAGTCAATTGACTGTTAAGTATCAGATCCTTTATGTGTGTGAGAAATGGATTCATGCTATATTTCCTTTAGGGCTACACAACAGGTTGTCAGATTGTGTAATTCCAGGTTTCCACCTGCGGCCTTACCGAGTTCGGCATTGGAGAACATCCCCACCAGGGGCACATTCCAGATATTTTTAACCCCTTCAATTTCCATATTCATCAAGGGCCCGAGCGCAACTATTCTGCCGGCACAACTGAAAATGACAAGGGCATCTGCTTCGGGCATTTCATTTGCCTGCAGGTCTTTTGCATCGTTGATCACACGCTCCATCACATCGAAGTCAGGGGGAAGTGAGAACCGGATCTTAGATCCCTGGGGTACTGTACCACTGCAATAGAATGAATGATCATTCCAATCTATGATCAGGCCAGGGCGCATCACAGGATCACCTTTTTCACGTTGCAACTGCAAAGGGAAATTAGTAGCGATCTCAAAAACAAGATTTTTATTTTCCGGAGAAACATCTTCAAGCCCTCCGTATTTCGCCGTAAGGTCAAGCACAGGAATATCATCTACGGTATACACATGGTTGCCTTCGCTTTTGGTGACCGTTTTCTCAGTGCCTACCGGTTTCCACCCACAGGTGGCGCGCCCCTTGATCTTGATTTTTTCTTCATCAATGGCCAATACCACAATTCCCCTGTTACTATCATGACCATTGGTAAATACAAACTGCTCACTGAAACTGTAATCATCTCCAGCCATTCCTCCAAACACATTCACATCGTCACCAACCACGTCTTGAAAGCCCAGGAGCAATTGCTCCGCATCGGTCTCCATATTGCTTCCTGCAATAAGAAAAGCAGGATGTTTGAATCTCTTCCTTGCTTCCCCAGCCAGATACTTTGATGTTTCCCGATAATTTTTGTCAGGAAACGTTGAGAACAAAACCGAAAAATAGGCAGGATTCATATCCAACAACAGGATAGCCACGGATTCCTTCCCAGGATTCTCATCAATGAATTCACCATTGGTAGTAGCTCCAAACACTTCAATTCCTTTTTCGCTCAGCAGTCTGGCAATGGCATTCCGATCTTGACTAATGGAAATAAATACTATGGCCAGTGTCGGCTTGTAGCCATCAGACATAGCCCGGTTTAAAGCAGCACTGATTTCGTGGGGAGAATTTTCCTGGATGGATTTAGCAATCATTCATTTGTTGTTAAGGGTTAAACAGGTGCGGAGCCGGATAGGTGCCTCAGGAAGTTAACTATTTTTCATCACTGTTCGATTACTCCTTTGGGATTTCGCGAACCACCCTGTTCGCCGATACTTCTTCTATGCGTTCAGTTTCAAGTATCCCTTTTTTCATCTTGTATTTCACCCAGAAGAAGGCATAAGCAGAAATGGTAAAAAAGATGATAGCCGAATTCAGATAAACCTTTTTTGACGTTTCTGCCGACGGTGAATTGTCCCAAATGGCATAAGCCATGCCGATGATCCCGACAATCTGCGGCAAAGGATACCATGGTGTTTTAAAAGGCCTTGGATGATCAGGATATCTTCTCCGTAACAGAATAACATTGACATGCGCTACGATATAACCAACCATGAAAAAAGTTGCTGAAGATAGCAACAGTAGAATGATGAGATTTTTCTGCCCAGCCAACATGATCGTTGGAACGGCCATCAGAAGAAAAATAAACAAGATGCCAAACCATGGGGTACCCCACCTTGGATGTAAACGCGCAAATAATGACGGAACCTGGCCTCGTTCAGCCATGCCATACAGTAGCCTCGTCAAACTGGCAATGACTGAATTGACTACACTGGAAGTAGCCGTGAACGCAAATACCACCACAATTAAACCCGCTGCTTTGCCGAATATTGCTTCCACCAATAACCAGTGAGGAACATCTGACCCCACCAATTTGGCCTGCGGTACATGCCTGATCGCGCCAAATGACAAAAGACTGTACACCAGGAGCAACATGACCATAGCGCCCAACATCGCCCTGGGAAGATCCCGTTTAGGGTTTTTTGCCTCCTCAACCAACGGCACTATATAGTCCAAGCCACTGAATGACCACATGGCCAGTACCACCAGCGTGAGCACAGAAGTTCCCGAACCCCTGAACTGCTCTCCCATCCCAGCCAGATCTACCCCCTTGGCTGCGCCACCACCAAGTCCCACCATACCGATCAGTAACAGGGCTACCAATAAGGTATACACCAAAATATTCTGCACAGAAGAGAAGATATCGATCCCAAGAAAATTAAAAACCGTAAATAATACAACCAGAGAAATACCCAGGTGAGAGAATGTTCCCGGATAAACGACATCCACCACGTGCTCGAGCAACATCAATTCTGCAGGAGTTGCAAAAGGAGTAACTGCAATATAGCCACCCAGCACCACACCAATGGAAATGAAGTTACCGGCTGATACCGAAGTATATCTGCCGGGACCACCAGCCTCAGGCATCAGCATTGATAATTCAAGGAAACTGAAGCAATAACAAAGACCAAGAAAAAATGCTATCACAATGGCAATAAAAAAAGCAGCTCCGCCTGAACCTGCACCATTTAAAAGAGAAACAAAACTTGACTGGGCTGTGACACAGCCAATACCCACTGCAAATAAGGACCAAAACCCAAGAACTTTATGCAGAGAACCTCCGGGTTCGACGGGTGAACGTTTTTTATTCAAAAGTGTTTGAGTTGAGTTCGCATAAGATAGGAAGAAAAATGCTTCATTGCCGCCTGATAATTATTGTATATTTTAATATCAAGAAACATCCTAATACGAATGAACACTATAAAATTCCTGGTTGCCTCTTGCATTGCGATTTTTACTTTGGCCTGCAACAAGCCCCCATCTTCCCAGGCAGATATGGTGCTGCTCAATGGAAAGATCTGGACAGGAGAATCTGACTCCAGCTTCGTGCAGGCCATTGCCATTGACGGCAACAAGATCATGGCAATAGGCAATGATGCCGACATCAAAAAACTGATCGGCGACAGCACTAAGGTGATCGATCTGAATAAGAAACTGGTAACGGCCGGATTCAACGACGCGCATATTCATTTTCTATCGGGTTCCATGATTCTGTCTTCAGCTGATCTGCTGGCCACTACGAGTTTGCCTGAAATGAAGAAAGTGCTTCTCGATTACGCACAGAAAAATCCTGATAAACCATGGATCACTGGCCGGGGATGGCAGTACGGTTTTTTTGAAGGCGGCATGCCCAATAAAAAATACCTCGACAGCCTGATCTCTGATCGCCCGGTTTTTCTCAGAGCTTACGATGGGCATACCGGTCTTGCTAACACAAAAGCACTTGAACTGGCAGGCATCACACGCAACACCAAATACACCGGATTTGGAGAAATAGTGAAAGATGCAAACGGTGAACCCACCGGTGCCTTCCTGGAAGGCGCACAGTCATTGATGTCTAAAGTGGTTCCCGAAACAACAAAAGAGGAAAAACTGGATGCCCTGCGAAAGGGCATGAAGTATGCAGCCTCGTTAGGCATCACCAGCATGCAGAATGCCAATGGTGATGTGGATGAATACGATCTGTACAAAACACTTTTCAATAACAAAGAAATGACCATGCGCTTCGCCATGGCATTCAGTGTGGGAGCCAAAACCACAGAAAAAGAGATCGCCGATTTCATTCGCTTGAAAAACGAAAAAGGAGATCCCGACTGGCTGAAAGGCCATGCGATCAAATTCATGGTAGATGGTGTGATCGAATCACATACCGCCGTAATGGTGGACCCTTATAGCGATATTCCTGTGAACGACAGGATGCAGGCGAAGAACTGGAATATACCGCTGGACAGATACAAACAACTGGTTATCCAACTGGATAAAGAAGGATTCCAGTTATACACGCATGCTATTGGAGACTTAGCGGTTCGGGAAGCGTTGAATGCATACGCGGAGACACGGAGGACAACACAGAGACACAGAATAGAACATATTGAACAAGTTCAGTCAACTGATATTCCAAGATTCGCACAGCTCGGTGTACTCCCTTCTATGCAACCTATTCATGCGGATCCGGGGACGGTGGATGTTTGGGGCAGGGCAGTTGGAAATGAAAGATTACCGCGTTCATTTGCCTGGCAATCCTTGTTAAAAAGCGGCGCTACCCTGGTCTATGGGGCCGACTGGCCCGCCTGTATTTCCCTCAACCCCATGCGTGGCCTGCATAGCGCAGTGAACAGGAGAACCATGGATGGCCAGCCTCCAAATGGCTGGGTGCCTGAACAAAAAATCAGTATCGCAGATGCACTAAAAGCATATACGGTAAACAGTGCTTATGCATCATTCGACGAAAAACAAAAAGGTAAACTGGCTCCCGGGTTTTTAGCAGACCTGGTTGTGCTATCGCAGGATCTGTTCACCATTCCAACGATGGATATCTATAAAACAGAAGTGATGATGACGATGGTGGATGGGAAGGAAGTGTTTAAAAGGTCCTCTAAACCATAAATACAACCCAAAAAGCCAACTATTTGGGTTAGGTTTTCTTACATAACCCAAAAACGAGCAAAAATGGGTTGCATTCTTTGGTTGAACTGAAAACTCTGTTCGTTGTTTTGATAAATATGAAACTGCCACTCTTATCCTATTGTCTACTTTTCTTAGTCTCTGCCTTTGCTCAGGACAAGTACGAGCTTAAGAGTGGCGACCCCAACGGCATTGACAAATGGTATATGGGCCGGCAGATCGCCTATGTGATGAGCCACCAGGGAATCGACTGGCTGGAACGGCCTGAAAGGGAAAAAGAGGAAAACAGCTCACAATTGCTGCGAAACATGAAGATCAAACCCGGGATGGTGGTCGCAGATATAGGAGCAGGCAGCGGGTACTATACATCACGATTATCCAAACTTGTCGGTACTGGAAAAGTCTACGCCGTTGACGTAGAACCCGAAATGATCAAATACCTTGACCAGCGCATCGCGAAAGAAAAACTGACTAATGTCAATACAGTATTGGGCAGCGAAAAAAGCGTTCAGCTTCCTGCCAACACTGTTGACCTGATGTTACTGGTGGATGTATATCATGAATTTTCGTTCCCCTACGAAATGGGGCGCTCTATGCTGGATGCATTGAAGCCCGGTGGACTTTTATACCTAGTTGAATTTCGCGCGGAAGACAACAATGTGCCGATCAAAGCCGTACACAAAATGAGCGAGAAACAGGCAGTGAAAGAATTAAAGGCAGCAGGATTTCAATTTGAACGAAACATTTCCAACCTTCCCTGGCAGCATTGCATGGTGTTTTCAAAACCCTAGTGCCCCTCACCCAACAACCCGCTGTTATCTTTTAACCCCACCCCACTTAGCTTTAAACGTAAGGCTTCGCTCACCAGGTACATGATCTTATCGGCAGCAGCTTCATAACTGAGTCCATTCGCATTAATATTGGAAATGCAGTTTCGCCTTTCATCGGTATTCCCAATAGCAGGACCGTAAGTCAGATACGCACCCAGGCTGTCCGGTGAACTCAGTCCCGGCCGCTCTCCGATCAGTATCAGCGAAAGTTTCGCATTCAACACAGCACCGGTCTCATCACTGATCGCTACGCGGCCCTGCTCAATGATGCACACGGGAGATAATGACCAACCCGCATCTTTCATCCGGGGTATCAGCAATTGCAATAACGGCACAGCATGATTATTCACCGCAGTGGCAGACAAACCATCAGCCAGATTAATGCAAACATCGTAGGAACCGGTCAACGTTCGCAATTCTTCCAAAGATTCATCATTCAACCTCCTGCCCAGATCCGGTCGCAGCAAATACTGCTCCCTGTCAACAACCCGCGAATGCAAAACCAAACATGGATGTAATCGCTCTATCTGCAACCTGCAAGCTGCCACCTGCAACCTGTCATAAACCGCGTCTCTCGCAAATGCATGGGCCATGCTGAATTGCAGGCTTTCAGAAGTTGGTACCGAAACACCAGCCCTACCTAATGCGATCCTCGCGTTGGTATACTTACGTAGGCCAACCCAGGGATCCTTATTGTTCTGATGTTGCAGCGTTTCGCTCATGATGAATAGCTTAATAAAGGATGATGTGCATCGGCAGGTAACTGATGCCCTGCCTCATCAAAAATGCCCTGCTTCACCAGCCAGGCTTCAAACTCAGGCGCCGGCTTCAATCCCAGCACTCGTCTCACAAACAACGCATCGTGAAACGATGTGCTCTGGTAGTTCAGCATAATATCATCGGCCCCCGGCACGCCCATGATGTAATTGCATCCGGCAACCCCCATCAGCACCAACAGATCGTCCATATCGTTCTGATCGGTTTCAGCATGATTAGTGTAACAGATATCCATACCCATTGGCAGACCCAATAACTTGCCGCAGAAATGATCTTCCAGTGCAGCGCGTGTGATCTGCTTTCCATCATACAAATACTCAGGTCCAATAAAACCCACTACCGAATTCACCAGGTGCGGATCGAAATGCCTGGCCACCGCATATGCCCTTGCCTCACAGGTTTGCTGATCCAGCCCCTCATGTGCATTGGCCGATAAGGCAGAGCCCTGCCCCGTTTCGAAATACATGATATTCTTACCTACAGTCCCGCGCTTCAAGGATAGCCCTGCATCATATGCTTCTTTCAATATCGATAGATTGACACCAAAACTGGAATTGGTTTTCTCCGTTCCGCCTATGGATTGAAACACCAGGTCAACGGGTGCATGCTGCTCTATTAATTGAATGGTAGTAGTAATATGGCTCAGTACACAGGACTGCGTTGGGATCTCAAACCTGCTGATCAGCGAATTCAACAAATGCAACATCGCATATACTTTATCCGGGTGATCCGTTGCAGGATTGATACCGATCACTGCATCACCAGATCCATACATGAGCCCGTCAATGATCGACGCTGCTACACCCTGGAGGTCATCAGTAGGATGATTGGGTTGCAGGCGCGCAGAGAATCTTCCTTTCAACCCGATCGTATTCCTGAATTGAGTCACTACCCTGCATTTCTGCGCCACTAATACCAGGTCCTGGTTGCGCATGATCTTCGAGACAGCAGCAGCCATCTCCGGTATAATGCCTTTTTTTATTTGTAAGATGGTATGCTCCGATGCATCATCACTCAATAACCAATCCCTGAACTGACCCACCGTGAATGAACTGATCACTTCAAATGCATTGAGATCATGTGTGTCGATGATCAATCGTGTTACTTCATCCTTCTCATACGGCACCAACACTTCATTCAAAAATACTTTCAGTGGAACATCAGCCAAACACAATTGCGCCGCTACTCTTTCCTGGTAAGATGTGGCACAAAGCTCCGCCAAAGCATCGCCACTTCGGTAAGGACTGGCCTTGGCCATCAATACCCTCAGGCTCGGGAAAGAATAGGTATGATGATGAACAGAGTACTTGTACATGCTTTCTAAAGTTCCGCAATTTCGGGCTAAGATCAGTCTTCGACCTGAAGCAAATTATCATCCAGCCTGATCTTGTTCCTCCCCGCCAATACAAATAGTATCATGCCCAGGGCAAGCCCTGCGAAAAATATCAAAGTGAGGAGCGCATTATAATAGGCAATGGCAGCAAGACAAACCAGCGACAGCACCAGCGCGATAATAGGGAACCAGGGGAATAAAGGAGTCCTGAATCCGGCTATGGACCTGATCTGTTTATGCATTTTCAACAAGCTGAGCATGCTGATGGCATACATCACCACGGCACCCAGTGCGGAGATGATGATCACTTTATCTGTGGTTCCTGTTGCCAGGCAGATCAGTCCTACAACCCCACCCGCAAGCAAAGCCCAATGCGGTGTGCGGAATTTCGGGTTCACTTCACTTAAAATGGAGGGAAGAAAACTGCTGCGCGACAGTGCAAAGATCTGGCGTGAGTAACCGATGATCAGTCCGTGGAAAGAAGCGATAAGACCGAACAACCCGATGAATGCAAAGGTCTTGGTGAGAATATTCTCTTTCCCAATAGCCTGGCTGATGGCAGCAGGAAGGGGATAATCTATTTTGACCAGCTCCTGCCAATTGCCCACCCCACCGGCCAGAACGATCACGGCCAGTGTGATCAGTACCAGTGTAGACATGCCCAGCAGGTATCCTTTAGGGATGTTTTTTTGCGGATCGATCACCTCTTCGGCCACCATGGCCACGCCTTCTATGCCCAGGTAGAACCAGATCGCAAAAGGCAGTGCCGCAAAAATCCCGCTGATCCCAAAATGCTCATTATTGGCCATGAATTTTTCCGTATCGAAATGCGGCAGGGTAAGTCCTATAAAAATAACAAGCCCGATCAATGCGAGTATGGTCACCACCATATTGAAGAGCGCAGACTCTTTGATGCCCAGTAAATTGATCAGTGTAAATATGAAATAGCATCCTACTGCCGTATACATCACGGGTATATCCGCGTTCAGAAAATTCACATAACTGCCAAGCGCAAACGCGATCGCAGGTGGAGCAAAAATGAACTCGATCAAAGTGGCATAGCCGGCTATCATACCACCAACAGGACCAAATGCCTTGTATGCATATGCGAATGGACCGCCCGCATTGGGGATCGCAGAGGTCAGCTCCGTAAAACTGAAAATGAAGGTTACATAAAGTACAGTAACAATCAACGTGGAGATCAAAAGGCCAACTGTACCAGCCACACCCCATCCATAGTTCCATCCGAAATACTCCCCGGAGATCACAAGGCCCACAGCCAGTGCCCAGAGATGAGTTGGTTTAAGGACTTTGCGGAGGGATGCAGAGGGATGATGGCTCATCTCTGAAAATAATGATTTAAAACAAAAAATCACCGCTGTTAAGCAGTGATCTTGAATTGAGTGGATCGAACCTTATCTGTTCACCAGCACCGTATCCACGGCCTGGAAGAAATGTGTGATCTTGCCATCCTTAAATGTCCATATATGGGAAGCGTTGGCTTTGAATGGATGACCCGAAGCTTTATTCGTGCCCTGGTAATAACCCTGCATGGCTACTTTATCTCCGTCGCCAAAAATTGTGGTCACTGCAATATTGAATCCGTCAATATAATTTCCCAGCTGCATAAAAACATTGTTCAGCACAGCTTCGGGTCCAATATAAATTCCGGATCCTTGTACAAACGGCATACCCTGGCACTCAGCCCACTCTATCGCCGGGTCCATTGCACCTAATACTGCAGGTATATTACCCACTACGAAATCGGCATAAATCTGAGTGATCGCTTCAACGTTGGTCATATCAATTTCATTTTGTGTTTTAGTAAATAAATTGTTGCATAAGGTAGACTAATTAATTGAACTATTCCATACTGATCTTATGCAAAAAGCCTCCTCCCGGCGACATATGAACTTTGACCTCTTTCCCTTCCATCTTCTTTTTACCCAGCCGGTGATCAGCCGCGTAGTTATGCGCGTTTACCCCATCTTCGCAATAGGTCAAATTTGAACCCGCCCCATCTAATGTATAACTGATGTCTCTGGCCGTTTCATTATTCAACCCCGCTACATACCAATCGCTCCCTTTTCTTCTGGCAGTAATGATATACTCTCCGATCTTCCCATCCAGGATCTTCGTTTCATCCCAGGTACTGGGTATGCTTCCCAACAGCTGCATAAACCCGGGTTCCAGCAACCCCTGGCTGATATTACCCGAAAAGATCTGGAGTGGACTGTCATAGACCAAAAACATGGCCAGCTGATGACAACGCGTTCCCCTGCTCATCGGATTCTTGCCCACAGGCCGGAACTGATCCTTTTGGGCATTGAGTAAAAGTCCGGGCTCATAATCCAACGGCCCGGCCAGCATCCTGGTATACGCTATGGCTACATCGTGTTCTGGAGTAACCAGCTCACTCCATATATTCCATTCCGATCCCAGCACACCTTCTTGCGTGATGGCATTGGGCCAGGTGCGGTTGAATCCTTTGGGAGGGAAAGCACCATGAAACATGATGGCGATCTTTCTTTCTGCACAGGCTTTGGCTATGCGGTGGTAAAAATTCACCGTGGGCTGATCATCACGATCCATAAAATCCGTCATGATAGAATGGACATTCCATTTTTCAAACTGATCCAACGCCACGTCAAGTTGCTTATCCAATGTTGTACAAAGTGTCCAGAGCATAAGGTTCACGTTCTTCTCCCGCGCATATCGCAACAGTTCAGGCATATCAATGTCAGGATTGACCCTGGTGAGATCCTGGTAATCACTCCAGCCCGCATCCAGCATGATCTGGGTGAAACCGAACTTCGCCGCAAAATCTATATAGTATTTGTAACTGGCCGTGTTGAGTCCTGCAACAAAGGGCACATTGAACAGATTGATGCCCGTGATCCATTCATCTGTTCCTTTAGCAGGCTTGAGCCATGAAACATCTTTGATTGTAGTGGGATCACCAAGCACATAGAACAGATCATTATTTGGAAGATCACGATCTTGCTTAGCCACCATCACAGCACGCCAGGGCAACATTCGTTTGCCAAAGGTGCGGGCAATATAATCCGCTCTTTGCGTAACAATCGCCTGGGAGAACTCTCCCTTGGTCAAGCCTTCTTTTAATGGGTAAGAAGCGAACACCCCTTCTAAGCCATCTTTGGTTTTCTGCAGGAACATCCCTGGATAATCGTAGAGGTTGGCATCCGAAATGGCCAAATGGTAACCATTGGGCAGAGAGATAGTAACCGGCGCATAAGTAAGCATGGTATCCGCAATGGATGCCCATACATGTTTTTTATATACGGCTTCATAGCTGGTATGAAAACGGTCCTGGTCCGCGCGCTTATCGATCGCCGCCATCCAGATATTGGCGCTCTTATCAAATTCAAAACCTGCAGTCTCATTTTTTACCACGATTGAATCTTCAAATACAGTACCCAAACGATAGGCCATACCGTTGTTGTATAGGCGAAACTGCAACCTGAATGCAGATCTGAATTCTAGTTCCAGTTGCCGGTACTGATCAATGATCATCTTCTTCCTATAAGCCAATGGCGGCCAGATACTGTCTTGTATATTTTTGGTACGATGGGTTTTGACCCTAAGATCGTCAGACATCTTCTTACCCTGCTGCAACTGCAGATCAATGGCCGATGATTTTATCAGCAATGTATTTCCTGCATATAATTGATAAGATAATTTCTTATCCGTATCGATCTCTAATCTCAATGAAGAATCCGGAGAAAACAACTGGTATGTTTTCTGAGCTACTGCATACCCGGAAGCCAGCAGTAATAATGGGAGTATCAAATACTTCATACAAGTAGAAAATAGTGAAATTTGCAGTAATTTCTGTGAATGGATCCGTTTAATCTCGATCGGTTTGTCAGGGCACAACATAATGTGTACGCCCGCGCCCTGGAAGAGGTGAGGCAGGGGCAAAAACGCAGTCATTGGATGTGGTTCATTTTTCCCCAATTCAAAGGATTGGGGTCCAGCGAAACTTCGATTCACTACGCCATCAATAGCCTGGAAGAAGCCAGGGCCTATCTTGATCACCCGGTTCTGGGCCCACGCCTGATCGAGATCAGTTCGGCACTGATGAACTTGAAAAACAAATCCGCGGCCGAGATCTTCGGTTACCCGGATGACCTCAAACTTCATTCCTCCCTGAGTCTGTTCGCAGCAGCCAGTGAAGGTGAAAATATTTTCGACAAAGCGCTTGAAACATTTTTCAATGGCCAGCCAGACCCCAAAACACTGAATTTATTGAGAACCTGAATCCACGCCTATTTCCCCTTAAAATCAATATCTGCCAGTAAAACGGTTCGCGGATCCAGCAACACCAGGGAAGGTTTTTTGGAACATGGGATGTTAAACTGAGCATTTTTGGAATTCAATTCAAACTTCAAAAGTTGTGGTGTTTTACTCCCTTCTTCATAAACCTGGATTTCAATGGGTGTGTTAAATAAAAATCCTGAAGACTGTGTTTGCGTTAAACTGACCACCACCTGCTTCGCCTTTGCATCGTAAGTCCATCCACCACTGATCTTCAAAACATCCGGCCTATTCAGCCACTGATGGAAAAAGGTTTTTAAATCCTGCCCGTATTGTTTTTCCATCTCCGAAATAAAATCAGGAGTAGTAGCATTGGCAATCATGTACTTCTTATAATAAGCCTGGATCCCCTTTCTGAACTGATCATGACCCATTCGTTCTCTCAACATGTGTAATACCCAGGCTCCTTTCTGATAAGTGATGATATTGGTTACCTCGCCTTTTTCAGCTGAACGATTGTCTATAATGCTATACGTAGAATCCTTCTTATAAAAATTAAATACGTTCGTCCTGTTCCGTTTCAATCCCTCAATATATTCATCATGCCCATAGGCATATTCCTGGAACAGCAAGGTAAAATATGTGGCAAAGCCCTCACTTAACCAGGCATCATCCCAGGTAGTTTCGGTTACCGAATTACCAAACCACTGGTGCGCTATTTCGTGGATCAATACATTCCTTAACCTGACATCAGCTTTCCCGGTGATCAGTTTTTCACCATAGAAAATGGCCGAGGAAGTTTCCATTCCGCCGCTGACACTATGCGATTGAACATTCGCCAGCTTTTCAAAAACATAAGGCCCAACATACTCAGTATAAAACTGCATTACCTGCTTTGTAGGACTGGCGAAATCAAAAAATCCTGCTTCCCTGTCTTGCGGATATACCCAGCTCTGAATGGACTTCCCCTCAAATTGATCAACATACTGAACGGCGAATTCAGCCACTCCCAACACAAATAACCAGCACGATACAGGAACAGACTGTTTCCAGTGCGTCAATTTGAAATCTTTACTGACCTGGGATTCTTCCTGCAATAGTCCGTTCGAGATCACTTTGTATCTGACCGGCGCGGTCACAATAAATTCAGAAGTTGCTTTGTCGTATGGATGATCTACCGTGGGCAACCAATGCCTTGCGTTGTTGGGCCAGTTCTCACAAAAAAAACTTCTGTCGCCATATTTTGTAGGCCCGATTTTCAAACCACCGGCAGGTACGCCTTTATACTGTACAACGATCTTGTATATTTTATTTCTCTCAGCCGGCTTGCCAAGCTGAATGAATATTGCATCGTTCTGATGCTTAAAATCCAGGTTGGCATTATCCAGGGTGACCGATTCCACCACCATACCCTTCCCTGATCTCTGTTCAGTTCTATTGATCAGGTCAAGCCTGACCTGGCTTATATCATCGGCTTTGAACAAAATACTGATGGTCGCTTTACCGGTGATCTCATCCGTATTGTCTAAAAGCTTTAATTCAAAAGCATAGTGTATGATATCGATGGAATAATTACGCGGGTAGTCATCGGCAAAACTCTGATACCCCATCAGCATGATCAATGCAGTTAATACAAATTGTCTATGCCTCATCAAGGAGTTGTTTTATTGATACTATGACCTGAAAAACCGGGCCATTTAAATATATATACTAATTGTTATTCTATCTAACCGATTGATGACCGGCATAGTAATTAATTTTCAAAAAATAACTAAATTTCTACTCTAACTCTTATTACCATGAAACACCTTACCATCCTCATCTTCCTGGGCATCAGTATTTTTGCAGCCGCGCAAAATAAAAAAGGAAAACCATTGCCCGATATCAGCTTGCCCAATCCCATGGGCACTGAAGTCCCCGTATCATCCTTAAAGGGTAAAGTTGTACTGGTAGATTTCTGGGCATCCTGGTGCAAACCTTGCCGCAATAACAATCCTAAACTGGTGGGTGTATATGAAAAGTTCAAGGAAAAAGGGTTTGAGATCTATGCGGTATCTATAGACGAAAATAAGGGAGCATGGGTGTCTGCTGTTGCGGAAGACAAAATGTTCTGGACAAATGTGGTGGACACGAAGGGCTGGCGCTCAACAGTACTTTCAACCTTTAATGTACAAGCCATCCCTTCTAACCTGTTGATCGATAAAAAAGGAATGATCCGGGGCTATGATGTCGCACCGGAACACCTGGATAAGATGATCAACAATCTATTGGCCGAACTATGACCTGCTGACCACAAAACCGTATTTACCCGAACCGAGTTCCAGGGTATTCTCACCTGTGGCTGTTTTTGTTGAAGAACCCGCCTTGCCATTCATTTGCACCACCCCTTTAGGGAGAACTACCGTAGCCGTAGTGTTCACAGGTATCTCCACGTTCAATACAAATGCATTGTTCTCGTTTTTCCAATCTACACTGATCCGTCCATTGATGGACTCATAACTACCCTTGGCCCAGTTAATTGATCCACCCGGCTGCGGATGAATAATGAAATGCCTGTATGCCGGATCCCTATCATCCGGATTGATCCCCAATATCACACGATACATCCACTCACCTACTGAACCCAAAGAGTAATGACAGAAAGAATTCATGCCAGCATCCTGGAAACCCCGGCCCTTTACATATCCATCCCATCTTTCCCAAATTGTAGTGGCGCCCTGGTTGATCGAATATAACCAGGATGGCATCCGCTCAGATTCCAGCAGACGATACGCAATATCATTCCGACCCCTCTTCGTAAGCTCCTTCATCATCATCAACGTAGTGATAAAACCAGTTGAAATACGATAATCATATTCTTTGATGCACTCGATCATATGATCGAAAGCCAACGCTTCTTTTTCTTTCGGTAACAATTCAAAATTCAGCGCCAATGCATAGGCAGATTGCGTATTACCCTTGATCCTGGCACTATCGTTCACATAGGTTGCATTGAACTTTGTCCGTATCTGTTCAAACAGCGTTCTATACTCCTCTGCGTCTCTGTGTCGACTCAGCGTCTCTGCGATCCTCGAAAACAGTCGTACCGAATTTGCATAAAACGCCGTGGCAAAAACCTCTTTGGGCACTTCACCTCTTTCCCTGGAATATCCTTCCGCGATCACTGTATTTGCATTCAACCAGTCGCCATACTGATTGCCCACATCCTTTATCCAAAGATGATCCGGATTCTGGCTCCTGATGTTTTCGATATATCGTTTCATGGCATCGTAATGCTGGCGAAGCAATTCTTTATCGCCATAGTTCTGATACATGCGCCAGGGTATGATCACGCCCGCATCGGCCCAGGCCGGCGCATTGGAGAACCGTATATCTGGCTTGTTGGCATGCGGTGCTATATCAGGGAAAGTACCACGCTGTGATTGCGCATCCCTGATATCCTTTACCCATTTACTGTAAAACGCAGCCATATCCATATTGAACATGGAATTCTGGCAAAATACCTGTGCATCTCCCATCCAACCCATGCGCTCATCGCGTTGAGGACAATCCGTGGGTACCGAAGTCATGTTGTTACGTTGCGTCCAGAGTATGTTCTGCCAAAGTTGATTAAGCTTATTGTTAGAGCATGTAAAAGCCCCGGTTTCATCAGGATCCGAACTCAGGGCACAGGCACGGATGGTCATCGCTTTGGGATCTTTTAAGCCGCTGATCTCGATATACCTGAATCCGTGATAGGTGAAATAGGGCTCGAACTCGTCAGTATTGCCCGAAAGTATATATTCATCTTCCTGTATCGCAGCAGCAAGATTTTTTGTGTACAGCGATCCATCATCATCCAGCATTTCACCGTGCCTGATCAGCACCTTATCCCCCTTATTGCCCTTGATCTTCATTGTAGTCCAACCCGTCAGGTTCTGGCCAAAAT
Source organism: Chitinophagaceae bacterium (assembly GCA_035298945.1). Classification (GTDB taxonomy): domain Bacteria; phylum Bacteroidota; class Bacteroidia; order Chitinophagales; family Chitinophagaceae; genus Pollutibacter. The sequence goes on along the minus strand of DATGXN010000189.1, from coordinate 4,107 downwards.
CGATGATGAACTTATCACCTAATGGCTTGATGGATTTTGGCTCGAGGTATTTGTAAATACGGATCGGCTCGTTCTTCTGCGCTTCCATGTTCTTGTTTACAGCCGCATCCACATAGGCATTGGCCCAGTTGTTATCGTTAAAATCAATTTTGCGCCAGTTCGATGGAATATTCCGTGCATCGATCTTCTGGCCAAGGAAATTATCCGCATTAATGATGAAACCCCGGGTGTTGATCTTCCAGGTTTCGTCGGTCACGATAAGTTCTTTTGATCCATCGGCATACCTGATCTCAAGCTGTGCGATCAGTCTTCTATCGTTCCCATACACACCACGGCGTGGATAATCAGCATGCCATTTCGTAGGACCGATCATGCTTAGATACCATCCATCGCCCAGCACCGACGACAATACATTCACACCCGGCTTAAGTGATTTCGTAAGATCATAAGATTGATATTGCACGCGTTTGTTGTAGTCTGTCCATTCAGGCGTTAGCACCTGGTTGCCCACCTTGGCGCCGTTCAGGTTCATCTCATAATAGCCTAAGGCAGACACATAGAGTGTGGCTTCTTTGATATTGGGACGAACGGTAAATTTCTTCCGAAGCATCGGCGAGGAGGGCCCTGCCGGCTTAACGTTTTTGAATTGTTTGTTGTTGGGATCGTAAGCTGCCACATATTCTGCATAGGCCTTCTGTGTAAAATCAGGCTGATCACCGATCCACTTCGCTTTCCAGTCATTTTCATCAAGCAGTCCCATACTCCAAAACGCCTTTTCACTCCATGGACTGGCCTCATCTTTCTCATCCCATATCCTGGTAGTCCAGAAATATTTTTGTCCGCTCACCAGGGGCTTACCCTGGTAAACGATCTGCGCGTTCTCGCCAGATTTCATCTTCCCACTGTTCCACAGATCTGCCTTAGCCTCGGTGAGTCTATCGGGCGAAGACGCCACCAGCACCTGGTAGGCCGATTGCTTCTTGTTAAATGTAGATTGTGCCGTAGCCTCTATCTTCCATTGAAACCTAGGATTTCGTACATCGATTCCGATGGGATTCACCAGGTACTCGGTTCGGAGGCTGGTAACCTTAAGAGTTGCAGCAGGGTTAGGATCAGCAAATGAATAAAGGGGAAGAAGAATAAGTATAACAAGCAGTGATCTGAGGTTCATATGTTAGGTTTTAGGCGAGAGGCAGTAGGCGAGAGATCTTTCGGAGCAATAATTTACAACTTAATCCTGATGGAATACCTTGACGTCTTGGTCAATCAGGAAATCATATATTTAAAGTACAAACCAACTACATGATCAAGGCTGCCAGGATCTTTTTGTTTATGACCATCTGCACACAAATGCTGCACGCGCAGGACCGCGATATCAGCTATCTCTCCTCCGGCGGCAGGCTCAAGCCCCTCCAGGCCATCATGGATATCAGGCATTATACCATCGCCCTAGATGTGGACATTGCAAAGCAAACCATCAACGGCAGTACCGACATCAACATCATCCTTTCCCAAAATACGGACACCCTCCTGTTCGACCTTGTGCATCTTCTCACGGTATCTAAAGTGAAGGTGAATGATAAAGACGCGAAGTTTGAACAGAAGAATGATCTGATATACATCACCTCCACCAAACCATTCTCACAAGGCAAGCAAAGCATCAAAATAATTTACGGCGGTGCTCCACCCGTAGCAGTCCGGCCACCCTGGTTCGGGGGATTCACCTGGACCAAAGACAGAACCGGCAATCCCTGGGTGGCGATCAATTGCCAGAAAGAAGGAGGCCGGGTCTATTTCCCCTGCAAAGACCATCCCAGCGATGAACCCAATGAAGGAGTTGATATGATCATCACGGTTCCTAAAGGACTGGTGGTTGCAGGTCCAGGGCTACTACAAAAAACCACCGCTAAAAAAGACAAAAGCACTTACCACTGGAAAACTAATTATACCATCAGCAACTACTGCATCGTATTCAACATCGGTAAGTACAAAGTGGCCTCGCAGGACTTTACCACCATCAACAATCATGTTGTCCCAATCCAGTTCTATGTATTGGAAGAAGATTTTGACCAGGCCAATAAGATCCTTGAACTCAAGGCAAGGGATACCCGCATACTTGAAAAATATTTTGGCGAGTACCCATGGTACAAAGAAAAGATTGGCATTGGCGAAGTGCCCAATTCAGGTATGGAACACCAGACCATGATCACGTTCCAGAATAAATTCGTGTATACAAAGATTGGAGGCCAGGATTATTCAGAAAATCTGCTCCACGAATATGCGCACGAATGGTGGGCCAACAAAGTGACCAACAAAACCTGGTCGCATATCTGGATCCAGGAAGGGATCGGTACTTATGCAGAAGCATTGGCCAATTATGAACTGGGAGGCCAGGCTGCCTACGACGCGTTCATGAGCAAGAAAAGAAGGTCCATCAGGTACAAAAAGGCCATGGTAATTGGCGATGACCTATCGGAAGACGAGATCTATAACGGATCGGACATTTATACCAAAGGCTCTTTCTTCATGCATACCATCCGCTATGTGATCGGAGACGAGATCTTCTTCCCCACCCTCAAAAAACTGGCCACAGATCCCCAATACACCTACGATAATTTTGTAACCACTGATGATGTAGAAAAACTGTTCAGTACAGCATCCAAACAGGATCTTAAACCGCTTTTTGATTTCTATACCAGAACAACTGAGCAGATCGATATTACCGTAAAAGAAACGGATTTTCAGAAATACACTATCAAGGTCAATAATTATTTCATGGATCTTCCTTTCGACGTCACCAGTTCTGAAGGCACAAAAAGAATGACGATCGGGAAAGACGGTATCACGGTAACCAGCCCAACCCCGCCCATTGTAGATGGCAAGAACTATTATCTGAAAAAAATAACTGTATTATAATGCCGAAGCAATGATCAGCCCATACCTGATCCTCCTGTTCATTGTATTTTATTTTTCGCTGCTGATGCTGATCTCGCGGCTCACATCCCGCCGCACGAAAGACCATACCTATTTCGATGGCAATCGGGAATCGCCCTGGTTTCTCGTGGCTTTCGGCATGATCGGCTCGGGCATCTCCGCCGTATCACTGGTATCCATACCAGGTAACGTGGGCAACGATAACATGTATTATTTCCAGTTCATCCTGGGCACCATCGTGGGTTATCTCTTCATTGCCTTTGTCCTGATCCCCATCTTCCATAAACTCAAACTGGTATCCATCTACAGCTACCTGGACCAGCGTTTTGGTGCCATCAGTTACCGCACGGGCTCAATGTTCTTCCTGGTATCCCAATCATTCGGCGCCGCATTTCGGTTATTGCTCTCCGTTAAGATCCTGCAAACAGCATTCTTCGATCAGTTGGGTATTTCACATGTGCTAACGGTGATCATCGTGCTGCTGCTGATCTGGCTCTACACCAATAAGTCGGGCATCAAAACCATAGTGTGGACAGACGCGCTGCAATCCTTTTTCCTGGTTACCGTCATCGTGGTTTCCATACTCATGATCAAACGTTCGATGGGCCTGGGTTTCGGAGAGCTGATCTCCACCATCGCTGATCATCCATATTCAAAACTCTTCAACTGGGACGCCAGTGCAGGTTCCAACTTCTTTAAGCAATTCATATCGGGCATACTGATCACTATTGCCTTGGTAGGACTTGACCAAAGCATGATGCAGAAATCATTAACGGTAAGCAGTCTAAAGGATGCACGCAAGAATGTACTCAGCTTCAGCCTCTTCATCGCTATTGCCCAAACGCTGTTTCTCGGGCTCGGTGTGCTGCTCTATGCGTATATGGAACAAAAAGGAATTGCATGGCCTGAGATAGATGGCAGGTTTTCGAAAACCGATGAGATCTACCCTTTCCTGACGCAGAATTATTTCGGCATGATCGGCGCCATGGCCTTTTTCATTGGCGTAGTGGCTTCCACATTTGCAACCATTGATTCCTGTATCACGGCCCTGACCACTGCGTTCAGCTATGATTTTTTACATTTTGAAAAAAAGCCACACACACAGAGAATAAAGATCAAGAATCGGGTATTGCTGGGCGTGAATGCAGTGATCTTCCTGATCGTGATCTGGTT
>DATGXN010000188.1:0-2476 GCA_035298945.1 Chitinophagaceae bacterium | reverse complement strand
TCTGGCAAGACCACAATCGCTACCCATGTGATCGCTGAAGCCCAGAAAAAAGGTGGTATGTGCGCTTTTATAGATGCGGAACACGCATTTGACAGTTCTTACGCGCAGAAGCTGGGGGTGGATGTAGACAATCTCCTGATCTCTCAGCCTGATTATGGTGAGCAGGGTTTGGAGATCGCCGACAGGCTGATCCTTTCCGGTGCCCTGGATGTAGTGGTGATTGACTCAGTGGCTGCTTTGGTGCCTAAAGGGGAGCTGGAAGGGGAGATGGGAGACAGTAAAATGGGCCTGCAGGCAAGATTAATGTCTCAAGCTTTACGTAAACTGACTGCGACCATTTCTAAGACCAATACGATTTGTATTTTTATAAACCAGCTCAGGGAGAAGATCGGTGTGATGTTCGGGAATCCCGAAACGACTACCGGTGGTAATGCACTCAAATTCTATGCTTCCGTTCGTTTGGATATCCGCCGTATCGCCCAGCTTAAAGATGGTGACGAAGCGGTAGGTAACAGGGTTAAGGTGAAAGTGGTGAAGAATAAGGTAGCCCCTCCATTCCGTGCAGCTGAGTTCGATATCATCTTCGGGGAAGGTATTTCCAAGACCGGGGAGATCCTGGATCTGGGTGTAGAGCTGGGAATTGTGGGAAAGAGCGGATCATGGTTCAGTTATAATAACGACAAACTGGGACAGGGCAGGGATACAGTGAAACAATTGCTGATCGACAATCCTGAACTGGCCAATGAAATTGAAATAAAGATCAGGGAAAAGATCAAAGAAACTACTACAGGGGCGGCCTAGACAATTAGCTAATTCTTGGAGTGTATTTTCTGATCAGACCCATGATCATTAAATACAATCCTCAAATGAAGAGAAAATTGAACAAGAGCAAGCGAATTGCTCTTGTAGCCCACGATAACAAGAAAAAAGATCTTGTTGATTGGTGCGTCTACAACAAGAGATTTCTGGCTGATCATCGTCTTACTGCTACTGGCACCACCGGCCGGTTGCTGAGTGAGAAACTCGAGATTAAAGTGAAACGCCTTCTGAGTGGACCGCTCGGTGGCGACCAGCAGATTGGCTCGATGATAGCCGAGGGAAAAATTGACGTACTGATCTTTTTCTGGGATCCCATGGAAGCCCAACCCCATGATCCCGACATAAAGGCCCTGCTGAGACTAGCAGTGACCTGGAATATTCCATTTGCCTGTGATCGCGCAACGGCGGACTTTCTTCTCACGTCTCCTTTGATGCGTGATGATTACGAATGCATGATACCGGACTACGACCAGTATATCAAACGTAAAGTCTGAGGTTATGGTGGAATTGAGACCATGGCGATGGTCAGATAGTAAGAAGCTTACTCATCTGATCAATAATCGGAAGATCTGGGATAATGTCAGGGATCACCTGCCACATCCTTATTCATACAAGGATGCGGATCTGTTCCTTCAGCATAATGTAGACCAGGTACTGCAAACCAATTTTGCGGTTTTGAAAGATGGTGAGATCATCGGCGGAGTAGGCTATATACCCAAAGATGATGTGTACAAATTCACGGCAGAGATTGGATATTGGATCGGAGAACCGTATTGGGGACAAGGTCTTGCTACGGAAGCGATCAGGTTGCTGGTTAAAAAGATCCGGGAGCAGTCGCCGCTGATCGTGAGGGTGTATGCGGAAGTGTTTGACTATAATATCGCTTCGATGCGGGTGTTGGAAAAGAATGGATTTTACCAGGAGGCCATACGCAGAAAAGGAGTAGTTAAAAACGGGATTATCCGCGATGACCACGTATTTGTGTTGTTACTTTGATGTGTAAATGAGTCTGTTTAATCTACATACGCCTTTTCAGCCATCTGGTGATCAGCCTGAGGCCATACGCCAGCTGACGGAAGGCATTTTGCAGGGTGAAAGGAGCCAGACTTTATTGGGTGTGACTGGTTCAGGAAAGACTTTTACAATCGCCAATGTGATCCAACAGGTGCAAAGGCCCACCCTTGTGCTTACACATAACAAAACACTGGTGGCTCAGCTCTACGGGGAGTTTAAGCAGTTCTTTCCTGAAAATGCAGTCGGGTATTTTGTGTCTTACTACGATTATTACCAGCCGGAAGCCTACATGCCGGTGAGTGATACTTATATAGAAAAAGATCTGTCGATCAATGAAGAGCTAGATAAACTGAGGTTGCAGGCAACGGCGCAGTTGCTTACGGGGAGGCGTGATATCATCGTTGTTGCATCCGTAAGCTGTATATATGGTATAGGAAACCCTGCTGACTTTGAGGGTGGTATTATCCGGATTCACAAAGGCCAGGTGGTCAGCCGCCAGGGTTTTCTGCATAGCCTGGTGAATTCATTATATAATAGAACCCAAACAGATTTTACCCGGGGCACCTTCCGTGTGAAAGGTGATACGGTTGACATTAATCTGCCCTACCTGGACTACGGTTACCGCATCAGTTTTTTCGGCGAT
>DATGXN010000187.1:0-3743 GCA_035298945.1 Chitinophagaceae bacterium | reverse complement strand
GGCTGGTAATATTCAGTACGCCAGCAAACGTCTCTCATTAAGCTGGCAACATGAATATGTTGGAAGTAATTATGTGGCCGAAGTGGGTTATGTGCCCCGCAAGGGCTATTTCAAGGCCAATCCTTCTGGAGGTTATTTATTCTTCCCTAAGAAAGGAAAAATACTTTCACATGGCGTGAGGTTATCAAGCACCTATTTCTTTGGAGAGAACGGCAAGAATCTGGATAACGAGAGTTATATCCCCTATACCATCACCTGGAGAAACAATACCACATTCACCACCTGGATCGCGACGGATTATGTATACCTGACGGCCCCTTTCGATCCTACCAATTCCGGCAAGGATACCCTGGCCCGAGGCACTGAACACAATTGGAAAGCATTTGGACTGGAGTTCACTTCCCCTCCCCAAAAAGTTTTCACTTTTGCATTCGCCAGCCGTTATGGAGGTTACTACCAGGATGGTACCCGTTTGAATTTATCCGGGGAAGTGAGTTACAGGAAACAGCCCTATGCCATTTTCACGCTGGGCCTGAGTTACAATGATATCAGGATGCCTGCACCCTGGAATACTACAAAATTATGGCTGGTAAGCCCGCGTATAGATCTGACCATGACCAATAACCTTTACTTCACCACCTTTGTGCAATACAATAGCCAGCTGAAAAATATCAACATCAACACCAGGTTACAATGGAGATATAAGCCAGCATCTGATATATTCCTGGTATATACTGACAACTATCTCCCCACTCCTTTCGCAGTGAAAACCCGCGCACTGGTATTGAAGATCACGTATTGGTGGAACACGTAGAATAATTACGTTACGCGGAATTATTCTAATGTGATAAATGTGATGAATGTGGGGAATGTGTTTTTACATTTAGTACCTTAATTACATTCAATCGACCGATTTTCTCCTGAAAATCTCTTTCTTGATCAGCGCTAACTCGCGATTAGTCTGGCCCGCTACAGACGAATTTTCCTGCGCACGGCGCATGAGGTATGGAACCACATCTTCTATCGGCCCGAAGGGCAGATATTTACTGACGCTACAACCCGCTTTGGCCAGGTTGAAAGTAATATTGTCACTCATCCCATATAATTGTGAGAAATGCACATGTTCATGATCCAATGGCAGGCCTTTCTGCTCAAGTATCTTTGTAGCGAGCAGATTACTTTCTTCATTATGAGTGGCAACAATGAGAGATACTTTATTGATATGTTCCAGGCATAATTTCACACCTGCATTATAATCCCTGTCGGTAGATTTCTTATCCGGCTGTATGGGAGACTGATAGTTCATATCCCTCGCACGTTCCCTTTCCTTTTCCATATAGGCCCCCCTTACGAGTTTCATACCCAGTATGAAGTTTCTTTTTTCTGCAGCCTCAATGGAATCTTTCAGAAATTCAAGGCGGTCGTGGCGATAGTGTTGAATGGTATTGAATATGACGGCCCTTTCTTTATTATACTGGTCCATCATGAGCATGGTGAGCATATCCACCGGATCCTGTATCCATGTCTCTTCCGCGTCTATGAGTACGCCGATATTTTTTGCTGCAGCCAGTGTACAGATCTTGTGCATCCGCTCGTGTACGCGCTGCCATTCTGCTTTTTCATCTGCCGTTAATCTTTCCAGCGCGGCATTATACCTTTTATACAAAGTTCCTGAATTGGCGTCGCAGGACTTGTCCAGTTTTTCAAGCAAACCAAAGCGGGCCATACCCGTCATTTTGATGCTCATGAAAGGAATATTGTTCTGGGTGGCAGCGTAATTGATCACCCGCATGAATTCCTCGCAGGCATGGTCAAAGCCATGTTCTCCATCGTCACCGCCTTCAACACCATAGTCGAGGATCACCTGCACGTGATATTCCCCCAGCTTTTTTGCGGCTTTGGCAGTTTGCTCCAGTGTCTCGCCTCCAACAAACTGTTCAAAAATGGTATTCCTGACAATCCCCTTGATGGGCAGCCCGGACTTGATCGCCCATGGAGTTATACTGGTTCCTGTTTTAACCAGCCAGGGATAATGCATCAATGAAAAAAGGAAGTTCGCTTTGCTGAGTTGCTTATCAGTCTTGTACGCAAAAGCATTTTCTGTGTTGTCAAAAGATATGGCAGCCATTCAATCGTTTTAGTGTATTCAGGCGCAAAAATAGCCAGATTAGTGGTTCAGGAAAAAACAAAACAATCTGTCGTTAGCTGATAATTATCATAATTTAATAAGATGATATTCAATAGTTTTAGTACGCAATTTAGACCCCACCCTTCCCCCATGCACTACTTAGATGTAACACCCACTCCAACTCAGTAGCCAAATTGCCGCTCGGATAGCACAAAATAAAACGAACAATCACCAGTTTAGGTTATTGCATTAACTGTTTAATTATCTAAACTTTAAGTTGAAGAGACACTAAGCAAAGTATGGTAACTCTTTAAGTTAGTCAATTTACCTTCGGATCTCCTCTTTGAGCCTGTACATCTGATAACTCCTCATTTTTCCAATTCCTGAAATCCCTTCTGTGGTTTATTGTGCCACATTCCGCCATATGGAAACATTAGACTGTTTTAAACCACTAAACCCTTGTATATGCGATCTATTATTACACCCCTATTACGGCGTGATAAGAAAATCATGCTGATTCTTTTTGCCTTACTGATCTCTTCGGTATCATTCGCACAATTCTCCACAAGTTGTACTTCAAAAGACCTGGAATTGGTAGGTGCTCGAATTGGTGATGCCAACAGTTGTGTTAGCTGTACTCCAGGAGCACAAGTCACAAAGGACCTTATTTTGTCTATTGATAATAAAACGGGGTCTTTCAGACCGGCATTTGCATACTGGGGATACCTGGTTCAAAAAGATGCAAATGGCAATCAGGTAGGACAACCAGTATTGATTAGCGATTGTAGTGACGCCGGTCTCGAAGCTAACAAAATTACTGAATTGACTTTCCCAGCTGAACTTACCTATTCTTGCGGAAACAGATTAGAAATAGTCAACCTTGTTATGGCATGGACCGATGCTGGTAAAAAAAGCAACTGTGCGGCCTTATTAGCAGACCCCGATAAAATTAATCCAAAGTGCGGAACAGTGCCCGTGGTACCAGTAAATGCAGGACTTAATGTAGCAGGTACTCCCACCAATGGAACCTGCACTGGTGGCGTTCCGACAAAAGGATCGATAAATGTCACTACTTCTGGTGGAGTGCCTTCATATACTTTCAGTTGGGTCGGCCCAGGTGGATTTACTGCCAGCACTGAAGACATTAGTGATCTCAATGCGGGATTGTACACCATTACTGTAACTGATCACAATTCAACTCCATGCCAGAAAACTGCAACGTTTAATGTAACAGTTCCAACGGGAATTAATGCCAGCGCTGTACCTACGAATGGCGCCTGCGTAAGTGGCTCTCCTACTGCTGGTTCGATCGCACTCACCGTCAATACAGGAACAGCCAGTTCTTTTGCATGGACAGCTACCACTGGAGGGCCTATTCCAGCAGGTCAATCAGATGATGAAGATCTGACTGATCTTCCAACGGGTACCTATGCTGTGAGAGTGAACTCAGCAGACGGTTGTTACAAAGATCTTTCTAATATCAGCGTTTCCGTTCCGATGGGGATAAATGCGTCGGCGGTCCCAACCAATGGAAGTTGCGGAACCAATGGCGTACCTACTAATGGTTCTATTGCGCTAACTGTCACTTTAGGGACAGCAAGCAGTTTCTTATGGT
>DATGXN010000186.1:0-3594 GCA_035298945.1 Chitinophagaceae bacterium | reverse complement strand
GCTTTGGCAAGGTCGAGCTCGGCTTTTGCCTTGTCCATTTTGGCTTTGGCCATGGATAACTCGTTCGGGGAAACGATATTGTTATCAGCGAGGCCTTTGGTATTCGAATATTCGATCTCGGCAAAATTCAATTCTGCTTTTGCTTTGGCAACCTCAGCTTCGTATAGGGCTGGCATTAATTTGAACATGAGCTGGCCTTTATTCACAAACTGACCTTCATCTACAAAAATGCTTTGCAGATAACCCTTCTCCTGCGACCTTAATTCGATGTGACTCGCTGAGCGTATCTGACACACGTATTCTTTGTAGATCGTGGTGTCTGTCTGTATAGGGCTGGTAACTACAAAGCTTGCTTCTTCTTCTTTTTCCACTGCTCGCTGTGAGCAAGAAACAAAAAACAACAGGGATGCCGAAATGGCAATGATGCTAATTCCTTTCATTAAATATGATTTCTGGTTATACGTACTTAAGGCCAAAAGGCTGTAGAATGCCTTGCATGATAGTAGGATCACTCGCGGGAATGCAGGCAGTTATGGTTAGAACAGAAGTTTAGGAAAGATGTGCTTTCCAGGAATGATGTAAAATAAATAAAGGTGGATCGGCCTGGTGGTGAACAGCCCGGGCCAGACGCCGGTAGTGGTTATTAACAAGGGAGGTATATAACCAACGTGCAATAACATAATCAGCGGTCAGCGCACGTTCGGGGTGCCCCTGAAAATCATGGGCATCATCTTCGTTCAGCACTTCCACGTCAACATCAATGCTTACATGGGACGAGCCGCTTTGGCCTGAACTCTTGTCAGAATAATGAAGAGATGCAGGGCTTATACTGCCGGAAAAAAATGGAAGATGGGCAGCAAAAGACAGCTGCTGGATCAGAATTATGACAGCCAACAATGAAACAAAGCGAAAATTAAAACTCGCTTTTACCCGTAGAAGCTGATTAACTTTCATTTTTGGCATCGTGCGCGAAACTACAAAAAAAAGGATTAATTGGCCGGCTTTGGGGGCGAGCCGGGATAAGAGCGAACGGAGTAATCCATATTTTTACTTATCGTTAACTTTTCCAGAGCATGGGTAGTTATCAGGTGTCCGGGGCAGTCTATTCCACAAAATGCCAGCAAACTCCTGCGATATCAATCAGATTTACTTCTACTCCGTACGTTTGCCGGGTTGGGGCGGAGATTTTTATGCCGAATTTTTCTGTTAGTTTTTTTTCGATCAGTCCTTTCCAGAAATCTTCTGCATTTTCGATCTTCACACTGATCATGAGATTTTCCGCGAACTCTTTATTGTTGAATTTTTGCAGGATGAATTTGCAGCCATCTTTTTCAAATCCAATATAGTCGCCCGCGTCCCAGTTAATTTTGAATCCCAGCTCCTGGAACAATTGCTTTGAAGCTGCAAAGTTGGCTCCAGATGGAACAAAAGGTTCGAGTGATAAGAATTTCATGAATTGATTTTAGTTATGACCTGAATTAGGATTAATGATAAAGTTATTAAAGGTCAGTAATTCAGTAGCATAGTCCCCGCTTCATCCGACAAAGCACTTCTCAGCAATGGGTTATTGAATACGTCCCTATAGTTTATCCATTTGTTATCTACCCTGATCATTTGGTAGATCATACGGGCACCATGGCTGTAATCTGCATACCAGTTTACATGACCGGTATATAATGGCTGAATGGGCTTCCCATCCAACTTGTGCCAACCATAGATCGCAACCCTATTGTCCCTTCCCTTAAATGCCTCTTTGCTGCAGATCACGACGTCTTTTTTTATGCCACTGATCAGTCCTTTCATTCCTTTGCGCTGGCCTTCAATGATCAGGTGATGCTGCCACATGGTCACTGTGCTGTCGCGATAGGCATACATCGGAACGGGCTCCAGTTTTACCTTGCTGTTTTGGTAAATCAGGTCTACCATCTTCCTGGTGGGAAGAAAACATCTAAGGCTGTCCGCCATCGCCTGTGCAGCCAACGGCGTGAGCGGAACCCGGGCCCAATCTTCGTTGGTCCCGATCATGGCATAATCGGGTGAGCAATAAAAACTGATCTTATAATCATTGCCCAGAGAATCCTGGTAGGTGAATGTGATGGGTTTGAATTGAAAGAAGAAATCCGGAACATTTCCCTGGTTGAAATATTCGAGAAAAACTGAATCGCGTTGCTTCCAATTGTATGCTACGACCTGCTTATAAAATGAGGTTCCTGAAACTGATCTTTCCGTATTGTGTTGGTATTTGACATGCAGGTTTTTATTGCATGCAATTAAAAGCATCAGGAAGCTCCAACAGAATATCAGTTTCGCATATCTCATCAAACCAGGAGGGACCAATTGAAAATGTTTGTTTCCGTTTTTAAAACTAACTGTTTTTCCTGATGATAAGATTCGGGATCAACTAGCCTTTTTATAATAAATTTGAATGAACGTCATCAGAAAAATCTTAAACAAAGATGAGCCAGAACGATACTGATATTTTTGAAAGAATGCTCGCCGGAGGGTTAATTCGGAATGATGACCCGCAAATGCATCGGTTATGGGAAATTGTTCATCGGACATTACAACTATCACCAGCGCTCAATGCATCTACAGACGTAGATCAGTTCAGAGAACGATTGAGTGAAATCATCGGAAGCGCTATTGATAAGAGCTCCGTTATTTTTGCGCCATTTCACACCAATTTCGGACGGCATATAAGACTAGGTAAAAATATATTCATCAATCATGCCTGTAGTTTTCTGGATCTGGGAGGAATAGTCATTGAGGATGATGTACTGATCGGGCCAAAGGTCAATCTGATCACGGAAAATCATCCTTTAGATCCATCCCAAAGGAAGATGCTGGACCTGAGATCGATCCTTGTGAAACGAAATGCCTGGATAGGTGCCGGAGCAACAATATTACCCGGCGTAACGATAGGTGAAAATGCAATAGTTGCAGCGGGCGCAGTAGTGAACAAAGACGTTCCGTCTAACACTATAGTTGGTGGTATTCCCGCCAAAATACTTAAGACAATTGACTAAGCATTTAACGCAAAAGGTTTAAGAATAATCAGCACGAAATTATCCATCTTTCTGGCTGTATACAGATTACGGAATTACCTACCATTATTACTGTTCAGGGGTATGATCCGCCATTCCTCAGGGTGGAAGTTCTATCTTAGAAGCGAGCTCCCCGGTATACAGCCGGGCAATTCTGAAACATTCTGTAAAAAACGAGTATATGCCAAGTTTTTCATTAAAAGTCAACGGCAGTGAACACACTGTAGACGTAGATCCAACAACCCCTGTTCTCTGGGTATTAAGGGATCATCTCCAAATGACTGGTACAAAATTTGGCTGCGGAGTGGCCTCATGCGGCGCCTGTACCATTCACCTGAACGGAGTGGCGGTGAGATCCTGCCTGCTTCCTGTTTCTGCCATAGGAAGTTCAGAAATTACAACTATTGAAGGATTGTCGAAGAATGGTGATCATCCGGTGCAAAAAGCGTGGCTGGAACACGATGTTGCACAATGTGGCTATTGCCAGACTGGTCAGATCATGAATGCGGCCGCACTGCTTAAGAGCAAACCCAAGGCAACAGATAAGGAG
>DATGXN010000185.1:0-1571 GCA_035298945.1 Chitinophagaceae bacterium | reverse complement strand
GACCTGGCAAAAATGGAGCGATCCCATAAACCTGGGGGCACCTATCAACACGCCCGACTGGGATGCATTTTTCACCATGGATGCCGGAGGTGAGTTTGCCTATATGACTTCTTCCAAAGAATCATATGGGGAGTCTGATATTGTACGAATCAAGTTATACGAGCGCGAAAAACCAGATCCCGTGGTACTTGTCAGTGGCAATGTATATAATGCAAAGACCAAGCAACCTTTAAGTGCTGACCTGATCTATGAAACCCTGCCTGATGGGGCCATTGCAGGCAATGGTTCGTCCAATCCCGACGATGGAGCGTTCAAGATCGTATTACCTTACGATAAGAATTACAGTATCCGGGCAACGGCAGACAAGTTCTTTGCGGTATCAGAGAACCTGAATCTTGACTCACTGGTCAAAGAAGGTTATAAAGAGATCCATAAAGACCTCTACCTGGTGCCGATAGAGATCGGGCAGGTAGTACGTTTGAACAATGTGTTCTTTGATTTTGACAAATTCTTCCTGAGGCCAGAATCGTTTGTAGAGCTTGACCGTGTAGTAAAACTGCTCAATGAAAATCCGGCGATAGAGATCGAGATGAGTGCCCATACTGACAGTAAGGGTTCAGATGAATATAACTATACACTGAGTGATAACAGGGCCAGATCAGTCATGGAATATATCATTTCAAAAGGTATTTCCACCTCGCGGATCAGGTCAAAAGGATATGGAGAAACAAAACCAGTTGTGTCTAACGATACTGATGAAGGAAGGCAATTGAACAGGCGGGTTGAGTTTACCATACTCAAGAACTGAGATTAAATAGGGAGTTAGGGAGATAGAAAAATAGGGAGCATTCTCAATACAAGAATGCTCCCTATTTTTCTATCTATCTAACTCTCTATCTTTTATTTGCTTCTCTCAACCAAGACTTTCTGCACAGAAATCTGTTTTGTCTGGCTGTTCATCAACTTCATCATATAGATCCCTTTAGTGAATGAACCAGGCAGGTTTATGGTCTCAACGTAGGTACCTGAACTGATATTGATCTTCTTCTGCATTACCCTTCTTCCCGAAACATCGGTCAGGTCAAGATAATAATCACCGGCTTCCATATTGGTAAAGTTCACTTTGAAATTACCTGTACGTACCGGGTTTGGATAGATCTTCACGGTGCCTTTTATATTATTGACAAATGCAGGACCGGCCTTGGCTTTGTTGGTCACCAACAGGTTGCTGCTACCGAGGTCTGCAGCATTGAATGCCCCGGATTTTGATACCAGCTGCGTGGCTTCCCAGGAAACAGGATCCACCTGGTAAATGGCGTTCTTGAATACAGAGCTGGTCACTACGATCTTACCTTCATGATTCACCGCTGCACCATTGGCAGAAAACTCTTTTGGCAAACCTTTGATCTCACCCAGGTAAGTAGCCAGCATATCGCGTACAGAAATACGATAAACATAGCCCCTGGCCGCGATCAGGTAAAGATTATTATCATCATCAGCGATCATATCTCCACCAGCTGTCATGCATGGATTATTAAGGATCGACATATGATTATTAGACTCCGCATCTG
>DATGXN010000184.1:0-9221 GCA_035298945.1 Chitinophagaceae bacterium | reverse complement strand
TAATATCTTCCCTTTATCGGGATTATAGAAATGCAGCAACATGGCCACCATAGTTGATTTACCGGCACCACTGGGGCCCACCAGCGCGATCTGTTCGCCGGGTTGCGCTACCAGGTCAACATGCTTCAATACCTGTATTTCTGACCTGGAGGGATAAGAAAAACTCACATTCTCAAACCGCACATGTCCTTTCAATTTATATTTTTCCTGCAATGGTTCCCTGGCCACCATTACGTTTTCACCTGGCTCTTTCATGATCTCGCGCACTCGCTGCGTGGCGCCGATGGTTTTCTGCAACTGGCTGTAGAGGTCGGCAAACCCCGCCATACTTCCTCCAACAAAAGTAGTATAGATCACAAATGCAGTAAGGTCGCCAAAGGAAAGCTGACCCTGTTGCATCAGCCCTACACCATACCAGACCACAAATACGATGGTGCCGAACAATGAGAATAATAAGAAGGAAATGAACAGGCCCCTCACCTTCCCATTTCTGATCGCCAGGCTCACCACTTTTTTCAAACTATGTTCGTACCTGCCTATTTCAAACCACTCGTTGGAAAATGCTTTGACATTGGTGATCCCCTGCAGGGTTTCCTGCACTACGATATTGGAATCAGCCAACTGGTCTTGCGCTTCCCGGGAAAGTTTCCTGATCTTTTTCCCAAATAATACGGCGATAATAACTATCACGGGTACTACGGAAAGCATGACCAGCGTGAGTTTGGGCGATATATAAAATATCAGGCCGATGCCCACCACCAGGGTCAGTATGCCTCTTAAGATCTCGGCCAGCATCAGCGTCAAGGCATCCTGGATCTGGGAAAGATCAGCGCTTAATCTGCTGGACAGTTCACCCACTCTGCGTTTGGAGAAGAAATCCATGGGCAGCTGGATCATCCTGTTATAGACTTCTTTCCGCAGGTCTGCCAGGGAGTTTTCACCGGCATAAGCAAAGAAATAGACCCGTCCATAAGAGAACATCATCTGGAGGATCAGTACGCCGATCATGGCCAGGGCAATGGTATTGGGCTTGATCACATCCTGCCCTTTGCCAATGGCGTCGGCACTGTCGATCAGTTTCTTCAATAAATAGGGGAAAGAAAGTGTAGTGAGTGCAGAGAGTACGATGAATAAAAGTCCTGCAAAAAAATGTGTTCTGTACGGCCTGATGAATTTCAGCATCCCCAGCACTTCCTGCCAGCTTTCCTTATTCAGTTTGACCTTTTTATCTACTTCATCAACTTCGCGGCGGTTCCGGGCCATATCAGAATTGTTTGTCTAAATTAGAGGCGAAATTACGTCAATTGGCCAATTAGCTAATTAGTCAATTTACACAGAAACAATTATCATGAAGAGACGAAACTTTTTAGGCCTGATCCCGGCACTCCCCGCTGTTAATCATCTTGAATTTGCCATGCCTCCCGGCCCAATGGTGATATCTACCTGGGACTTTGGTAAAGTGGCTAATAACCAGTCGTGGAAAGTGCTTTCTGGCGGCGGTTCCTCCCTGGACGCTGTGGAGAAAGGGATCAATATTATTGAGGAAGATGAGAATAACCAGACTGTTGGCATTGGCGGCCTGCCGGATCGGGAAGGTCATGTGACCCTGGATGCCTGCATCATGGATCACGAATCCAATTGCGGCTCTGTAATGGGCCTGGAACATATTGTGAACGTGATCTCTGTGGCGCGCAAAGTGATGGAGAAAACCCCGCACGTGATCCTGGTGGGCGATGGTGCCCTTCAATTTGCCGTTGACCAGGGATTCAAAAAAGTGAACCTGCTGACGCCGAAATCTGAGAAAGCCTGGCGCGAATGGCTGAAAACCTCTAAGTACGAACCCAGGATGAACATTGAGAACCAGCTCTATAAAAAAGATCCTATGCCCGGTGGTCCCAGTAACCACGATACCATCGGCCTGATTGCCATGGATGCCCAGGGAAATATCAGCGGCGGTTGCAGTACCAGTGGCATGGCTTACAAAATGCGCGGCCGTGTGGGTGATTCGCCCGTGATCGGTGCCGGGTTATTTGTTGACAATGAAGTGGGGGCCGCCACCTCTACTGGGGTGGGCGAAGAAGTGATCCGCTGCGTTGGTTCTCACCTGGTGGTGGAACTCATGCGCCAGGGTTACACGCCTGAAGATGCCTGCAAAGAAGCAGTGATGAGGATCGTGAAAAAAAGTCCTGCCAAATCAAAGAACATCCAGGTGGGTTTTCTTGCTCTTAACAGAAAAGGAGAATACGGTGCCTATGCCCTGCAGAAAGGTTTTTCTTATGCAGTCAAAACATCAAACGCAGATATTGTTATCCCAGGAAAATATTATTATCAATAATGTACCAGCTTGAAGTCATAGCATTCAATATCAGCTCCTGCATCACTGCTGAAAAGGCAGGGGCACATCGTATCGAGCTTTGTGATAACCCCGGCGAAGGAGGTACTACGCCTTCTGCAGGGATGATCTCGCGGGCCAGGGAACTTACCTCCCTCCTGCTCTACCCTATTATCAGGCCGAGGGGAGGGGATTTCCTGTATTCCGATGATGAGTTCCGCATCATGCTGCACGATGTCAAGCTCTGCAACGCGATCGGAACCGATGGCGTGGTAGTAGGCTTGTTGAATGAGGATGGAAGTGTTGACAAAGAAAGAACCAAAAAACTTGTGGCCGCGGCATATCCCATGGGCGTCACTTTTCACCGTGCATTCGACCGGGTGAAAGATCCGGTGCAGTCGCTGGAAGATGTGATCGAATGCGGCTGCGAACGCATCCTCACATCGGGCTTACGGCCAGGAGTAACCGAAGGCGTTGATAACCTGAAACAACTCGTGGACTGGGCCGATAACCGCATCATCATTATGCCGGGATCAGGACTTCGGTCCACCAACCTTGAAGAGATCGCCCGGATCACCGGTGCCAAGGAGTTTCATTCTTCTGCCCGGCTCACCATCCCTTCGGCCATGGAATATGTCAATGCCGGGATGAATGAGAACCTGATGCAAACGGCCCTGGACGAAAACGAAGTGCGCAACATGCGCAATATTCTCGACAGACTGGCCGAAGAGAATAATGGCTGAAATCCTTATATTTAGTTCCACGAGTTTGCTATGTCTGCACTATTCAGGAATAAGATCTTTATTACCATACTGCTGATCGCCATTGGCATTGGCGGGTATTCATTCATGTTTACGGACGAGATCGATTTTAACGCTGACGTTAAGCCCATCTTCAATAAGAAATGCATCAGCTGCCATGGTGGAGTGAAAAAGAAATCCGGCTTCAGCCTGCTCTTCCCGGCGGAAGCTTTTGGCCCCACAGAGTCCGGCAAAACTGCCATCGTTCCCGGCGATCCTGACGCTTCAGAGATGATCAAAAGGATCAAACACCACGATCCGGAAGAAAGAATGCCTTATAAAGAAGCACCCCTATCGGACGAAGAAATTGAGACCCTTACCAAATGGGTCAGGCAGGGCGCAAAATGGGGTGACCACTGGGCCTATGTTCCGGTTAAACAGCAAACGGTTCCCAAACTGAAAAGAAGATTATTCGGTATTCTTCCCTCACCATATACGGATTGGGTGAAGAACGATGTTGATCATTTCGTACTGGATAAATTGAAAGATAAAGATCTGGAGCCATCTCCGGAGGCGGATAAACATGTACTGCTTCGCCGTGCTGCACTCGATATTATTGGTATGCCAGCCCCGGAAGGTATTGCAAAACATTTTCTGGCCAACAATTCCCCGAATGCTTATGAGCAATTGGTAGATACGCTATTATCTCTTCCCTCCTATGGCGAGAAATGGACTTCGATGTGGCTGGATCTTGCCAGGTATGCAGATACCAAAGGTTATGAGCGCGATGATGTGAGGAAGATATGGCGCTACCGCGACTGGCTGATCAAAGCCTTCAATGCCGATAAACCCTATAATGTTTTTCTCACTGAGCAGATCGCCGGTGATCTTTTGCCGGATGCCACAGATGAACAATTCATAGCTACTGCATTTCACCGTAACAGTATGACCAATGACGAAGGCGGAACAGATAATGAAGAGTTCAGAACGGCTGCCGTATTGGATAGGGTGAACACTACCTGGGATGTATTGCTGGGAACCACTTTCGCCTGCGTACAGTGCCATAGCCATCCTTATGATCCATTCAGGCATGAAGATTATTACAAGTTCATGGCCTTCTTCAATAACACCCGTGATGAAGATACTTTTGGAGAGTACCCCCTGCTATGGGAGTATAAGCACGAGGATTCGGTCAAATATGAGAATGTGGTAAAATGGTTCAGGCAGAATGTGAGTGAAGAGGAATGTGGGAATGTGATCCAATTCCTGAAAACAAGACAGCCTTCTATCAACAGCCTTACGGCCGACTCATTTGTCAATGGCGAATTAGCGGATACAAAATGGCTGGCCCTGCGCAATTATTCAAGGGCGCGTTTTCGTAATGTTGATCTGACAAACAGGGAAAGGCTGCTCATGCGAATGCAGTCCTGGGTTCCAGATGGTAAACTTGAAATCCATCTGGATGATCCTGCTGGTCCCTTACTGACTTCTTTCATTGTTCCGCTTGCCAATAAAGGCTGGATGTTGCACGAAGTGGATATCAAACCAGCGCAGGGCAAACATAATTTGTACTTCGTTTATCAATCTGCCAAACTGGAGAAAGACAGGAATGGCATGATGTTCGACTGGCTCACATTCACTAACTACCTGCCCGGAAAAGAAAAGCCTGGCTACGACAGTGCAGTTGCAGGATTCTTTCACCTGATCTCCAAGGGCGATGCCATTACTACGCCGGTGATGGTGGAGAATCCAGTGTACATGCAACGCAAAACCCAGGTTTTTGAAAGAGGAAACTGGACAGCCAAAACCAAAGAGGTTCAGCCTAATGTACCTGCCTCTTTGAATCCTTTTCCAAAAGGGGCGCCAAGGAACAGGCTTGGTCTTGCCCAGTGGATGACCGACAAGAAAAATCCATTGACTGCCCGCACCATGGTGAACCGTGTTTGGGAACAATTATTTGGAACCGGGTTGGCAGAGACCCTGGAAGATCTTGGCTCACAGGGCATAGCTCCTACGCATCCTGAGTTGCTTGATCACCTGGCTTACCAGTTCATGAACGATGATAACTGGAGCGTAAAAAAACTGATCCGTGAGATCGTGTTATCGGCAACCTACAGGCAGGATTCGAGAGTAACGCCGGAGGCCCTGGAAAAAGATAAGTTCAACCGGTATTATGCCAGGGGCCCACGGGTAAGGCTAAGCGCAGAACAGATGCGTGACCAGGCGCTTGCCGTGAGTGGAACATTGTTTCCTGAAATGTATGGTCCCAGTTCCAAGCCATGGCAACCTGATGGCATATGGAACTCTCCGTATAGTGGGGGTGAAAAATGGGAGAATACCTATGGTCCGGAACGTTATCGCAGAGCTGTGTATACGTATTGGAAAAGAACATCTGGTTATCCTTCCATGCTGAACTTTGACGCCATGCAGCGCGAGGTTTGTGCGGCCCGCAGGATCAGAACCAATACGCCTTTGCAGGCTCTCACTTTATTGAACGACTATGCCTATGTAGATATATCCAGGCAATTTGCTTTTGGTCTGCAGAAGGAATACAGTGACGTGAATGCAAGCATTGCTGCTGCTTATGAAAAAGCCACAGGGCGCCCGGCATCATCAGAAAGAATGGCCGTGTTGCAGAGTTTATACAAGGAAGCGTTAGCGAAATTCAAAAAAGATGCCGATGCCACCTGCGAGATGGCAGGCTTGCAGGATGAACATAATAAACCTGAGACTGCAGCGCTGATCGTTGTAGTGCACAGCATCATGAATTTAGATGAAGTGATCACCAAACCATAGCATGGAACCAAAAGATAAAATATACCAGGAGGCAAAGCAGAGATCGCTGGAATATACTACGCGCAGGCATTTTTTGAAAGAATGCAGAACAGGTATTGGTGTGATGGCCCTGGGATCTTTTTTATCCGGTTGCGACTGGCTAAG
This sequence comes from Chitinophagaceae bacterium, assembly GCA_035298945.1. Classification (GTDB taxonomy): domain Bacteria; phylum Bacteroidota; class Bacteroidia; order Chitinophagales; family Chitinophagaceae; genus Pollutibacter. The sequence goes on along the minus strand of DATGXN010000184.1, from coordinate 3,209 downwards.
TACAAAGAAATCTGCCACTGCTGCAGCTTTTGATGTCAACAACCCGCTGGCACCAAAGGCGCCCCATTTCGCAGGCAAGGCAAAATCAGTGATCTATCTCCATATGGCGGGTGCTCCTTCTCAGCTGGAGTTGTTTGATTACAAACCGGAGCTCACTAAAATGCACGGACAACCTTGTCCGCAATCATTCATTGAAGGAAAGAAATTCGCTTTCATACGCGGTGTGCCCACCCTACTGGGTCCGCAGGCCGAGTTCAAACAATATGGCAAAAGTGGGATCTGGTTATCCAATAACCTGCCTCATTTCCAAACCGTGGTGGATGAAGTATCGCTGTTGAAAGCAGTGACTACAGATCAGTTCAACCACGCTCCTGCCCAGCTGCTCATGCATACCGGTTCTGCAAGATTGGGCCGTCCTTCCATGGGTTCATGGGTAACTTATGGCCTTGGATCTGAGAACAGTAACCTGCCTGGGTTTGTAGTACTGACTTCCGGCGGTTCCAATCCAGATGCTGGTAAAAGTGTTTGGGGAAGTGGTTTCCTGCCTTCGGTATACCAGGGCATCCAGTGCCGATCTGCAGGTGATCCGGTGCTGTTCATTAAAGATCCGGAAGGCATGGACAGGGATCTGAAAAAAGCTTCTATCGATGCGATCAATGCAATCAATAAATCCAGTTATGAGGAATTCGGTGATCCCGAGACCCTCTCCCGGATCTCACAATATGAGATGGCATTCAAAATGCAGGTGACCGTTCCCGAAGTAATGAACATCAACGACGAGCCCCAATACATACACGATATGTACGGCACCAAACCGGGGCAGACTGCATTTGCCAACAATGCCTTGCTGGCCAGGAAACTGGTGGAGAAAGGTGTTCGCTTTGTGCAATTGTTTGATTGGGGCTGGGATACACATGGCACAGGTCCTGATGGATCACTTGGTATTGGTTTGATCAACAAATGCCGGGAAGTGGACAAAGCCATGACTGCTTTATTACTTGACCTGAAACAAAGGGGATTGCTGGAAGAAACTTTGATCGTCTGGGGAGGTGAATTTGGAAGAACGCCGATGCAGGAGAATCGCGAGGGCAAGCAGAACGGCTGGACTGGCCGGGATCACCACTCCGATGCGTTTACCATCTGGATGGCAGGTGCGGGCATCAAGAAAGGATTCAGCCATGGTGAAACGGATGAGATCGGGTACAATGCAGTTACCGGAAAGGTTTCCGTTTACGATATACAGGCCACCATATTACAACAGCTTGGGTTCGATCATGAGAAACTCACCTATGAGTTCCAGGGCCGGCCTTTCCGGCTCACGGATGTACACGGAAAACTGATCAATGAGATCATAGCATAAGATTTTATGAGGGTCAACAGGAGAAATTTCTTACAACAAACCGCCATGGCCGGAACTGCCATGATACTGCCTTCCATGGAAGAATTTGCAACGCCGATTTTCACTTCGGATATACATGCAGGTTATCAACTGAAGATCATGGCCACCAACTGGGGATTTCCGGGAGATGTTTTCAGCTTCTGTGCTGCCGCAAAAAAAGAAGGCTATGATGGCATTGAACTGTGGGTGCCTGGCGATGATGCCGGCAGAAGATCACTTGCTGAAGCCGTGGAAAAAAACGGCCTTGCATTGGGGTTGCTCTGCGGCGGCAGTGACAAAGACCCTGCCAAGCATTTTTTGCAATTCAAAGATGCTATCAATGCTGCCATTGCCATGAAGCCGATCTATATCAACTGCCATTCCGGCCGGGATCATTTCAGCATGGAGCAGAACAAACCACTGATCGACCTGACCACTGAAGTGTCGAAGAAGAGCGGCATACCTATCTATCATGAGACACACAGGGGCAGGACATTATTTGCGGCTACTGTTGCCCGTGAGTATATACAGAAATTCCCTGATCTGCGACTGACGCTGGACATCTCCCACTGGTGTTGTGTACATGAAAGCGGCCTGGAAGACCAGGAAGAGACCGTGGCTCTGGCGATCAGCCGGGCAGAACATATTCATGCGAGAGTGGGTCATGCAGAGGGCCCGCAGGTCAACGATCCCCGTGCACCGGAATGGGACTACGTGGTCAAAAGGCATTTTGCATGGTGGGATAAGATAGTAGAAAGAAAAAAGAAAGAAGGTAAAACGCTGACGATACTCACGGAGTTTGGTCCTCCTCATTATCTCCCCGCCCTCCCCTACACACAGGTGCCAGTGGCCAATCAATGGGAGATCAACGTACATATGATGAAACTTTTAAGAACAAGATATAGCTGATGGATTTTTTAGGACGACTGCATCCCCTGCTTGTACATCTTCCAATCGGTATACTGGTGATCGGACTTATCCTGTACTGGTGGCAGCGTATTGATCATACCAAAGAATTCGGTGCTGCCCTCAAGCCGATCTTCTTCATAGGTGCTGTGGCAGCTGTACTTTCCTGCCTGACCGGACTCATGCTGGCCAACCAGGGTGAATACGACGAAACCGCCATTAACCGTCATCGCAATACGGGTATCGCCCTGGCGGTGGTGTCTGTTTATTTCTGGTTCCTGGCGAGTAAAAAAGTTTTTGGTAACCGCACCAATTATCTTTCTTATTCCATGATGATCCTGCTGGTGGTGGCAGGGCATTATGGAGCTTCGCTTACTCACGGTTCTGGCTTTCTCTTCGGCTCATCGGAAAAACTTTATGTTATACAACCCATCGCGGATGTGCAGAATGCATTGGCATACCAGGATGTGATCAACCCGATACTGCAACAGAAATGTGTTGGCTGTCACGGCCCGGATAAGCAGAAGGGCAAGCTCAGGCTTGATAACGAACAACATATCCTCAAAGGCGGAAAGGATGGCGAAGTGGTCAAGGGTAAGGAAGATGCAGAGTTGTTGAACAGGATCCTGTTGCCGCCGGATGATGAAGACCATATGCCCCCAAAAGAAAAAGGACAACTGAGTAAAGACCAGGTGGCATTGATCAGGTGGTGGATCAATAACGGTGCTGATTTCAAAGCCAAGGTCAATGCCATACCGCAGGATGCTGCTATCAAAACATCGCTGGTTAAATTACAGGGTGCTCAAACTGATGAACCTGTTGAAGTTGCTGAACTTCCGGAAGTGGATGCGGCTCCAAATGCATTGATTGAGCAATTGAAACGTGCTGGTGTGGTACTGGTGCCACTTGCTTCGGGCTCCAACCT
>DATGXN010000183.1:0-2593 GCA_035298945.1 Chitinophagaceae bacterium | reverse complement strand
AGATTGCTTTTCCTGTCTTTTGTAATACTGAATACTGCGGCATCTATCGCTTTGGCTGAGTCCTTTCCGTCGTATTTAAAAGTGGTGAATTTACCCGTTGAACGATCCATTCGGGACAATCCATTTTCGCCGCCCACCCAGAGATGTTTTTCATTTTCAATAAAAATGCAATGAAGGCCATTGATACCAATTCCATCGGGTTTTGAACTATCCATGGTATACCTGATCGATTTACCCGTTTTCGGATCAAAATGATCCATGCCTCCTTCGTGCGTGGCCAGCCATAACTTACCCTGCTCATCGGGCTTGATGTCCACCACGGTATTTTTGTTGATGCTGTAGATATTTTTGGGATCGTGCGACCAGGTCTTTGTCTCTTGCGTTTCCAGATTTTTTCGCACCAGCCCTTTGTCGGTCCCGAACCATAGCATGTTTCCACCCGGTTCGAGGTAAAATGAATTGACCGCTTCGTTATAGGGGAAATAGGGAATGTTTTTCCGGCCATAGGTCATCGTGTACATATCACTATTGGTGCCGGCAATCCATAACAGTCCGTCTTTTGCGAGGAAAGCCCTTATTGCCCCCATGTCTTTAAAGCCGGATAGCGTGTCTTTGGCAAAAAAGGCCTTCTTTTTTTCATCCTGCACGGTGCCAAAATGGGTTATTTTTTGGGTAGCCGGATCATAGCTGTTGATGCCACCCAACAAAGAACCAATCCAGATCTTTCCGGTAAGGTCTTCTTTTATGAAACTGATAAAATCATTGGTCCTGTCCACCAGGACAGGACGACTCAATTTGTCAGGATGGGAAGCATCATAGGGATAACGGGTGAACTTCCCCGTTGCCCTGTCCAGGATGTGTAGCCCATTTCCAAATGTACCTACCCACAAATTGCCTCTACTGTCCTCAAAAATTGCAGAGACGCCGGGGTGGATGAGTTTATTCTTGTCAGTGGAATCAGCGCCATAAAAGGAGACTTTTTTAGTGGAAGGGTCATAGCTGAAAAGTCCGCCAGAATTAGTTTGTTTTGTTGCTCCGGGCTCCATGGATCCGAACCAGATATTGCCTTTACTATCTTCCAAAATTTCAAATATCACTTCACTATTGCTTGTGCTATTTCCACTCTGGGTTCTTTTGATCCGTGAAAATTTTCCAGTCTTATTGTTGAATAGATCCAGGCCTTTTTCTGTCCCGATATATAGTTTTCCGTAACGGTCTACCATCACTGCGGTTACCGTATCGGACACGATACTTGATGAATCATTATCCCGGTGACGAAAGTGAGTGAATTTATTCGCAGAAGGATCAAAGCGGTCGAGACCTGACCCAATAGTGGCCAGCCAGATCATTCCTGATGAATCCACTGCAACGGAGAGGATGGAATTGCTTGCGGGTGAATTAGGATTTTCCGGGTCATGTTTATACCGTTTGAAATCTCGTCCATCGAAACGTATCAGTCCTGATGTAAAACTGGTGAACCAGATATATCCCTGCAAATCCTGGGTAATAGAATAGACGTTCCCGTAATTATTCGTTTTATTAGAAACTGCGATGTTAAACTGTGCCTGCTGTGAAAACAGGTTACCGGTGCATGCAACAATACAAATGACGAGAAAGGCCAGTTTTATTTTGGTCATATCCACAATGATAGCCAATATAGATTGGTTTAGGTTTTACAAACTTCAATTACTGGTGATATTTTGATCAAAAAGTTACCTACGCAGGAAGTGTAATGATAAATTCACTTCCTTCTCCCTCCTTGCTCTCCACGCGGATCTCGCCTCCATGCGCTTTGATAATATCGTAACTAAGCGAAAGACCTAATCCTGTGCCTTCGCCGGTGGGTTTGGTAGTAAAGAAGGGTTGGAAGATTTTATTTCGGTTTTTTTCAGAGACTCCATTTCCATTGTCCCTTACCGAAATAATTATCGAATTATCGGATTGACGAATTGGCTGATTCTTTGAAGTATTGACCATTTGTGTGCTCACTGTTACTTCAGGTTCATAACCATCTCCGACCTGCTTATTTTTTTCATCCACCGCATAGAAAGCATTATTGATCAGGTTCAACATTACCCGGCCGATATCCTGGGGAATGATATTGATGTTGCCGATGCTTTGATCAAAATCTGTTTTGATGGTGGCATTGAACGACTTGTCTTTGGCGCGCAATCCATGATAAGCCAAGCGCAGGTACTCATCCGCGAGGGTATTGATGTTGGTGGGTTCTTTTACGCCGCTGCCTTTCTGGCTGTGTTGCAGCATGCCTTTCACAATGCCATCAGCGCGTTTGCCGTGATGGAGGATTTTTGCGTTGTTCTCAGCTAGTGTATCAAGGATCTCCTCTGCGTCTCCCAGATCTCCGCGTTTGAGTGCATCCCGCCCCTCCGCGTTAAGTTCTGTATTAACCTCAGCGAAATTATTCACGAAGTTCAACGGGTTCTGAATTTCATGGGCAATGCCTGCAGTGAGTTCTCCCAGCGATGCCATTTTTTCAGATTGAATCAATTGCGCCTGGGTGGATTTTAGCTCTGTCAATGTTTGCACTAACTTATTCTTTTGCTCTTCTATTTCTACATTCTGTTTTTGCAAA
>DATGXN010000182.1:0-2465 GCA_035298945.1 Chitinophagaceae bacterium | reverse complement strand
ATAGATTTCCAGGTTGGCCGCTTCTTTCCATATCCTGTTCTCCAATAGGTAACGTGAAGGAATAGCTGCAAAAGCATAGGCTACTTTGAAATTGACCGGATATACTGCACTGATCGTTCGCAGGTAATCCCATTCCCTTTTTGCAGAATCATTTTTACCTTTTTGTAAATAGGCATACACCAGGTAATCCATGCCATGTAATTCTTCGTCCCAATGGCCTTTTATCCCAATTGCCTCGGCGTAACATCGCGCGGAAGAAACAGAAGCAAAGTCTGAACTGATAGATTCATTCCACAATCCTAACCTGGTGAAAATATGCGAAGGCATATGTAATGCATGGGCTGATGAGGGGGCAATAGAGGCATAATTTCTGGCGGCCTTCAATCCCAATTCCGCAAGTGAAGGATAATCATACGTATGGATGAGATAATGTGCTATACCAGGATGATTCGGTTCTCCCGGATAAAGTGCCTGCAAAATAGATCCCGCTTTTTTTTGCCTTGCATAAGATTTATCAGTAAGATCAGCTGCAGCATTCAACGCTAAAGCGTAAAATATAGAAGCTTCCTTGTCTTCAGGAAAATCACCCGCGAGCGATTCCATTTTCTTTTCAAATTTCAGACAACGGCTGCGATGGTCTGTCATCTTCCAATTTTCAAAAAAACTGGCAATAGCTTCTATATATGCAGCCTCCCTTTTTGAAACAGGGATGGATTGGGCTATTTGGATGGCTTTAGATCCCTTTATTAACTCAGCTTCTGTTGGAGGGGTCCAAAGGGGATGGAAATTAGACATAGCAACTCCCCAATAAGCCATAGCGCAGCCTGGTTCATTGTCGATCACCCTGGCAAAAACTTTTTCTGCTTCATCATATTCGAATGAATGTAACAGCAGTATGCCAAGATCAAATTCATTCTTTAGTTTCCCGCTGCAGCCGGTTTGAAAATCTACCGTGCCCAATAACATTTCAGCTGGTCCGCAAGAGATCGTCTGACCACGTTTAAGATCGATCTCACTGATCAGCTCTTTGAGGGATTCTTTTTCCTTCTGTTTGCAGGAAGGTAATACAAACAGCAAGAGGGAAAAATATCCGATAAATGGAAAGATCTTCATTGGTTTGACGCTATCCGGTTCTTCCGGTAAGAATTCTTGATCGCTATTTTTCCATTTTTAAAAGTGAATAGATCGCAGCCTGTTACTTCAACTTTTGATCCATCTTTTTTGGTGCCTGAAAATATCCATTCTGAAAATCCCCGGTCCCCCGAAATAAAATGCCTGGCATTCTCCCAGCGCGCATCTGGAAACATGGCAAATACTTCCTCAAAAGCTTTCTTTACCTGATCCTGACCTGTAAATTTTTTACCGTCTGCATCAGGACCCGATGAAGCTTCAAACACACAATCATCTGTCATATGCATCATGATGGCATTGATATCATGCGCATTAAATGCATTTGCAAATGACTGGAGAAATTCCTTCGTCACGTCTTTATTGGATTGGGCCATCATCATATTGGGTAGCAATAAAACTAATGTGAAAAAATATTTTCTCATACGGTATAGTTTAGAACGATATTATCGCTTCTTGTCAAAGTTCAGGATTTCAATATTCCTGAAATCAACCGGCTGGCCTTCGCTCTGCAAAGCGATATAGCCGGTTTTCAATGGCGTTCCATCCACTTTTATTTTTGGATTGGCGCCATTGACAACGCCGCCGCCAATGCTGGGCTTACTATATTGCAAAACCGTATCACCCTCCACAATATGGGTGATCAGTGAATCTCCCAGTACAATCAGTTCGCATTTTACCCACTGTTCAGGAGGATAGGTTTTAGAGCTACTGTTGATACAATGCCTGGCATCAACCTTACCCTGGAACACAACATCTGTTCCTGGCGAACACATATTTCCCGTTGGCCTGGGCTTTCCATCGGGCAAGCCTGCCAGCAATTGAAATTCGATCGAAATCGGCCAATCCTGTTCTTTTAAAATGGTCCTCGGGTCTTGCGAATGAAACATCACACCACTATTTTCCTGGGTGTAAGAAGGGGCATCTTTCCGCCATTCCCCGGTGAGTCGGTATTCAAATCGAAGCTTATAGTAACTGAAGGGAACTTTGTAATACAAATGCGCATAGCGGTTGGAAAAACTATCGTACTGATCATACCGCACCTGGATCATGCCATCTTCCACCCTGAAGGTATTTCCATAGTTATCACCCACTTCATGGTGATAGACCTTAACGATCCAGTCATTGAGGTCTTTACCATTAAACAGCGGTTGCCAATTTTCCTGGCGGGTACCGGAAGTTCTGGCGGCGCAGCCTACAAGGACAGCTGCAATGATTGTTACGAGCAGGCTTGCATGATATTTCATTTACCGAAGAAACAAAAAAACAAGCATAGTTAAAATATGCCTGTTCCAGGGTTCTTTCCGTCATGGATGCCTTTATGATGCTAACTTAGC
>DATGXN010000181.1:0-1903 GCA_035298945.1 Chitinophagaceae bacterium | reverse complement strand
CCCGCCAATACCTCTGGAACCTGCCGTATTGCCATTGATCTGAGGATCAGCTCCTGTGTAATTGGTGAGCAGGATCAGGTCATTGCCAGTGACAAATAACTCAAGGGTTTTTAATGCCTGTACATCACGGATCGGCCTTGGCTTGAACATATAGGAAATAGTCAACTCCCTTAGTCTTGCCCAGTTCACATCTTTCTCAATGAAAGCTTCTTCAGGCATTGTGGTATAATAAGCATCGTTGTAATATGGAATCACACTGATGGTATTTATAGTTGGTGTTGCTGAATTCTGCTTACCATCATTCAACACGCCTTCAATTACCCTCGGTATTTCCCTGTCTGCAGTAGTGAGCGGATTCCGTCCAACACGGGTCAGGAACATGGCAGTGCCATTAAATATGTCTCCACCCATTTTGAAATCCCAAAGCACACTGAGTCTCCAGTTCTTGTAACGGAGGGAATTGCTGTAACCCAGGGTAAAATCTGGATTTCTGTCTCCTTTGGGTTTGAATACCTGTTCAATTACAGGCAGTCCGTTAGTTGGATTGATCAACATCTGGCCTGCATTATTTCTCGCATATCCATAGGCAGTGATCGTTGTTGTATTGCCATTGAGAATAAGTCCTCCCCGGGCGTTTCCATATAACCAGGTATCAGCTATATAATATTCAGCTACGTTACGGGGCAATTGCTCCACCTTATTCCACATTTTATTGTAGTTGAATTGCATCGTCCATCCAAAATTGGAATTGTTGAACAACATGGCATTCAGTGTGATCTCGATACCCGTATTCCTTGTGCTTGCAGCGTTCTGGGTGTTCAGTACGAAGCCTGTACCATAACTCAATCTCATATTCTCCACGATCTGGCCAGTATTGAGTGTGTTATAATAGGTGAAGTCAAGTCCGAACCTGCTTCTGAACAATCTCATTTCCGTACCAATCTCATAAGTGCTCTGCTGTTCTGGTTGCAGATCGGCATTGGCATTGGTGAATCCATAGGAGTACCCGCCACCACTGGCGAAATTATTCACAAATACAGATTGGGTTGAATAAGGTGTATTGAGCCTGGCAGTGCTGGCCAATGAGGTTCTTACTTTCCAGTAGCTCAGGAAGTCAGATTTTTTCAGGAAAGGAAGGAGGTCAGAAACGATCAGGCTTAAACTGGCTCCCGGATAATTATAGTTCCTGTTCTTTTCAGGTAATGTTGAAGCGGATTCAAAACGGTGCGAGTAGTTCAGAAAGATCATGTCCTTATAGCTCACAGCAGCTTCTCCGAAATAGGCAGCCTGGCGCAATCGCTGCACATTGTAAAAGCCAAAATTATTTTGCAATAATCTTTGCCTGGTATTTTCGGCAGTATTGCTCGAATCAGTATTCTTGGGATCTTTCAGCCTGGTTCCATAAATAGCAAACATGTCGGTCTTGTAATCTTGCCATACTGTTCCCATCATTATCCTGAATCCGAAATTATTCAGTTTTTTAGTTGCGGTTGCAGTGATGTTATGATTGTATCCCCTGTATTCCCGCCAGTAATTATCCTGTTCACCCAGGCTAGCCGTAGAAACCTGTGATGACGAATTAGGATGGATCAGTTTGTAGCCATAGGTGTTGTACGCATCATAGCCAAATCTTCCCTGGATAGTAAGCCATGAAGTAGGCCTTAGGTTCACACCCAGTGTGGCAAGAACCCTTTTTGTTTCATCGTAGTTCTTATTCTTTGTGACATTGAAGAAAGGATTGTCGATCTCACTGGTTGTATTGGAGCTGAATAAAGGGATCTTTCCACCTTGTGCATCTTCAACATTGACTATCGAATAGTCGTTAGGCCATTGAAGTAAAGTCAGGAGATATCCACCTGCACTTCTCATGACCTTGTTATTCTCACTTGAAATATATGCCAGG
>DATGXN010000180.1:0-2140 GCA_035298945.1 Chitinophagaceae bacterium | reverse complement strand
AGGTTGGCCAGATGGCCAACCTTTTTTTGCTCACTGCTCACCGCTTACTGCTCACTTCTAATTAAATCCACCGTGCCCTTTATATAATTTAACCGGTCTGTCCAAAGAAAGCTCTACAACAGAGATGTATTTGGTCTGCGCGTCCTTAGGCAGGTCGATGTAAACCAATCCTGGCACCGGGCTCCAGGAGATCTTGCCCACTACTTTATGTTTCAACTCGCGGTTGCTGCCCAATACACGAATCTTGTTGATCTTATTGTCCAGTCCCTTGACCAATAGCGGACCGTCGCTATTGCCAGCTACGAAAAGATAAAGTTTGGTGGAGTCTTTCGACAATGTGGTAGGACCATAAAAATGTCCTGGTGCAATTCCTGCTCGTGTACCAAAAATGCCTTCCGCATTGGTCTTGTTCCAGGCCCCCAACTCTTTCAGGATATGCACCTGCTCTGCAGGAATGGTGCCATCTTCCTTAGGACCAATATCCAGTAACAGGTTGCCACCATTGCTGATCACATCTGCAAATATGGCAATGATCTCATACGGCGTTTTCCAGGCCGTATCCTTAGGCCGGTAACCCCAGTTGTTATTGGTGGTCATGCAAAGTTCCCACCAGTTATATGCTGGTCTGCTGACAGGGATGTTCTGCTCCGGCGTTTCGTAGTCACCATAACCCATCAGTCGTCCGTTAATAATGGTGCCTGGATTATCCTTGGTCAGGATCTGCCTGATCTTCTGGGCCTCCCACTCTTCTGCACTATGTTCCCAATCCCCATCAAACCACCAGAGATCCGGCTTGAACTTGTTGTTCACTTCCCTCAACTGGTTCTGGAAAAAATTGCGGAAACGCTGCCAGCGATCATAATCGTCAGAGATCTTGTAGCGGCTCTTGTCTTTAAGAAATCCTGGATAGTCGGGATGGCTCCAATCGATCAAAGAGAAATAAGCCCCGCACTTGATATCCCGCTTACGAAGCGCAGCATAAAAAGGTGTGAGCAGATCCCTCTTGGCTGGTGAGTTGTCCACCACATCGTAATGCTTTTCCTTGGTATCATATAAAGCCACACCATCGTGGTGCTTGGTTGTGATCACTGAATATCTTGCTCCCGATTCTTTGATCAGATCGGCCCATTGCTCCGGATTATATTTTGATGCAGTAAATCCCTTGAGCTGGTTCATATAGGCTTCCCACGTTACATCCCCATTATGAAAACTCCAGCTTTCCGACACCCCGTCCACCGCATAAATACCCCAGTGGATAAAGATGCCCAGCTTGGCATCGCTATACCATTCCATTTTTTCACGTATAGATGCGGGATCGATCTTCTGCTGTGCAGATACTGTGATGCTGAAAAACAAAATAGCAGCTACTAATAATTTCTTCATTACTTAAAACTTTCCGGGTTGATGGTCAGGGATTTTCCTTTGGCCAGCGAAGTTACTAAGCTTTTGCCCTTGTAGGTCAGGGTCAATGGAACTCCTGCATCCGATTGCACAAGGGCCGATACCAATAGTCCCCGCTGAAATTTTATGTCCACTACTGCCCCACCCCTGACTTTCAAACCCTTCACTTCGCCCGTCCAATGCCCAGGAATGGCCGGGAGTAATTCCACTTTTTCGTTGTGAGATTGTACCAGCATCTCGGCTATGCCCGCCGTTCCGCCAAAATTGCCGTCGATCTGAAACGGAGGATGATCGTCGAACAGGTTATCAATGGTTGATTTTCGCAGGAGCTGTTCAATATGATAATAAGCCTGTTCCCCATCTTTCAAACGTGCAAAGAAATTGATCATCCAGGCCCTGCTCCATCCCGTATGTCCGCCACCGTTAGCCAGCCTGTGCTCGATGGTTGTTCTGCTCGCCTTGACCAGTGCGGGATCACGCGTGAGTGAAGTGCCGGGGTAAAGGCCGAACAGGTGCGACATATGCCTGTGGCCCGGCTCTGCTTCCCTATAGTCTTTGATCCATTCCTGTATGCCCCCATATGCATTGATTTTAGTAGGTGGCAGTTTGGCCTCCACCTTGTTCATTCTTTCAATATATGCCGCGGGGATGTTCATGGGTTTCTGCAGTTTTCGCATGCCTGCAAAAAGTTCCCTGATGATCTGGATATCGATGGCTGGTGCATAGGTGAGCACGCTTT
>DATGXN010000179.1:0-13339 GCA_035298945.1 Chitinophagaceae bacterium | reverse complement strand
GCACAGGCCTATTATGGTGCCCAGACCCAGAGAAGTATCGAGAATTTCAAAATAGCACAGGATATCAACCGCATGCCTAAAGAGATCATCAGGGCATTTGCTTACCTGAAAAAAGCTGCAGCCATCACTAACCTTGAGGCTGGAGTTCTTCCTAAAGAAAAAGCCGACCTCATCGGGCAGGTTTGTGATGAAATACTGGCCGGCCAACTGGATGATTATTTTCCTTTAGTGGTTTGGCAGACAGGCAGTGGCACCCAAAGCAATATGAACGTAAATGAAGTGGTAGCCTACCGTGGCCATGTTCTCAAGGGAGGCAGCCTGACCGATAAAGATAAATTCCTCCATCCCAATGATGATGTGAACAAATCACAGTCTTCCAACGATACTTTTCCAACAGCGATGCATATCGCTGCTTATAAGATCCTGGTGGAATCAACCATTCCGGGAATTGAGAAACTCAGGAATACACTGGCAGAAAAAAGTAAAGCATTCATGGGTGTTGTGAAGATCGGCCGTACGCATTTTATGGATGCCACACCTCTTACGGTAGGTCAGGAATTCAGCGGATATGTGTCACAGCTGGATCATGGTCTGAGGGCTATTAAAAATACCCTCGCACACCTCAGTGAACTGGCCCTGGGTGGAACAGCGGTAGGAACCGGTATCAATACACCGCCCGGCTATTCAGTTAATGTCGCAAAGCATATTGCAAACCTTACGGGGATGCCATTTGTTACTGCTGAAAATAAATTCGAGGCGCTGGCTGCACATGATGCCATCGTGGAATCTCATGGCGCATTGAAAACTGTAGCGGTGAGCCTGATGAAGATCGCCAACGATATCCGTATGCTTTCTTCCGGTCCACGTTCAGGTATAGGCGAAATATTCATTCCCGATAATGAACCCGGTTCTTCCATCATGCCCGGTAAAGTGAATCCAACGCAGTGTGAAGCGCTTACCATGATCGCTGCCCAGGTCATGGGCAATGATGTGGCGATCAACATCGGTGGTGCAACAGGGCATTTCGAACTCAACGTGTTCAAACCGGTGATGATCTATAACTTCCTGCATTCTGCCAGGCTGATCGCCGATGGATGTGTGAGCTTTAACGACAAATGTGCCGTGGGCATTGAGCCTATTGAAGAGAACATCAGGAAGCACGTGAATAACTCGCTGATGCTGGTCACTTCACTCAATACTAAAATTGGATATTATAAAGCCGCCGAGATCGCGCAAAAAGCCCATAAAGAAGGGACTACACTCAAGGAAATGGCCGTGAAATTAGGCTATGTAACGCCTGAAGAATTCGATGCCTGGGTGAAGCCCGAGCAAATGGTCGGACTATAATTAGATAGTCAGAGAGGCAGAGAGCCGGAGAGTCAGACTCTAATTTTGACTCTCTGCCTCTCTGACTATCTGTCTCTCTATTCGTAGTTATTATACCAGGAAACTTCTTCTTCTGTCTGGTAGCTGATCATTTCTTTATACCAGGAAAAAAACTTGTTACTGATCATCTCCTGCACACTCAAACAGGGTGTGGTTGGTAAATGATAATTCTCGCAGGCCGCGAGTGCGAACATATAATTCAACCTGGCAGCAGGTTCCGCAGGCATTCTGATAATGAGATTCTCCATGGGGTACAATTAAAAGATTCATAACGAAGAATTGCCCTGGAAATTATATATGTCCGCCTGTGTATAAACCAGTACTGTTCCAACTGCCTGAAGATCAATTACACTTATACGTGAAGGTATTTCTGCCGGAGAAAAGGCCGAGGGCATCAAAACTGCTTCCGCTGACATACCATTCACTGAGATAGCCGTCATTGGAAAATTTGGCTTCAGAGATCTCGGTCACTATGGGAGTTCCAGGATTGCCCTGGTCGTCGTAATAAACAGCACTCATCCTTTTAAGCAGATTAACAGACGGTTTGCCCATGTCTACAGAAGTAACGTATAGGAAAGATTCAAAACCCTCGGGATAAATGGGTATGAAATTTTTCGGAGTAAAGCCCAGGTCATATTCCATATTCACCTCCAGCAATTTCTGTTTGGTGCCCGTCAGGCTTGAACTGGATTCCACCTTTGTCAGGTTTCCGCCCGTCCAGGTATAGGTGGTTTGAAATAGGGCCAGCGGTATAGTGGAAGTGCTTAATGTTTTTTCGATCAGGTAGCCACTGCCATTGTATTTGTATTCATAGATCAGCTTCTCTCCCGTGGGATCGTTGGGGTCAAGGGGAGTGATCAATTTCTTAAGCCTCTTATTTCCATCCAATACCAATACATCGTTTGTACTTGTTTTGATGGAATCACTGGTCTGGTACTGAAGATTAATATCATAATCTGCAGAATTAGAAGTACTGTCGAATAATTCCACGTGGTTGCTTCTTCCGGTATTATCGTATCGCGTATTCAGAGCGTAGACTCCCTGCCCGGTGATATCATCAATAGCCACAATATTGCTCAATTTGCAACTGAGCCCAACTCCACCCCCGTTTTCATTACTGTAATCCTTTGAACAGGAACCCAGTATTATCAAAGGCAGGATCGCAATAAATATTCTTAATGTTTTCATTTGTAAGTTAAAAGGCAGAAGGGTTAAAGTACCTGTACCTCATCGTCCACTTTACTGCTGGTTTCAACTGTTGGGAAACTCTGCTTTTCAGGCTGGAAGAATTTTTTCTGGAATACCAGGATCAAAAATACGCCAACAGATATGGAGGCATCTGCAATATTGAATACCGGGCGGAAAAACTCAAATGGTTCTCCTCCCCATACAGGTAACCAGCTTGGCAATGTCGCATCTGTGATGAGGGGGAAATAAAGCATATCCACCACCTTGCCGTGCAGGAAACCAGCATACCCGGCGGTGAATTCTTTTGAAAATGCGGTACGCGCAATATTCTGTGTGAAAGGATCACTGTTCTCGAATATGAGGCCATAGAACAGGCTGTCGATGAGATTTCCTATTGCTCCCGCATAGATCAGGGTGGCACAGATCACAAACCCCGGATGGTATTTTTTGCGGATCGTATGGGCTATATAAAAGGTTCCGAATATGACAGCCACAAGCCTGAACAGCGTGAGTGCCATCTTGCCCCAGTCTCCTCCAAGTTTCCATCCATATGCCATCCCTTCATTTTCAATGAAATGCAGACGGAACCATGTCATTCCCGGTATCACGAGGTGCTCCTCTCCCAGGAAATAATGTGTTTTGATATAAACCTTCAGTAACTGATCAAGAAAAAGGATCACCAGTGTGAGAAGGAAAGCATGCCTTAATTTCACAAATCGATTTTAGTGGACAAATATAGCAATAAAGGCTCCGCCTGAAAGCCTAACCTTATGCAAAAATTAATCTTCTATGTAAACGCGTTTCACCCTTTGTGATATGCCCGTCATGATATCATAAGGGATAGTTCCCGCCCATTCCGCCAATTGGTTCAGGCTCAGCCCGCTGCCAAAAACAACCACCTCATCGTCCGTAGTGATGCCCGGCATATCTGTAATATCGATCATGGTCATATCCATACAAACTGACCCGACTACGGGGAAAAATTTGTTCCGAATCATAACCCTGCCCCTGTCATTCCCAAGAGAACGCGGATAGCCGTCTGCGTAACCAATCCTGATGGTTGCGATGGTTGACTCCCTGTTCAATTTTCCCCTGCGGTTATAACCCACTGTTTCACCCGCACCAACCCTCCTGATCTGTGCAATGGTGGTTGTCAGCACGGCTGCCTCACGCAGTTTTAAACGGTTCTCACCGGTCACGTCAACCCCATAAAGACCGATCCCCAGCCTTACCATGTCAAGCTGAAGTTGTGGATGCCGGAGTATAGCTGCTGTGTTTGAAATATGCCGGTCGAACTGATAGCCAAGTTTTGCCTTTAACCGTTCACAGATCTCTATGAACATATTTCCCTGTTGCCTGGTGTATTCGTCATCAGCAGGATCTTCACTGGAAACCAGGTGTGTGAACGCAGAAATCACCCTAAGGCTGTTCATCGATAATAAACTCTCACCCAACTTTTCTGCTTCTGCTGGTTCAAAGCCCAGCCTGTGCATACCGGTATCAAACTTGATATGAACAGGATATTCCGAGATCCCCTCATTCCGGATATAACTGCTGAACTTATGGAGTATCTCAAAAGAATATAATTCAGGCTGGAGGTCAAAATTTACAATAGCAGGGAAGGAAGACAATTCCGGGTTCATCACCATAATAGGTATGCTGATGCCGGCTTTTCTTAATTCCACACCTTCATCAGCATAGGCAACGGCCAGGTGATCCACTTTATGAAACTGCAGCAGGCTGGCGATCTCATGTCCGCCGCTGCCATATGAAAATGCCTTCACCATCACCATGATCTTTGTCCCATGCTCCAGGGTTTTGCGATAGATCGCGAGGTTCTCAGTTATTGAACTGAGATTGACGGTTAACACGGTCTGGTGCATTTTCACTTCCAGCAATTGGTTGATCTGTTCAAACCCGAAATGCCTGGCTCCTTTGATCAATACCGTCTCATCCCTGAACCACATGGGATTAAAATGATGAACGAACTCTTCTGTGGTCAGCCAGAATTCTGCATGGATACCCTCTTTCCCGAAATCATCTGCATAGGAACTGATCACAGGACCAATCCCCTTGAACGAACTGATATGATGGTGTTTCAGCAGGCCGATCACTTCAGTGTATAAAGCCTTTTCATTGTCTTTGCTTTGAGGTATGTCCGAAAGAATCACCGTCTTTCGCTGGTGTTGCTGCTGCTGGTTCAAAAACTCCAATGCCAGTTTCAGTGAACTCAGATCGTTGCTGTAACTGTCATTGATCACCGTGCAGCGATTGATCCCATTCTTCATTTCCAGCCTCATCGAGATCGAAGGCAGACCCTGCATTCTCCCCTGGATCTTATCCGTTCTTCCCATCCATATCATGAGTGCAGCACAACTGATGGCATTTTCAACCGGGGCTGCACCTGTGAAAGGGATAGTGAATTCAATATCCAGATCTTTATAACGTAAATGTATAAACGTAGAATTCCCTTCGGGTCTTGTTTCTGTCACCTGGATAGTGGAGCCCGCGCTCCTGCCCCATGAGAAGAGTTCAACACTATGGTGAACACCAAATGCCAGCGCTTCTTTTTGCAGGTCATCATAATCCCTGCAGTAGATCAGCACTTTACTCGCTTTGAACAGTTGCAATTTCTCCCTGATCTTATCGCTGATGGAAGCAAATCCCTCACTATGGGCCTCCCCGATATTTGTGAATATCCCAATGTCTGGCCGGATCATTCTTTCCAGCTTCTCCATTTCGCCGGTAGTGGAAATTCCTGCTTCAATTATGGCAAGGTCGGCATGGGCATGCATTTGCCAGATGCTCAGGGGAACGCCGATCTGGGAATTATAACTCTTGGGGCTTCTGACTATTTGCAGATCCTGGTGCAACAGGTGATTGATCCATTCTTTCACAATGGTTTTACCATTACTGCCTGTAAGACCTATAACGGGATAGTGAAATCTGCTCCGGTGATATGCTGCAAGTACCTGGAGCGCGTCCAGCGTATCATTCACCACAATGAAAAAAGCGCCGTCGGTTTCAATACCAGGAGGAATATGATTTACCACAAAACACTTTACTCCCCGCTGCAATGCCTCAGGAATAAAACCGTGGCCGTCTCTTTTATCGCCCACCAGGGCGAAGAACACCGATGCCGAAGGATCCAGGATCTTCCGGCTGTCTGTGATGATATGTGTGATGGACCAATCAGCTTCAGCGGAAAGTTTGCCATGAACAATTGTTGATATTTCCCTGATGCTGTATGCCTGCATTTTTACTCTTCTGTTTCTTTTCGTATGGCCATCTTTCTTTGTTCATGGTGCATGGAATAAAATACCGAACCTGCAATACAGGCTACGATCACAGCCAATGAAATATAGATGGAGATCCTGATCTGGAAGAATTCCAGCAGCATTTTCAGACCGATGAATATCAAAACAACAGCGATACCCTGCTGGAGATAATCGAATTTGTCCACCGCTCCGCGAAGCAGGAAGAACAAAGAACGCAATCCAAGTATTGCAAAAATATTGGAAGAGTAAATGACCAGGATATCATCGCTTGTAAATGGAGCATTTGCTTTTTCCCTGACCAGGGATACCACCGTGGGAATAGAGTCAAGCGCAAAAGCAATATCTACAGCCGCGAGCATCACCACCACCACCGACAGGGTGGTGAAGAAGGTTTTACCGTGCATGCTGATGATATACCGGCCTTTAGGCTCAACTTCCGAAAGCCTGAAATAGGATTTCATGAATTTATAGATCTTGGAATCGCCCGGGTCGAATTCTGCTTCATCCCTTTTCGTAAACAATTTGTACCCCGTGTAGATCAGGAAGGCGCCAAAAAAATACAGGATCCAGTGGAACCTTTCAATAAGTTCTATGCCAACGGCGATGAAAATGATCCGGAACACTATGGCCAGCAGGATACCGATCAGCAAGGCTCGGCCTGAATCCTGTTCCTCCACCTGGAAATAAGTGAATATGAGAATGAACACAAAGATATTATCGACACTGAGCGACCATTCCATCAGGTAGGCCGTAAAGTATTTTGTTGCAACAAGGGAAGATTTCTCAAACCAGAGAAAAGCACAAAAAGCCAGCGACAAGGAAACCCAGAAAAGGGTTTGCCATAGGGCTTTCTTTATGCTGACAACTTCATTTTTCTTACTCAGGATACCCAGGTCAAAAATTAGCGCAAGTACCAATAAAGATCCAAAAGTGAGATAAGCGATCTGATCAGGTGTCATAATTCAATTAAACTTCAAATATACGGTTCTTGTTAGCAGGTTGCAGGTGCCAGGTTGCAGGTGGCAGGATATTTTTCTTCTGGAACCTTCAACCCCGAACCTGCAACCCGCTTTTACTGTTTTCCGTATTTAGTTTTTCTGAAATACTGATATAGTGCGATGAAGAACATAACGAGCAGCGCAGGCACTACGATGTTGAGGATCTGCCAGAAACTCTTATTTTCTTCAAATTTGGTCTTATCCAGTAATCGCAGGGTGAAATCCTTCCCACGGGTTTCCAGGATGCCCGATTGGTCTACCATATATTCCAGGGAATTCAGGAGAAATTCCCGGTTCGCATATTGCTGTTTCGTGTACATATTGGTGCCCATCTGCAAAGGACCCTCATTCTGGTCAACTGAGTTGATCACCAGGTCTCCATCTGCCACTACGATCATCTTATTATCTTCCCTGGCCTCCTGTAAAAAAGGTTGCCCTGCGGCAGATAACGAATCAGCCATGGCTTTGCTCAACCGGTTGGCATAAAGTGATTCAAACCTGCCCTCCAACAAGACTGCCACAGGTATGTTGGCCCGGGTAAAGGTTTTCAGGTCTTCTTCGTTCCTTACACTGGCCCACTCTACCCTGGCCGGTGTGTTGAGTATCCTGGATTCCGGAGAACTGGAAAGCAGTATTGTTTTCCTGATATTCCTTGCCTGCACCGTATCGATCGACTGCGGGAATTGCGATAACACATAATCCAGGTTCTTGGCTATCGGGTGCCCGGTATAGTTTCTTAATAAAGGGAAATATGGCCATGGCAACAATTGGATCTGTGGTTTACCTCCAACTGATCCGATCACAGACGGTATCTTGTCACATTGCAGATCCTGCACCAGGTCCTGGTTCACTCTCACTCCGTATTTGAATAGCTGATCTTCCAGGTTCAGGGCCATATCAAAAGCAATGAACTGGCCTTCGCTGCGCTGGAGACTGTCAAGGCTGGCATAGAGATTATCGATCATCCAGATCAGC
Organism: Chitinophagaceae bacterium; assembly: GCA_035298945.1. GTDB lineage: Bacteria > Bacteroidota > Bacteroidia > Chitinophagales > Chitinophagaceae > Pollutibacter. The sequence continues at coordinate 5,514 of DATGXN010000179.1, read as the reverse complement.
TTACCGCCGTGCATGACGTACTGGTCGATCTTCAGCTTCTGTGCATCGTTGAATCTCTGCACCGGTTTTACAATAAGAATAGCTTTGAAAAATGTTGGGATCGCCTGCACACTGTCTATAGGAAGTATCCGGAATGCATAATTAGGCCTGAGGGTTTTTTCTATGAGGTCATAGACCCTGTAATCCAGCGGCTCACCGTTTCCGGCCAGGTACCCGATCAGTGGCACTGTATCCTGCCTGATCTTATTGATACTCCCCGCCAGTTTATATTCCAGCAATGCTTCTGCATTGTTCAGCGAGCTCAGCCCTGCCTGGAAATTCTGCCCCTGCAGAAAATCAACGCCTATTGTCCTGTCTTTATACCTGATCACCGCACCCGGATAAACCAGCTGCTGCTCTTCACCCTCGCCTGCCTTCGTTTGCGCCTTAACGTTAGTTGCATTGATGCCCAGTGCGCGGAGGGAATCGATCAGTGAAGCTTTCAGTGAATCATCCAGGCCACTGCCCGGATGTTCAAACCTGTACCTGAGCCTGTTCCCGGAAATCGACCTGAATTCTTCCAGCAGGTCTGCCGTGCTTCCTGCCAGTTTTTTGAATCCGGCCGGAAGTTCGCCCGAAAGCAGTACAGTAACATCAACGTCCCCGTCCAGCTTCTCGAGCATGTTACGGGTGGCGCCGGATACGGTGTACCTTTTCTCAGCGGTGAGGTCAGTACGGTAATGTATAAACGAAAAAAGCCAGTTGATGAGAACAAGCAGGATCAGGACAACCAGCCATCCGTATTTTGATTTTGTCAGACGATCGATCATGTTATCAGCGTTTCACAAGGTTTCGGGCAGTGAGGAAAATAAAGAACAGGATCACTGTAATGAAATAAATGATATCCCTTGAATCGATCACGCCTCGGGATATGCTTTTATAATGATGGTCGATGCCAAGCATTTCGATATAATAATCTGCACCTGCCTGGAAGGCCGGGATCCTGCTGATGGCTTCAAAAGCACTGTACACCATGAAGCAGGCAAATGCACTGAGCAGGAAGGCCACTACAGCATTATTGGTAAAGCTGCTGCAACAGATCCCGATGGCAGTGAAAACCGCTGCGAGGAAAAACAATCCTACATAAGAGCCCGCTATTCCCCCGGTATCTATTCCCTCTGTGGACAGCTGCCTTAGAGTATAAACATAGATCAGTGTAGGCAGGATGGCGATCATGGCAATGATCAGCGACGCAAGGTATTTCCCAAAAATGATCTGCCCCCTGGTGAGTGGTTTGGTCTGAAGGATCTCGAAGGTGCCTCCTTTGAATTCCTCTGAAAAACTTCGCATGGTAATCGCGGGGATCAACAACAGCAGGATCCAAGGAGCCGTGCTGAAAAAAGTGTCGAGGCTGGCATAACCCGCATCAAATACGTTGGAATCCGGAAAAACAAAAAGAAACAATCCATTCAGCACCAGGAAAACCAGGATCGCTATATATCCGGTCAAACTGCTGAAAAACTGCCTGAGTTCTTTTTTACAAATAGACCACATAGGTAAAATAAAATGCAAGAATACGTTTTTATCGTTAAAGCCTCGTTCTGACTGCCGTTTATCAACAGTGAGTGGAAAGTAAAAAACAGCATCGGGAGCGTTATAAACACAGGGAAAGCCCTGGCTTCAGGAGCTAACTTGCCCTAAAGATCATATGTGGAGGTTGATATTGTTGTTGCTGATCTGTAGGGTTGACTTGCAAGCCCAGAAAACCTGGGATGGTGGTGCCGGAACCAACGCGTGGGCTGACGCATTGAATTGGTATCCTGACGGCATTCCGGGCATCGAGGAAGACGTTATCCTCAATAATCAATGGATTGCCCTGGACTATCTGGTCGAGCTTCCTGGAGGCCTGCAAACAACGCAGGTAAAAAGCATCCGGATCGGTCCGTCCACAGGAACCATCAGTTTAACCCTGCCTACAGGCAATACCGCCATACCGGGTTTGATCCTTAGCGCAACTGGTAATGGCATGCTCATAGAAAACGGAGGTATTTTTATCAATGCCTCAGGAGCGGGTTCCGGTAGCCCTTTCCAACTGGTTGGCAAATTGAGGATCGGTAACGGAGGCAGATATATACATCGAACGCCGAGGGGAAATGCCGAGCTCATAGATAAACTGAACAATGAGCCAGGCACCGAGAAAGGAATTTTTGAATTTGATGTGCCCGGTTCAACTGGATATACCGTGTCGCTGACCGGCAATACATTTGGAAGTCTTTCTTTCAAAGCCCTATCCGCCGGCGGGAACAAATCTTATAGCGGCAGTGGAACTTCCAATTTATTGATCAGGGGCGACCTGGTCATTGACCCAGGGGTTTCAGTGACCTCAACTCTTACATCTGATATTGTACTGAACGGAAGCCTGTTGATGAATGGAAAACTGAATCTTCATCCAGTTACAGCAGGCACTACGGGAAGAAGCTTTGTTTTTGCAGGCAGGGATGTTTCTTTCCAGGGTTCTGGCACGCTTTCCATGAATGCATTTTTCCGCAACCTGTTGGTTGCTAAAAATGCTTCGCTGACCCTGGAAACTCCTTGTCTGTTAAACTATACCCCAAATACATTCCTCTGCCAGGGTACCCTCCATTGTGGTGCTTTTGCAGTAAGCGGACCGGGATCTTTCCTGTTATCCGATTCTGCCACATTCATTTCAGGAGCTGATTCAGGTATTTGGTCAACAGCAGACAAAGGAAACATCAGAACGGCATTCAGGATTTTTTCTCCCCAGGCGAATTACCAATATGCCGGCACATCTTCCCAGGTCACGGGAGATGGCATACCGGACACCGTGGCCAGTCTTGCAGTAAATAATTCCGCTTCGCTACTATTGTCAAAACCCGTTGTGATCAAGGATTCACTTAGTCTTTTAAACGGCGTGCTGATATCCGGATCCTCAAACAGGCTCATGCTATTTGGCGCCAGGATCAGGAGTCCTGTCAGTAACTATTCAGAAACAGATGCAGGCTGGGAAAAAAGTTTTGTGGATGGCCCCATCAGCATCCGCACCTGGGATAGCTCCTGGTATAACATCCCTGCAGGAACCGGAAATATTTTTGCACCGCTTAAAATTAAACCTCTGGATCCGGCAGACAATGAAATAACGGTCCGTTATATAGCTGGGCCGCACCCTGTGACCATCCTGCTCCCTTCCCTGGACAGGATCAGCCAAAACGGTTATTTTGATGTCCGTTCAATCCATGCCGCAAAATGGCAACTCGCTATGAGTTACAGGCCTGCAGATACATCATCATCCGATGAAATGATGACACCGGCTATCTTGATAGACGTCAACGGTCAATGGAAATGGAGTAGCACCATGTCGAAAAAGATTCCTGTTGGCCAGTACGGATGGTTAGTAACTGATACTGCGATCTCAGATCTCAATGCACTGACCATTGGCTATACCATGAATAATCTGCTCCCTCTTGAACTATTGGATTTTGCGGCGGATAATGCAGGAGCTTACAATCTTATTCAGTGGAAAGCCGAACAGGATGGGCCATATACAGACTATTTAATTGAAAGAAGTAAGGATGGTATGCTATATGCTCCCATTCACAGCAGCAGGTCAACGGCCAGGGGGATCGTTTCTTTTGATTGGAAAGATATGTTGCCCTTAGAGCCATTCAACTATTACCGCCTGCAGATGATAAGCCATGGAACAACCAGGTATAGTCCTTCGCTCCGGGTAAAATTTGTAAAACGACGAGCTATTCTATATCCCAACCCGGCAAGAGATTGGATCAACATAAATTTTCAAAATGGAAGCAGCAGAACAGAATTGGAAATTGTCAATAGAGATGGTATAGTTTTAAGCAAGCATTTTGTTAAAAAGGACTCCTGCCAGATAAGGGTGAGTGATCTAACACCAGGGACCTATTTTGCCAGATTGCGAAATACCAATGGATCTATCACCCTTCCATTTACCAAATACTAACAAGTTTCAACCGAAACCAACTGCTGGTCCCGCCTTGTGCGGGACTTTTTTTTAAGCACAGAGACACGGAGTGGGACACGGAGACGCGGAGGGGAACGCAGTGACGCAGAGAAATCCCTCTGCGTCTCCGTGTCCCCCTCCGCGTCTCTGTGTCCTACACGCTGAAACTTTCCCCGCAGGCGCAGGTGCGGCTGGCGTTGGGATTAGCAAAATGGAACCCTTTACCATCCAGCCCGTCTGTAAATTCGAGGGTTGTATTAAAGAGATAAAGTATGCTTTTCATGTCCGTCACGATCTTCATCCCCTTATCTTCAAAAACCTGGTCCGAAGGTTTAATGGTATCGTCGAAATCCATCTTGTAACTCAGTCCTGAACAACCACCGCTAACAACACTTACCCTGAGGAAATGATCATTCTTCCCTTGTTCGGCCATCAGGTCCAATACCCTGTTCCTTGCCTTTTCACTGATGAATATGCCTGAATCCAGATTCATAATGTATGATCCATCTTTTCGCAGACGGTAGGCAAAATTACGAAATGTATTTTACCCCGCTGCCATAAACCATTCCCATTGGTTTTATATTAACTTTAATCCATGTTAAGAGTAGAACATATAGGTATTGCAGTGAAGAGCATGGCCGAATCTCAACAGCTTTACGAAACCCTGCTTGGTGTGCCTTGTTACAAGCATGAAACAGTTGAATCTGAAAAGGTCAGAACTGCATTTTTTCAAAAAGGAGAAACCAAGATCGAGTTGCTGGAGAGTTCTGATCCGGAGGGAGTTATCGCCAAATTCATCGAGAAAAAAGGGGAAGGCCTGCACCATATCGCTTTCGAAGTGGAAGATATCAGGGCTGAAATGGAACGATTAAAAAGCCAGGGGTTTAAATTGCTGATGGAGGAGCCTAAACGGGGGGCCGACAATAAACTGATCTGCTTTGTTCATCCAAAATCTGCGAGCGGGGTGCTGCTTGAGTTGTGCCAGACAATAAAACAATGACCCTATATTCCGAGTTTATCTACCGCTACCTGGGCTGCGATCTGGGATGCATCTTTCTTATTGAAAGCTTTTCCTTCAGCGATCAATTCACCATCCACTACAGCTCCCACGCGGAATAGTCTTCTTCCGTTTTCCATTTTTTCCTCAAGGGTTTCAAACTCCAGCACTTTACCGTTCTTATTGGCCCAGCCATAGAGCCTGTTCTTGTGATTGATCTCCAGGATCTCGAGATCATCTACGAACATATGTGGTGTAACGATCCGTTTGTACACCCAATGTTTGGTTTTATCATATCCTTTGTCGAGATAGATCGCGCCAACAAGTGCTTCCAGTGTATTACCAAAGATCTGGCTGATCTTAAGTGAACTGTCGTTGCGATTGTATAAGGTGATCTTTTTCAGGCCCATCTTAATGGCGATCTCATTCAGCGTCTGGCGGTTCACCATTTTGCTTCTCATTTCGGTGAGAAACCCTTCGCCTTTATATGGATAACGTTTGAAAAGATAATCGGCCACTATTCCGCTCAGTACGGCATCGCCGA
>DATGXN010000178.1:0-5134 GCA_035298945.1 Chitinophagaceae bacterium | reverse complement strand
ATGTTGTGATCATTACTTCAGGTATTCCACGCAAGCCGGGAATGACCAGGGAAGAACTGATCGGCACAAATGCAGGCATCGTAAAAGGAGTAGCTGAAAATATTCTTAAATATTCTCCCAATGCCATCATCATCGTGATCTCGAATCCGATGGATACCATGACCATGCTGGCTCTCCAGTCTACAGGATTGCCAAAGAACAGGATCATCGGTATGGGTGGTACTCTCGATAGCAGCCGATTCAAATACCAGATCAGCCAGAGATTGAATTGCAGTCCTGCTGACCTGAATGCCGTAGTTATTGGCGGACATGGCGACACTACCATGATCCCATTGATCAGGCATGCTACCTGGAACAGCGCTCCGGTGACAGATTTCGTAGATGCTGACACGCAGAAGCAGATCGTAGCCGACACCATGGTTGGCGGAGCTACACTCACCAAACTCATTGGAACTTCTGCCTGGTATGCGCCAGGTGCGGCAGGAGCTGCATTGGCCGAAGCTATCTTGAGGGATGAGAAGAAACTCTTCACTTGTTGCGTATCGCTGAACGGTGAGTACGGACAGAAAGATATCTGCCTGGGCGTTCCGGTGATCATTGGCAGAAATGGTTGGGAGAAGATCGTTGAATTCAAACTTAATGCCGAAGAGCAGGAACTATTCAATAAGAGCGCGGATGCGGTGAGAAGTATGAATGATGTACTGAAGACCCTCTGATCTTTTCAAGTCAAAAGTAAAAAGTCAAAAATGGGAACCTGATGTTCCTGTTTTTGACTTTTACTTAACTGCGTTAACTACCCCAGCGATCTTATTGAGATCCTGGTTCTCCATACATTTGAAATGACCCTTCGGACACTGGTCATATCCTATCTTAGAACATGGTCTGCATGCAAGTCCACTCACCTCAGACATCAGCGAAAATTCACGATGCCCCCAATAGGGATACATTCCGAAGGCTGGAATGGTATTTCCCCAAACAGAAACGATGGGTTTATGAAAAGCGGCCGCTATATGCATAAGACCAGTATCGTGTGAAACGATGGCCCTGGCCTGCTTTACCAGCGAGGCCGACTGATTCAGGTTGTATTTACCGCATGCATTGAAAATTCTTACAGGATCGGAATTCCTGACCTGTTCACCGATCTCAACATCTTCCTTACCTCCCAGCAATACCAGCGGACCCAGGATCTTTGAAGCCATTTCGATCAGCTTGTGAAGAGGCAGTCTCTTAGTGGCGTGGGCAGCTCCGATAACAATGCCTGTATACTCACGGAAAGGCATAGTTGAAATATCGATCTCATCTTTAGCCGGAATGAAATAATCCAATCCCTTCATATCATTCTTCACGCCGAAAGAACTTACGGTGCCAAGATACCTGTCTACGATATGAATGTCGGGAAGCCTGTTGATCTTGAATTTGACCATCAGCCATTTTTCAATATTGAGTTTAGGGAAAGAATGACTGGGGACACCCAGTCCAAATTTTACTCTTGCAGAACGGAGGTTGTTATGCAGGTCTATCACTGCATCAAACTTTTCACCACTGAGCTTTTTGATCATTGCGCCCAGATCATCTTCCAGCACATGTACTTTGTCTACATGAGGGTTATTTTCCAGGATGGAGGCGAAATTTTTCTTTGTCAGGAAATGTACCTCAGCGTTCTCCACCTGTTGTTTCAGGCATCGAACCACGGGTGTTGTGAGAACGATATCTCCGATTGACGAGAACCTGATCACAAGGAATTTCATGTTATTCTTCTATATAGTCCAGGTCTTTATGAAATGTTTCTTCAGTGAACCATATTGACACCACTCCGATGGACATCACAATCACTCCTGTTACAATGCCGCTCTGGACCAGGCTCCATTTCCAGGTATCCTGGAAAACGTCTTTGAACATCAGATTGATCAGTGGCAAAGCACCTCTCACCATATTAGGTATGGTGGTAGCTGCAGTGGCCCTTAGATTGGTGCCAAATTGCTCGGCACCCATGGTAACAAAAATGGCCCAGAAGCCGGTGGAAAATCCCAGCATGCCACAGATCAGGTACATCGACGAATCACTGGAATTGAATGGACTGTAAAATAGTATGATGGCAGCCGTACTCATGGCATAAAAAACGTAAAGCGCTTTCTTCCTGCTTTTAAAATACTGGCTTACAAATCCGATCAGTATATCGCCGGTAGCTATACCTACATAAGCATACATGATGGCCTTTCCGGAATCAACTGTATTAGGCCCAAATAGCTGCATGGCAAACCGGTTGCTGAGATTGACCAGGATCCCGATAACATACCAGGTAGGCAATCCGATCAGAATAGCCAGCATGTATTTCCTGAATCTTTTTGAATCAGAGAAGAACATCAGGAAGTTACCACGACTGGCACCGGAGGATCTTGCTGTATGGAACATTCCGCTTTCGGCTACGCTTATCCGTAACAATAAGAGCGCAATGCCCAGTCCACCGCCGATCTTGTAACAGAGCCGCCAGTCTTCCGTGGTCTGGTAAATAAAATAGGCAAATACGGCCCCAAAAAGTCCAATGCCTGCAACGAGGGAAGTGCCTATGCCTCTTTTATTTTTTGGCAGCAGTTCACTTACCAGTGTAATACCTGCGCCGAGTTCACCGGCAAGTCCTATACCTGCTGCAAAACGTGCTGCAGCATATTGGTTTACTGAAGTGATATAACCGGTGATGAAATTGGCAACAGAATAGAGCATGATGGAACCGAAAAGCACACTGAGCCGGCCCTTCTTGTCTCCCATAATACCCCAGATCACCCCGCCGATCAGCAGACCCAGCATTTGCCAGTTGATGATCTTTGTACTGGCAGCGATCATGCCTGCATCAGTAACGCCCAATCCGTGGAGGCTGGGCTCTCTGACAATGGTGAACAATAACAGATCGTATATATCTACGAAATAACCAAGTGCAGCAACGATGACAGCAATGTTAATGATCGAGTGCTGTTGTTTCTCCATATGATGATCAGGAATTATCGTGATGTTGTGAGGAATCTTTCTTACCTCCCTTGATGAGCTTCAGGATTACCGGTGCTGTGGTAACAAGCACTATGCCCAGCACAATGAACTCCAGCCTATGCTTCAGATCGATGTTAAACGTATTGAGAAAGAATTTATAGAGGTAGTGCCCGGTGAATAGCATGGAAACTGCCCAGGCCACGCAGCCGACAATATTATAGAACGCAAATTTCTTCTTGTCCATCTCTACGATGCCTGCAATGATAGGCGCAAATGTTCTGATGATGGGAATGAACCTCGCAAAAATGATAGCTCCGCCACCATGCTTGTCGTAGAACTCTTTCGCAGTGTACAGGTGTTTCTTCTTGAATAACAGTGTGTCTTTTCGTTTAAAAAGATAAGGTCCGCTTTTGGCTCCGAACCAGTAACCGACCATGTTCCCGATCACACCTGCGACGACCACCAGCAGCGTGACGATCAGGAGATCTGTGAATTCGCTATTCCCTGCTCCCACTTCTGCAGCCAGTTCAGAACTGTATATACCGGCCACGAACAGCAGGGAGTCACCAGGAAGAAAGAATCCGGCAAATAAACCTGTTTCCGCAAATACTATGAACAGGAATAACCACAAACCTCCATTCTGAATGTAGAACTCTGGATTCAACAGATCACCAAAACCTATTTCTAATAGTACGTGCATCTCAATTGGTTATAATTCTTCTTCAGTTATCAATTCATGCGGATTGACCAGTTCGCCTTCCCATTTACTTACAGCTGTTGTTGCCAGGGCATTGCCGATCACATTGGTCATTGACCTGAACATGTCACAGAAATGGTCTATGGGCAGGATCAGCGCAATACCTTCCGGCGGTATATTGAACATGGCACAGGTAGCAGTAACAACAACCAGGGATGCCCTGGGCACACCTGCAATACCCTTGCTGGTAAGCATGAGCACCAGCAGCATGGTAAGTTGCGTTGGCAGATCAAGCGGCACATTGTAGACCTGCGCAATGAATATGCTGGCGAAAGTCATGTACATCATACTGCCGTCGAGGTTAAAGCTATAACCCAGGGGCAAGATGAAAGCGACGATCTTATTTTTACAGCCGAACGCTTCAAGTTCTTCCACCAGTTTAGGAAATACCGCTTCACTGCTGGTAGTACTGAAGGCAATGGCCAGTGGGTTCAGGATTCGTTTAATGAGTTCAAACAGCCTGTTCCCCAGTATCAGGTAGCCCACTATCAACATGAGGATCCACAGCGAGAATATGCCTACAAGGAAGGCTCCAAAATATTTCAGGTACACCACCAGTATACTTTCTATGCCGTAGGTGGCCACCACGGCAGCGATAGCACCAAATACACCCAGGGGTGCAAAATTCATTACATAGCCTACCATTTTCAGAATAATGTGAGCTATGGTATCCAGTGCATGTATGATTGATTTTGCTCGCTCCCCGATATGAGCCATGGCTACACCGAAAAATATCGAGAACACCACGATCTGCAGGATCTCGTTGGTGGCCATCGCTTCGAATATGCTTTTCGGGAAAAGATGGGTAACAAAATCATTCAGGGAAAACACGTTTGTTTTGCCCAACACGTCTTTTGCCCCGCTGAGGTCGCCGGCCCCTGGTGTAAACCCGGTTCCGGGATGCAGGATATTGACCCAGAACATACCTATCAGCAATGATAGCAAAGATGCAGTAATGAACCAGAGAAGGGCTTTGCCCCCCACCCTGCCTACGGTTTTCAGATCGCCCAGTTTAGCTATTCCCACAACGAGGGTAGAAAAAACCAGGGGGGCAATGATCATTTGGACCAACCTGAGGAATATGGTGGTGAGTATCCTGAATTTCGATGAAATGCTGGTAATGAATTCCGTAGACGAATTGACGTGTATCATGTAACCAATGACCACACCAATCACCATGGATAGGAGAATGTAGATCGTTAAACGGTTACCTTTTTGCATAGGTCGCAATATAAATCATTTATGTTACTGTTTATGTCTCTGCACCATCCTGCATTTTATCAAAAAGATGGATGGTGAAATGCGGAATTCTTTATCTTTCCAAATTCTATTACAGACCACATTTATAAAAGCATATGAGTTTATTCAGAACTAAGGATCTTGAGGCCATGCTGG